>CAZARD010000018.1:0-51013 GCA_964487505.1 uncultured Blastocatellaceae bacterium | reverse complement strand
CGGGGACCGGAAACGCGACCTAACAAATCAGCGCGCCAGTCTTCGACTCTACTAAACCCAAATCACGCGCGCGGATTCTTGACGAGTTTCGGACTGTTTGAAATTGCGCCCATTGCGTTCCTTGGGTGGAAAAAAGCCTGTTTGCTTAAGGCATTCCGGACCGTCGCGCAGGCCCCGCCGCGACCGAGGCGCCGAGAATAGTCAAAATCGCCTCTTCTGCATAATTCGGGATTAAATGGAAACCCGCGGATTGTTCTTTGCAAATCCGCCTCAAGTTCCGTTTAATAAAGCATTACCGATGCTGAATACGGCGCTGTTGATAAATCTCCTCGGATTCTCGGTCGGGATCGCGCTTTACTCATTGCTGCTGGCGATGGTCTTCTCGCACCGCCGGACCGGCGATCGGCCGTCTTTCGACCGATTGCTTGCGTTGACCGGCGTACTCGGACTGACGTGGAATCTCGGCGAGTTCATCGTGTTCGTTCTCAAGGATTTCGGTTTCGCGCCGGCTTCGCCCTGGCTACTGGCGCTCCCGTATTCGGCGCTCGGGTTTCTGCCGTCGGTCGTCGTTCACTCAACGTGGAAAAGCGCGGAATCGGCCCGCGAACCGTTGCGCTATCTGACGGTCGCAGCATATTTCCTGAGCGCATTTGCGGCGGCCCTGAATCTGCTTGCCGCGGCCGGGAACGATGCCGTGCCTTCGAGGCTGTCGCTTCGCGTCCTGTCGTTCGGGGCGCTCGCGATACTTGCGGGCCTGCTCGTGACGGCGTTCAGGCAATCGCTCGAACGAAAGGCGGTGTGGGTTGCCGCGCTTCTGGTCTTCGCGCTTTCGGCGCTTCATCTGAGCGCGCACAGCGACCAGTCGTCGTGGCCCGTCGAACTCGTCGCGCATCAGTCGTCTCTGCCGCTCGCCGTTGCGATCTTGCTCCAGGATTACCGCTTCGCGTTCGCCGATCTCTTTCTCAAACGGGCGTTGTCGCTGATGATGCTGGCCCTCGTCGCCTTCGGTTTTTACGTTTGGATCGCCGTGCCTCTGCTCGCGTGGCACGAATCGCACGACCGCAACGATGTTCAGGCGGCCGTCGTCGTGCTCGCGCTTTGGATCGGGACGGCCCTGATCTATCCGAAGCTTCATCGCGCGGCCGAATGGTTTGTCGACAGCGTCCTGCTCCGGCGGACGAATTTCGAGCAGTTGAAGGCCGATATCTCGGCCGATCTCGAACGTGAAGACCATCCGCGCGGCGCGATGGACGTCGTCACGGAATGGCTGCGCGACGCGCTCGGTTGCACTGATGCGAAATGGCGGGAGACTCCCGAGTCCGATCACTTGCTTCCGGCGGTTGAGGCATCGAGGTCCGGTGCGACGGTTGCGATCCCGACGGTTGAGCCTCCGCGCTTCAATATCGAGCTTTCGGGGTTTGCAGGAGGCCGCAATCTACTATCGGGAGAGATCCAAACTTTAGAATCGGTGGCATTGATCGCCGCCCGGCGGATCGACGCGCTGCGCGTCACGCACGAACGCTGCGAGGTCGAATTGCGCGAACAAGAGTTCTCGAAGCTCGCGGCCGAGGCGCAGCTTTCCGCGTTGCGGGCGCAGATCAACCCGCATTTTCTTTTCAATTCGCTGACGACGATCGGATATTTGATCCGAACGGCGCCGGACAGGGCATTTGAGACCCTGATGCACCTGACAAAGTTGCTGCGCGGCGTTCTTGCCGCCACCGGCGAATTCTCGACGCTTTCGGAAGAGGTCAGACTTATTGAGAACTACCTCGACATCGAAAGCGCCCGGTTTGAGGAGCGCCTTCGCGTCAGAATCGATGTCGCCGACGAACTTGGCACTGTGAGAATCCCAAGCCTTGTGCTTCAGCCATTGGTCGAGAACGCTATCAAGCACGCTGTTTCGCGAAACAAGAGCGGTGGGGAAGTATGTCTGACGGCGACCGTTGAATCGGACGGCCACGGGCCGGTCCTTGTTATGGCGGTGACCGACACCGGGGCCGGCAAGACGCGTCCAACCTTCGAAAGGGCGGACGGCGTCGGTCTCCGAAACATCAGGGAGAGGCTCGAGAGCTATTACGGCGGCGGTGCGAGTCTGACGATAGGGCAGATGGGCGCCGGAACGCGCGCCGAATTGCGTTTGCCCGTAAGTGAACGAGCCGCGAAGAATTTATGAATGAGAAGATAACTATCGTCATCGCCGACGATGAGCGTCCGGCGAGGGAATTTCTGAAATCCGCATTGCGGACGATGAACGACGTCGAGTTGATCGGCGAGGCAGAGGACGGCGCGGCGGCGATCGACCTGATCAAGTCGCTGAAACCGGACCTTGCGTTGCTCGATCTGCAGATGCCTGAGGCTTCGGGGCTTGAGGTTGTCAGATCGTTGCGGCGGACGCAGATGCCGCTCGTCGCATTCGTTACGGCGTACGATGAGTTCGCGGTTCAGGCATTTGGGGTCAACGCCGTCGACTATTTGTTGAAGCCGGTCGAAGCGGCGCGTCTGCGCGAAGCGGTGAACCGGGCCAAGGAGCGTCTTGAAAAGGCAGACTGGCGCGAGCGCGAGTCCGAGAACGCCAGGGCTGCGGCAGACGTTTACGATGAGGTCTCGCGACCAGCGTATCTCGAGCGGATCCCGGTAAAGCGCCGCGGTGAGATCCATCTCGTACCGGTTGCCGAGATCGCAACGATCGTCGCGGACGGCGAACTTCTCCACATCGTGACGGCAGAGAACCAACGGTACGTGATCAATTATCGGCTCAAGGACCTTGAGAGCCGGCTCGTGCCGGAGCGGTTCATACGTCTTTCCCGCAGCGCGATTGCGAACGTCGCACAAATCTCGCATATCAGTCCGATGCCGGGTGGGATCTACTTGATTTCGATGTTGAACGGGCAGGAGATTCAGGCGAGCCGTCTACAGTCACGGATCCTGCGCGAACGCGTCTTCAGGCTTTAAGTGTCGTCGTTCGCTCTGCCAAGCCTCGACCGCAGATTCGAGATTCCGTCGGGCCGTCGCCGAGAGCGGTTCGCCGAGTTCGAAGTTTTCGCCGTCGATCCTGAGCAGACGCGCATTGGGCCGCGCTCCGTACAGGACACGGGCAAGCGAAACGACCGCGTCGGGAGGCAGCCGATGGGTCGAAACCTCCGAGCCTCCGGACGGTGCGACGGGCTCGAAAGAGAACCCGCCGGCGCACGGCTCGACACAGGCATCGACGAAAAGGACGCATTGATACTGCGCGATCAATTCGGCGTCTTCGATCTGCAACTGATACCTGAACTCGATCCGCGTGAAGTCTTCTTTTGCGATGCGGTCTGCGAAATTCCAGCCGAGCCCGTCGTCGCCGCGCGCGTCGTTTCCGATGGCGATGATCAGCACCTCGTTCATCTCGTCCGGCGGTCCAGAACCTCTCCGCCCGAACCAACGATCGAAACATCGAGCGGCATCTGGCCGACGGCGTGGGTCGCGCAGCTCAGGCACGGATCGTACGCGCGAATCGCGACCTCGACCTGGTTCAACATTACGTCGGTTATCTGCGGCTTGCCGTTCATCGTGTTCTCGGCGACCCAGCGGACGGCGCGGTTCATCGGCTCGTTGTTATGCGTCGTTGAGACGATCAGGTTGCAGCGCGTGATCCGATCCTTTTCATCGACCTCGTATTCGTGGATCAGCGTTCCGCGCGGCGCCTCGATGACGCCCACGCCGGCCCGACGACGCTCGCCCTTGCGCAACAGGTCGTTGCTTAGGATGTCGTGGTCGTTCAGCAGGTCGCGGATCGTTTCGGCGCAGTGGAGCGATTCGATGAGCCGCGCCCAATGCGTGTGCATTGTCATATTGTTGACACGACCGCCGGTCACGGCCTTGAATTCCTTGCGTTCGGCGTCGGCGAGCGGCGTTCCGATACTCTCGCAGACGTTGAGCCGCGCGAGCGGTCCGACCCGGTTCCAGCCCTGCTCACGACCCAAATGCTTCAGATACGGGAACTTGAGATATGTCCAGCGCTCGACGCTCTCATAGAAATGATCGGCGTATTCGGTTGCCGGGATGTCGTCGAGCGTCCGTACGCCGTCGGCATCGACGGCGCGGAGCGCCCCGTCGTAAAGTTCAAGCGAACCGTCGTTTTTGTTGACCAGCCCGAGATGCCCCGACGGATAAGCGGCGAACGAGTCGAGGAACGCCTTGTTCTTTGAATGGTACTCGCGGAAGAAGGCGACGGTTTCCGAGGCCCATTCGACCATTGAATCGACGCTTGGAATGTCCTTTCCATCAAGGAAATAGCTGACCTCGCGGGCATCGATGTGCTTATGGACGCCACCGGGCGTCGCCGAGATTCCGTGAATCTTCTTGCCGGTGATCAAGCGGATTATCTCTTGGCCGAACTTGCGCATCAGGATCCCGCGGCGGGCGAGTTCGGGATGCTCGCGCGCGACGCCGACGACGTTTCGTTTGATCGGGTCGGCATCGTATCCGAACAGAAGGTCGGGCGCCGCGAGATAGAAGAAATGCAACGCGTGCGATTGAAAAACCTGTCCGAAATGCAGCAATCGCCTGATCTTCTGGACCGGCACCGACAGATCGTCCGGATCGAGCCCAAAGATCTGATCGATCGCCTTTGCGGCAGCGAGATGGTGACTCACAGGACAGATGCCGCATAGGCGCTGAACCATTACCGGGGCCTCCCAATACGGATGGCCCTGAATGAAGCGTTCAAATCCTCGAAACTCGACGATATGAAAAAACGCGTCGCGGACGCGGTTCGAATCATCGAGCAGGATCGTTACTTTTCCGTGTCCCTCGACCCGTGTCACCGGATCGATCGTGATCTTGGTGGACATAAATTCCCTGAGATTCCAAATTCCAAATTCCAGATTCCAAATGCCCCGATGCGGCGTGGCCGCACCGAAGTTCGAAAGTCCGAAATCCAAAATCCAAAATCGAATCAGTCATACTTGAACTCATCGTGCGCGATCGAGAATTCCTCGCCGAGCAGGATGCTTTTGACGACCTTCCAGATGTGCTGCGCGTTCGGCGGGCATCCCGGAATGTAGTAATCGATCTTGACGACTTCGTTGCACGGGTAAACGTTGTTCAGGATCTTGGGGATGTCCTCGTGACCGGGAACGACGTAGGCGCCGAGCTCGCAGGTCTTGCTGTTCAGATACGCCTCCTCGAGACATTCGCGCAACGGCACGAAATTGCGCATCGCCGGGATTCCTCCCATTATCGCGCACTCGCCGAGGCTGATCAGGATGTCGCAACGCTTTCGGAACTCGCGCAGCACGTGGACGTTCTCGGAGTTCGAGCAGCCGCCCTCGATAAGCCCGATATGCGCCCGTTTCGTAAAATGCTTGATGTCCGTCAGCGGCGATTTGTTGAACTCGATGATGTCGAGCATATCGACGAGCTCGGTGTCGATGTCGAGAAGCGACATATGGCATCCGAAACAACCCGCGAGCGACGTCGTCGCGACGACGAACTTCTCATCGGGCAGTTTTCGCAAAACGCCGCCGTTGTAACTTCTTTTGACATCCTTACCGCGGATGTCGTATTTCCGTTCGCCAAAAGGCTCCTCGTGGATCATTCCCTTGACAAGGATCGCGCCGACCGGACACAGGTTCATCGCCCGCATCGCCTCGCTTTCCGAGAGTTTCGCCTCCTGTTCGTAATCGATCTGGACGCGAGTCTTGACGCCGCGGCCGACGAACGAGAAGACGTCCATTCCGTCCTTTGTCTTCACTTCCTCGACGCACCGCCGGCAGAGTATGCAGCGGTTCGACTCCATCACCATTCGTTTCGGATTGAAATCGACGAGCTTGTTCGTGAAAACGTGCGGATAACGGGTGACGGTGATGCCCATATCGTAGCCGAGGTTCTGCATATCGCATTTGCCGCTTTTTTCGCACGAGGGGCAGAAATGATTGCCTTCGGCGTAAAGCATCTCGATGATCGCGCGGCGGTTGTCAAGGAGTTCGGGAGTGTTGACCTCGATCTCCATCCCGTCCGCGACCTTCGAGGTGCAGCCGGTCGTGTGCTTCCCATTGACCTTGACGGTGCAGATGCGGCAGGTCGCCAGCGGATCGATGTTCCGGAAATAGCAAAGCGTCGGAATGAAGACCCCGTTCTCTTTGGCGACGTCGATCAGGTTCCTGCCCTCGGTCGTCTCGACCGGCTTGCCGTCTATCTTGATCGTGGCCTGCTTAGTCATAACTAGAATTTATGTCCGCGATGATGCGGTCGTACTCCGCGGTCGCGTGCTCCAGATCGAAAGCCGTGCTGAAGTCGGTGTTCTCGTTCAATGCGGCGTCGAAAACCTCCGGAAACTTCGAGATCGACCGGATAAGGGAATCGTTCGCCATCTGGCCGAGCCCGCAACGGCTGGTGGTCTTGATGATCGTGCTCCAGTCGCGGATGTCGGAAAGGTCGGATTTCTGGCCGTGCCCGTTCATCAGTTTCTGCAGCTTCTTGTTGAGCAGGAAGTTGCCGGTCCGGCACGGGACGCAGATGCCGCACGACTCGGCAACGAAGAAGTCGGAGTACGATTTCAATATCGCAAGGATGTTCCGCTGGTCATTGAAGATCATAACCGAACCTCCGCAGCGGAGATCCTCGCCGCTGAACGCGCGGTTGTAATCGCCGTCGACCAGGAATCCCGATCCCTGCGCGTCCGCGCGCGAGACGGCATAGCACTGGCCCGACGGGCCGCTGAGCTGCAGCATCCGCGGATTCTCGGCGCCGGCGCGAGCCAGCAGATCGCCCACCTTCATTCCCCATTCGATCTCGTAGATGCCGGGATTGGCGCAGTCGCCCGAGACGCTGAGGATCTTCGTCCCGGGCGTCTTGTTCGTGCCGGTCGAAAGCCATTTCGCGAGCCCGATCTCGAAGATCCGCGGAACAGTGGCCAGCGTCTCGACGTTGTTGACGACCGTCGGCTTGTCGCGGAAGCCGCGCTCAACGGGGAAATGTTCCTTTGTGCCGGGTTCGCCGCGCTTTCCTTCCATCGAATGGATCAGCGCGGTCTCCTCGCCGCAGACGTACGCGCCGGCGCCGAGATGGACGTAAAGATCGAACTCAAACGGATCGCGCGCCGGGATGTTCTTCCCAAGGAAGCCGTGTTTGCGGTATTCGCTGATGATCTCGCGAAGACGGTTCTCGAGATACATATACTCGGCGCGGAGATATATCGCGCCGCGCGCCGCGCCGATCGCGTACGCGGCAATGATCATTCCCTCGATCAGCAGTTCGGGCCGTTCCTGAAGAAGCGCCCGATCCTTGAACGTTCCGGGTTCGCCCTCGTCGGCGTTGCAGATCAGGTACCGGACGTCTGATTCGTTCTTTCGGCAGAGTTCCCATTTGAGCCCCGTCGGGAAGAACGCGCCGCCGCCGCCGGCCAGTTTTGAACGTTTGATCGTGTCGATCACATCGTCCGGCGATAGGTCGAGAAGATTCGTGAGCGTCTTGAATCGTTCGAACGGCCGGAAAAACACCGTGCGTTCGGCATCCGGAGTGTACCGTACATTGACTTCGGGAATGTCGCAGATCTCCGACGGGCGACGTCCGCTTCGCAGTTGAAGGATGATCGAACGCGCCTTGTCCGGGGTCAACCGCGTAAAGGGTTTGAAATTGATCAAACAGGCGGGTTCCTGATCCGAGAGCCCGATGCACGAGGTCTCGAACAACCCGAACGAACTGTCCGGCTTGACGTTCCCGAAAGGCATCCCGACCGCCTCCTCGAACGCCCGCTTGACCTCGGCCCGGCCGTTCATTTCGGCAATGATCGAATTATCCAGATAGACGGTGAATTTCCCGGCGTCCTCGAAGTGATAGAAATGGTAGAAGCTGATGATCCCCTCGACTTCGGACCGTGAGATGTCAAAAGCCTGGGCGACCTTCGCGATCTCCTCGGAATCGATACAGCGTTTCTTCTTCTGAATGTCCCACAGGACCTTCATCAGATAGCTTCGTTCCGGTTTGCGCGTGTCGAACATATTTACGCTCCTCGGAGTGTTCTCTAATCTTATCTTCTCACCGCGCGAGGGTTAAGTTAGTGATTGCGCTCACAAGTTGGAATGATTATCAACGGAATCGGCCGATTTGGTCCGAGGCCTGGACAAACGCATCGGTCGGGCTTGACGGAACGCGCTCGAAAATGAATACTTGAAAGAAAAGTAAAGATTTTATTCAACGAAAGACAAACATATGCCATATCCCGAAATAATGATCCATGGAATGCGCCAGGAATTGGCGCAGCTCGGAATTGAAGAAACCAAATCACCTGAACAGGTTGTCGATGCGGTGAGCAACACGAAGGGCACGCTGATGATCGTCGTAAATTCGGTCTGCGGATGCGCCGCCGGCGGTGTTCGTCCGGGGATCGCGATGGCGCTCGAGAATTCGGCCACCAAGCCGGACCGCGCGATCACGGTCTTCGCGGGGGCGGATATCGACGCGACCGACGTCGCCCGGGAGTATTTCGCTCCGTACCCGCCGTCGTCCCCGTCGATCGGTCTGCTTCGCGACGGAAAGCTCGTCAAAATGTTCGAACGGCGCGATCTTGAAGGCCGCCACCCGCTGATGATCGCCCAGGCGCTGGTCGCGGCCTTCGACGAGGTCGCCGAAAGATCGGAAGCCGTCGCAAGCTGATCGGGAAATTGGACGAAAGTTCAAAGGATCTCAAATTCCAAGATTCCAAATTCCAAGATTCCAGTTCGAGTTCTTGTTGTTTGCACTTGTGGACTCTGACCAACACTCGGAGACCGGATGCCACAGACTCTGGAATCCTGGAATTCCTGGAATCTTTGGAGTTTCTGGAATCCTGGAATCTGGAATCCTTGAATCTGGAATCGTGGAATGTGGAATCTGGAATCCACAATCCAGGATTCCAACGAAATCTACAAATCGGGGCCTCTAGTGTTCTTCGTGTCACCTTGGTGCTGCTTCGTGGATGTCAGCGTTTTTCATCCACGAAGCAGCACGAACCGGACACGAACGGTCGGTGGGTCCGGTTCTCCAAAGGACCTGAATCTGGAATCCTGGAATCTGGAATATCTGGAATCGTGGAATCCTGGAATCCTGGAACCTTTGGATTTCGAAATCCCGGGCTTCAGTCCTTCAGGTTCCGGACCGCGCCTTCGGTGATCAGGAATTGGGCCCCGGCGTAGGTCAGCATTACCAGCGGCGCGCCGAACGGGACCGGATCGATGAAACGGTTTATCGCGAGGATCGAGTCGGAAACGACGAACAGCGCCGTCCCGGCGACAGTCAGCCGGGCGTATGTCTCGCCATCGAAGCGGAACGCGGCGAGGCTTGCCGCAAGCATCGTCGTGATGACCGTCGCATAGATCGCGACCGGCACGAAGAGGTCGTCGATGAACGGCGACACGAAACCGAACAGCGCCGCGCCGTAAAACACCGCCGGAACGATCAGCCAGAGCTTCGGCGGCGCCGTAACGCCGTTCAACTTCCTGACCTTCAAAAAGTAGAGAATGTAGAACAGATGGGCCACGAGGAACGATCCGAGGCCGTGTATGAAATAGCCGCCTGACGCTTTGTCCGCGAGCAGAAAAACATCGCCGAACCAGGACATCAGCAGCGCCGCGATCAGTGCGTTCCTCGGGCTTCTCACGCCCGACGTATTGACCGCGAAGTACCAGATCAGTACCGGCATCAGCATCGGTTTTGCGATGTATTCGAGCCTGATGCTGCCAACCGCGAGCGCCGCGATCTCAACCGCGAGCGCGATCAGGTAAACGACAAGGACGGTTCGAAATCTCATCTCACCCCAGATCACTCATTCGCCATCCGATCGGGACAATGCCGCCCGGAGCGAAGGATAGTGAAATGCTCTATTTCCCGCACGAAATCGGGTCGCCGAAGCCGACGTCACACAAAGCTCGGGGTGAAGCGGAGCGAACCCCGTGTCTCCGGACAAAACACCATTCGTCGCTGAAGGCGACGCGCGAGGCGGAACAAAGAGCGGACACCGATCGCGAACGGGTCAACTGCTTTTCAAGAAACCCGAAGGACTGATCGATGTCGACATCGGCAATGCAACCGGGACAATCCCAGGCGGTAACTGCCGACGCCCTCAATCCGAGCGACCTGTTAGGAAGCGTTGTATATTCCTCGAGAGAAGCGATTCCCCGTTAAGCCGCTCGGGGACCGGACGATCAGTTCTTCTTCGTCGGGCTCAGGAGCTGCGGCAGGGCCTTTCGGCCCGACCGCGTGAGCGCGATCCGTTTTTCCTTGTTCGGCCCGTCCGCGACGGTCACCCGGATGGCCCTGAAAGAGCCGTCCTTGTCGGTGTTCGTCGGCGAATAGCTGATCAGATACTGCGTCCGCAGCTCGCTCGCAATGTCGGACGCGATCCCGTTCAATTCGCTGAGCGCGTTCGGGAAATAAACCTTGCCGCCGGTTTCCTTCGCGAGCCGTTCCAAGAAGGCCTTCGCCTTTGCCTGCGGGCTTTTCGCGATGAATCCGCCTTCCTTGCTCAGCTCGTTGACGAATCCGATGGCGTAGATCTGGACCTCGGATTCGCGCAGCAACTCGAACAGCTGTTGTTCGTTGTAGAAGCTGTCGCGGTCCTCGCCGTCGCTGACAAGGACCAGCGCGCGCCGTTTCTTTTCGTTCGGATCCTTGGATTTCTCGTATTCGTCGACGCGCTGAGCGGCGAGATAGACTGCATCGATGATCGCCGTCTGCCCGCCCTCGATGTACAAATTGTCGAGCGCGTCCATCAGATCGCTCTTGCTCGGAGTAAAATCCTGGGTGATCTCGATCTTCTCGGAATCGACGAAACGTATGACGCTCGTCTCGTCATCGGGTTTGTTCGTGCCGATGATGATCTTGCTCGCTTCGATGACCTTGTCGAGCTGCATCCGAAGCGAGCCCGAATTGTCGATCACGAGCGCGTAGTTCGTTGGGACCTCGGCTTTCGAAAACGCCTCGATCTCCTGCGGAACATTGTCTTCGAAGACCTTGAAATCCTCCTGCCTGAGGTTGTTCACCGGACGGCTGTTGCGGTCGATGACGCGGACCGAAAGATTGACGAGCTCAGTTTCGACCGTGATCGTGTCCGGATCATCGAACGGCGTCGGCGTCACCGTTGCCGACTTCGTCGGGCTGACGGTCGGGGATTTTGGCAATTCGGTCGTCTGAGCGCCCGCTTTGAAAAAGTTGAAAAATGCCGGGATCAGGGCAATTCCGATCACCGGCACAAGAACCAGAACGTTTCGTTTCTTCATCGTCTCTCAAGTCGAACTATTTGAAATCCGTCGGCGGCGTCGCGAAATAGCCCTCGCGGCTGCGAACCGTTAGACGCGGCAAACCGCGCGGGGGTTTGACCTTAACTCTCACTTTATGCCATTTTCCATCGGTTTGAAAATCGGCCGGAGTGTAACCGATCGAGTACTGATGGCGCAATTCCAGCGCGATGCGTTCGAAGATCTCATCCATCTCGACGTCCGTCTCCGGATAGAAGGATTTCCCGCCGGTGACGCTGGTCAGTTCGTCGAGGAACGACTTGCCGAGCATTCCTTCGGCGCTGCTCGCGTCGCGGCCGTCGAGGATTCCGACCGCATACACGACGACGTCCGATTCCTTCATCAATCGCCGGACCTCGCCGAAATTGTACCGCGAAGCGTTGTCCTGACCGTCGCTGATGATCAGAAGCGCCTTTTTCTGGTGCGTGCCGCGGGTAACCTTCTCGATCCCGAGATAACAGGCATCGTACAGCGCGGTGTTGCTCCGCGGATTGACGAGCGTCAGCTTGCTGAGGACCGCCTCGCCGTCGCGTGTGCGGTCGAGCAAAAGCTGCGCACGGTTGTTGAATGCGATAAGAAAGTACTCGTCGTTTGGATGGCTGGTGTTGATGAACCGCTCAAGCGCCTTGCGCGCCTTTCCGATTTTGAGGCCGTTCATCGATCCGGAAACGTCGAACACGATTCCGAGCGAGACCGGCGCGTCCGTGTCGCTGAAATAGGTGATCTCTTGTTCGACCCCGTTGTCGAAGACCGAAAATGCGTTCTTCCCGAGCCCCGAAACGTAGCGGCCGTAGATGTCCGTAACGGTCAGTGTGAGCGTCACCAGATCGACACGGACCTTGACCGTTCCTTTGTCTTCGACGCTCTGGACAGGCGTCTGCGTCGGTTGCGGATTCTGGGCGCGCGTCACGGCGACCTCAGCCGAGCCAAACACGAAGCAAGCCAGGATAAAGCTCAGCACGATTCTGATTCGGCCGAAACTACCGCATCGATCTACAGCCATAGGTTCTCCGGTTTCAAGGTTGTTTTATTCTATGAAACGAATTTCGTTTCCGCAAGATGTTTTTTGGATGTCCGAACGGGCCGATCAGTTGTTTCAGCTACGAAAGAAATCACCGGCGCGCAACCTTTTCAAAATGGATGCGTGTTATAATTCGAAATCGGTTTTCGGGATCTCGATCTCACTGAACGAGGCTCGCGTCGATTCGCGTCCCGGTGCCGTTTCCCCAGGTTCGTATGGCTGAATTCATCTGTCGTTTGGGCACGCCGTCGGGCGAGGTCGTGACGCGTGTCGTCGAGGCCGGAGCCGCGGGCGAGGCCCGGGAACAGCTCGAAAACGAAGGATTTCGCGTCTTCAAGATCGAAAGCGCGGAAAAGGGGCTTTCGGCGGTGCTGTCCGGCGGAAAAGCATCGAAAAACCGAGTGAAGCAGGGCGATTTCTTGCTTTTCAATCAGCAGTTGTCGGCATTGCTGCGGGCGGGCATTCCGGTTCTTCAATCGATCAACCTTCTCAAAAAGCGCTCCGCGTCGGCGGCCTTGCAACGAATCCTTGCCGATGTCGAGGAAAAGATCAAAAGCGGTGTTTCGTTGTCGGAGGCCTTCGAATCGCAGGGCGTATTCCCGCGGATTTACACCGCTTCTTTGCTGTCCGGCGAGAAATCGGGCGCGCTCGACGACGTTTTGGCACGTTATGTCGATTATCTGAAACGAAGCGTCGGCATCAGCCGCAAACTGCGCGGAGCGCTTGCCTATCCGGCGTTCCTGCTTGCCGCGGCGACCTTTATGGTCGCGTTCCTGACGCTCTACATCATCCCGCGGATGTCCGACCTGTTCAAGAACCTGAACACGCGGGCGGGGCTTCCGACGGTGACGGTCGTCGTTCTCGCGATCTCGTCCACGCTCGCGAACAACATTGTTTGGATCCTGCCGGTGGCGCTTGTTCTGGGCTTTCTGTTCTATTTGTGGATACGGACGCCCAACGGAAAGCTTCTGCTCGACAAGTTCCTGCTGCGGCTTCCGCTCGCCGGGAATCTGATCAGGCAGATGACCGTCGCCCAGCTGGCGCGGTCGCTTTCGACGCTGCTTGCGGGCGGCATCACCGTGCCTGACGCTTGGGACATAGCGTCGCAGGCCGTCAACAATCTCGAGCTGCGCCGCCGAAGCCAGGGCGTTCTGCCATTGATCCGCGAAGGCCGCGGATTCACGGAAGCCCTGAACCAGGCGAACTGGATGCCCGAACTCGCGCTCGATATGATCGGGATCGGCGAAAGTTCGGGCAGCCTGCGCGAGATGCTCGACGAGGTCGCCAACTTCTACGACGCCGAAGCCGAAGTGCGGCTCGAACAGTTGATGACGCTGCTGGAACCGGTGATCCTCATCTTTATGGCGCTGATCGTGATCACCATCCTGCTCGCGATCTATATGCCGATCATCCAGACGATCTCGTCCGGGCCGTTCAGCGGACGCGGGAGATAAGAAATGACCGATACGAACGACATCATCCAAACGAACATATCTTCCCCGAAGATCGAGCTTTCGGATTTTCTCGAGAACGAACCGCCCGAGGTGATCGAGGCGAAAGCGTTGGCGAGAAGATACCGCTTGCCGTATATCGATCTCCTGCCGCCCGACAAATCGTCACCGATCGACTACGAAGAACTTGCGCATATCCCGGTGGACATGATGCTCAAGAACCACTTCGTCCCGCTCAAGCGCGAAGGTCGGAACCTGCACGCGGCGATGGCCGATCCGACCAACCTTGAACGGCTCGACGAACTCGAGAACGCGCTCAACGTGCGGATCGTTCCGTACGTCGCGACGCAGGGCGCGATTGACGTCGTTCTGAAAAAGGGCGACGCGACGCAGCGCGTTCTTCAGGAGGCGGCCTCGACTTTCAAGATCTCGCTCGTCAAGGAGACCGACCAGGGCGAGGAAGTTCTCGATCTCGACCGTCTGGCGAGCGATTCGGATATGTCGCCGATCATCAAACTCGTCGACACGATCGTCTACAACGCGATGGAGTCGCGCGCTTCCGACATCCATATTGAGGCGAACGACCGCGACGTGTCGGTCAAGTTCCGCATCGACGGCGCGCTCTATCAGAAGGTCGACCCGATCGACATCGCCTATCACCAGACGCTCATATCGCGCATCAAGGTGATGTCGGAACTTGACATCGCCGAACGCCGCATCCCGCAGGACGGGCGTTTTCGCGTTCGATACAAGGGCCGAACGGTCGATTTCCGCGTCTCGATCCTGCCCGCGGTCTTCGGGGAGAACTGCGTGATCCGTATTCTCGACAAGGAGCAGATCTCGGAAGAGTTCAAGAATCTGAGCCTCGACGTCGTCGGATTCGACGAGGACGACCTGCGTCGATTCCGGCTTTACATCAAGGAGCCGTACGGAATGGTGCTCGTCACCGGGCCGACCGGGTCCGGAAAGACGACGACCTTGTACGGCGCGCTCAACGAGATCCGCAACGTCGAGGACAAGATCATCACGATCGAAGACCCCGTCGAGTATCAGCTTCAGGGAATCATGCAGATCCCTGTCAACGAAAAGAAGGGCCTCACCTTCGCCCGCGGCCTGCGTTCGATACTCCGCCACGACCCGGACAAGGTGATGGTCGGCGAAATACGCGACGAGGAGACCGCTCAGATCGCGATCAATTCGGCGCTCACCGGGCATCTCGTTTTCACGACGGTCCACGCGAACAACGTCATCGACGTCATCGGCCGCTTCCTGAATATGAACGTGGACCTCTACAACTTCGTCGCCGCGCTGAACTGCGTCCTTGCCCAAAGGCTGGTGCGCAAGCTTTGCCCGACGTGCAAGCGCGCCTACGTGCCCTCGGACGAAGAACTCGCGATCTCCGGCCTGACGCCCGACATTCGCGAGACCCAGAAGTTCCTGCTGAGCGTCGGATGCGACGCGTGCAACCATACCGGATACCGCGGCCGGACCGCGATCCACGAACTTCTCGATATGTCGGACACGATCCGCGAGTTGATCCTCGCCCGACGTCCGGGATCCGAGATCCGCCGTGAGGCCCAAAAGGAGGGCCTTTCGAGCCTCCGCCACGCGGCGTTGAAAAAAGTGTTCAGCGGCCAGACGACGCTCCACGAGATCAATCGCGTAACGTTCGTCGAGGAAGCGAAGTAGCGTTCGATATGATCACTTCAGGCCCGCGGGCGCGCGGGATTGCAATTTTTGCCCACTCGTTTGAAAATGGAGTGTTTTGCGCGTCGGTATCCGGGTCGAAACAAATGCAACCATTGGTCCGGAACAGCGTGTTTGATTCTGCGCCTTTCGATCTGAAACGTGCTTGAGAAGTCTGAATATTATGAGAAAAACTTCGAGTATCCGATTCGTCCTATGTTTCGTTTTGCTGGCATCGCTCTTGTCGCCGACGGCGGTCCTGGCATTCGGCGACGGCAAGAAATTCTTCAAGGAAGGGTTGCGCCTCGCGGTCCTCGAAGACTGGGATAAGGCAGTCGAGCAGTTCGCGCTCGCCGTCAGCGAGAACCCGAAGAATCCCGAATACCGGCTTCATTACCAGCGCGCGCTGTTTATGGCGTCGCAGCAGTATATGAAGAAAGGCGCGTCGCTGGCGATCGAAAAGGATTACAAGGGCGGATACGAGGCCTTCCGGCGCGCGTACGCGTACGATCCGACCAATGAACTGGCGAAGGCCGAGATGGAGCGGATGGCGCGTCTGTACAGGGAAGAGAACGGGGACAAACAGGACATCACGGGATCGAAGGACGGCGTGAAGCTGGTGCCGACGAATTTCTCGCCGCAGAATCTGCCGCCGAACTTTCAGGTACCGCAAAAGCTCGAGGTACTGACGGATTTTCTTTTTCCGAACCGCGACCTTCAGGAGGTCATCAAGGAGTTGGCGCGGCGGCTCGATTTGAACGTCCTCTTTGATATTGATTCGTTCCGGCAGAAGTCGACGGTCTCGATCGATCTCAAGGAAGTCACGGCAGCGAAGGCCCTCGACTACATTTTTCTGCAACAGAACCTCTTTTTCCAAAAGGTAGGCCCGCGCACGATCCTCGTCGCGAACCAGCAGCGCCGCAATTTTTTCCAGCAACTCGTGCTGCGGACGTTCTATCTGGCGAACGCGAGCCCGAAGGACGTGGCCAAGGTCGTGCAGCAGGCGATCCCCGTTCAGCAAGGAAGAACCCCGACGATCGTGCTCACTGACGAGGAAACGAACTCGATCACGTTGCGCGACACATCCGAGAACATCGAGTTGATGGAGCAGGTGATCAAATCGCTCGACAAGGACCGGGCCGAGGTCGTGATGGACGTCGCGATCTACGAGGTCAACAAGAGCGATCTGATGCAGTTCGGAAACCAACTCGGAACGGCCGGCGAGAACGGGACGCTTCGCAATCTCGGAGGTGTCAATTTTCCGTTCGTGACCGCCGGATCGACGCAGAACATAACATCCAACTTCCCGTTCCGTGCGGCCGACGTAACCAGTCTGGCGCTCGGTCTTCCGATCAGCAACATCACAGCGCTGCAGACGAAATCGAACACGAAACTGCTGGCTTCGACGCAGATCCACGCGTTCAACAACCAGGATTCGTCGGCCCGGATCGGTCAGCGCGTGCCTGTGCGGTCGGCATCGTTCGCCCCGGTCGGCGGAACCGGCACGGGCAACCCGAACAACAATTTCATCGGCGACGTCATCAACTACGAGCAGGTCGGTCTGACGCTGAAGTTCAAACCGATCGTCTTCCCGAACCAGGATGTCCAGGTTGCGATGGAGATCGAATCGAAGGACGTTGCCGGCGCGAACACGTTGACGCCGACGTTCACGGAAAGAACGATCAAGGGCACGGCCCGCGTCCAGAACAACAAGACACTGCTTCTCGCTTCGGTGGCACAGGGCGTTGAGAGCAATGGCCGTTCGGGGCTTCCGCTGCTCGGGCTGATCCCGATCCTCGGCCGTTTGTTTTCGGCTCCGACCAAGGACAACCGTCAGGTCGACATCGTCATCGCCATTACGCCGCGCGTCATCCGCGCGCCCTCGATCCTGCCAGAGGACATTGTCGAGCGGGCGACCGGTTCGGTCGCGACGCCAACCAGCGGATCGCTTGAGGCGATGCTCATCCAGGACGAGATCGACGAACAGCTTGCGGCCGCCCGACGTTTGGGCAACACCGCGAAGGTCCAGCTCCCCGACCGCAAGGCTGATCCCGCTCCGGCTTATGTGAGATCCGAAACTCCGGCCGTCACCGCGCCCGACGTGAAGACCGACGCGACGGCGCTCAATACCGAGCCGAAGGCCGATGCTCCCGAGGTCGCGATCAAACCCATCGATTCGACCAACGTCCGCACGCTGCCGGTGATCCCGACGGCGGACAACTCCGAAAGCGAATCGCTGGTCCCGAAACCGATCGCGTTGCCGCTGAACCAACTTTCGCTCAGTTCGAGCACGCCTGCCGCGCTTTCGGCGGACCTTCAGTTCCTGCCGTCGCTCCCGGAAATGAAGGCCGGTGAGCGAACTCGCGTCGCGGTCATTGTCCGGACCCCGGCGGCCTTCCGCTCGGCGGTCCTCGGGCTCAGGTTTGACGACAAGAAACTGGCTGTCAGATCGGTGGCGTTCGGCGATGTTTTCGGCGCGGAACTTGCGGGCAAGCCGGTCACGCCGTTCCTTAATCAGAACGGCAAGACCTATGTCTCGCTCGCTTCGCCAAAGGATACCGCCGAGAATTCATCGGGCATCCTCGCGTTCATCGAGGTCGAGGCGCTTGCGGACGGCCGGCACGAGCTTGCCTTCGACCGCGAGATCCTGACGATGATGACGAATGACGGGAAGATCATCGATCTGAAGTTTTGAACGCTATGAATCGTCGTCGCGGCCGGCAAAACGGATATACGCTGCTCGAACTCGTCATCACTTTGACGGTGATGTCGATCGTCGTGATGGCGACCGTCCCGCTTGCGCAGAACGCGGTCAAACGCCAGAAGGAGATGCGTCTTCGCGAATCCCTCCGCCAGATCCGGGACGCGATCGATGCATTCAAACGGGATGCGGTCGGCGCCTGCCCGCAGGGCGCGCTGACGACCGGCAATCCGACGCAAGTCGGCGGCGGCGCGAACGTGCCCGCGGATCCGCGGAGCCGCGTCGTGATCGACGATTGCAAGATATTCTCGACCGACAATATCGACCGGTATCCGCCTGATCTCGAGACGTTGGTGAAGGGCGTGCGGGTCAAACCGCGCGGGTTGCAGACCCGCAGCGGAAGCGTTTTCGATGAAAAGAACGCGAGCGAAATGAACGCCTCGAAAGAGGTCAACAAGGTCTACCTTCGCGAACTGCCGATCGATCCGATGACCGGCAAGGACGATTGGGCTCTGAGATCGGTCTATCAGACAAAGGATGCATCGAGTTGGGATGAGATCAACGTCTTCGATGTCCGTTCGTCATCCGAGGAAGAGGCGCTCAATGGAGAGAAGTACAGTGATTGGTGAAGCCATTGGCAGTCCGAGAAACGATTGCGGCTTTTCGCTGCTTGAGCTGATGATCTCGATCTTCATCTTGATCATCCTGCTTGCGGTCGCTCTTCCTACATATCAGCGAAGCGTTCAGCACGCGCGTGAAACGGTCCTCAAGGAAAACCTTTGGCAGATGCGCCGGCAGATAGACCAGTACGCGGCCGACAAAGGGAAGTTGCCGAAATCGCTCAACGACCTGGTCGAGGCGAAGTACCTTCGCGAGTTGCCGGTCGATCCGATCCTCGAACGGGCGGAATGGAACGAAGTAATGGGCGAAGACCCGAATTCGACCGACAATGACAACGGTCTTGTCAACGTCAAGAGCCTCGCCGACGGGGAAGATTCCGAGGGAAAGAAATACGAGGACTATTGAAGCCCTGAGTC
Organism: uncultured Blastocatellaceae bacterium; assembly: GCA_964487505.1. Lineage (GTDB taxonomy): Bacteria > Acidobacteriota > Blastocatellia > Pyrinomonadales > Pyrinomonadaceae > JAFDVJ01. Next base: position 31,862 of record CAZARD010000018.1, on the reverse strand, counting down.
GTTCCGAAGCGGCTTTGATCGCTGCGGCGTGATGATTCCTGAGTCCCGCAATATGTTTCAGCCAAACTATCCAAAATGCGCTCTCGGTCTTGAGGCCGAATATGTGACAGCCGTTGCCGTTCAGGGCGAAGGGCGCGGCCAGATCGGCATCCGCCAGGCGGCCTCGGTCGAGCTGCAGCCGGGAATCCTCGCGCCGAGTTTTCTCGAACGCAACATTCTTGACCAATCCGAGCTGGTCTCGATTATCGAGGACGTCTGCGTTCGTTCCGGGCTCGCCGGGCAGAAGCGCTGGTCGGTCTCGCTGCCCGGGAATACGGCCCGGACCTCGATCCTGACGCTCGAGAGCGAGCCGGCCTCCAAAAAAGAGTTGACCGAGATCATCGACTGGAAAGCGGAACACGCCTTCGGCGCGCCGGCGGAAGAGCTGCGGCTTTCGCTTGACAAGATCTCGCACGATCGCGAAGGAAAGGTACGGTATTTTGCGACCGCGGTCAGGCTCTCGGTGATCGACGAGTACGAAACGCTGTTCGAGTCGTTCGGCTGGAAAGCGGGGCTGATACTCCCGCGGGCGTTGAGCGAGGCGAATTGGCTGGTCGATCGCGCGTCGCGCCGCGATTCGCTTTTGATCAGCTCGCAGAACGACGGCTTCACGGCCGTGCTGCTCCGCGGGGCCGAACCCGTCGTCGTCCGAAACGTGACGTGCGCCCCGGACGAGACCGACGACGAGATCTATCGGCTTCTTATGTTCTACAACGACCGGCTCGCCGCTGCGGCGGCCGAGGCGCTCGACCGCGTCCTGATCGTCGGCAAGGGAGTGGACCGCAACCGTGTCCGTGCCATCTCAGGCGAGGCGCTCGGCCGGGAACTGCGGATCCTGAGCCCCGAAGACGTCGGGCTGAATCTGCCTGTCGGCAGCATGAGTTTCGACGATGTTGCGGCCCCGGCGGGAATCGCTGCGTTCGGCGCGTGATTAATTTTCAAGTCGCGCTTTCACAACTGAAACTTTTTTGAAATAATAGCCGTACAAAATTGGCGTCTATGAGCACCAAAGCGGCCGCGATCAGGGAATCCGAAGGATTGACGGACATCGAACTCATTGCCAGCGCGATCCGCGGGCGTGAGGACGGGTTCGAAGAACTCGTGCGCCGTTACCAGCGTCAGATCACGAATTATGTCTTCCGGATGCTGAACGATTACGACGCGTCCCTCGACGTCACGCAGGAAGTCTTCATCAAGGTCTACAACTCGCTCGCGAAGTACAGTTCCGAATACAAGTTCTCGACCTGGCTCTATCGCATCGCCCACAACGCCGCGATCGATCATATCCGCCGGCGCTCGCCGAATCAGCAGAGCCTCGAAAGCGAGAACGGCGATGGGGCATTCCAGCTGCAGCTGGAGAGCACCGATCCGACGCCCGAACAGGAGCGCGAACGCAGCGAATGGCGGACCGAGATCGCGGCGGTCGTCAAATGCTTGCCGGCCGCGTATCGCGAGTTGATCTTGCTCAGACATTCGCAGGACCTGAGTTACGACGAGATAGCGGAGATCACCGGTTTGCCGCTCGGAACGGTCAAGAACCGTCTGTTCCGGGCGCGGGAAATGATGCGCGAGATCTTTATCGAGCGCGGTTTTACTAGGATCTGAGGAGATAATATGGCATTTGAGATGCAGAATCGGCCGCCGATGATGTTGCAGACTCCGGAAGAGCGTCAGATGGGTATGTTCATCCATCTCGCGCAGCTCGCGAACCTGGTGTTCTTTCCGGTCGGCGTGATCATTCCGATCGTCCTTTGGCAGACAAAGAAGCAGCAGATGCCGGCGCTTGACGCCCACGGCAAAATGGTCGTCAATTGGATGATCTCGGCCGTCATCTACGGCATCGTTAGCTTCGTTCTGGCGTTCGTGATCATCGGGTTCTTTCTGCTGATCGCGCTCGGCCTGCTGAGCTTGATCTTTCCGATCGTCGGAGCGGTCAAGGCGAACAACGGCGAGCTTTGGGAATATCCCCTGACGATCAAGTTCCTGAAATAGAAATGACATTCGAGACCGAAAAGAGAACAGATCCTTGCCCGCGCCGTGAGATTTCGGCGTATGTCGACGGCGAACTGGCGTCCGGCGAGGAACTTGGTCTCGAACTGCATCTTCTGGAATGTGAGATCTGCCGCGACGAACTCAACGAACATAAGCGCTTGCTCTTCGCGCTCGACGATGCGCTCGTCGAACGGTCGGACATAGAATTGCCCGAGAACTTTGCGAAGATCGTTGCGACCAACGCGCAATGCAACGTCGAAGGGTTGCGTTGTCCGGTGGAGCGCGGACGGGCGGCCTTCGTCTGCGGCGCACTGGCCTTGGTGGTCCTGATCGGCGCCGGGGCTGACGCGTCGACGACGCTGGGGTTTGCGGGGGCGGTGCTTGAACGCGTGGCGACCGTTTTCGGATTCTTCGCACATTTGCTGGGAGACCTTTCCGTCGCCCTTTCGGTTATCATCCGTTCGATCTTCGGTCAGTCCTTGTTTGTCCCGGCCTTCGCCGCCGTGGCGATCGTTTTTTTTGGTTTGGTTTCGATCCTCTTTTTCTCAAGGTTTCGCAGGGAAAAGGGCTTCTGAGATTTTACGTGTGCTGGGCTGCGATAGTCGAACGGTCTTTTCTGCCGCGCTTTGAACTGTCGCGATTCCTCCTCCCGTTGCTTTTCCTTATTGGATTCAACGCGATCGCCTACTCGCAATCGGCCAACATCTCAACGTCGGAAGACGGCAAAACGCTGGTCGTCGGAGACGCGAGCGAATCGGAGATCATCGCCTTCGGCAAGAACGTCGTCGTCAAAGGGCGGGCCAAGCTGGTCTTCGCGTTCGGCGGGAACGTCACCGTCGAGGGCCTCGTCGAGGCCGATGTCGCAACGGTCGGCGGTTCGGTTTTCCAAAAGGATACGGCGCAGATCGGCGGCGACGTGATCGTGCTCGGCGGTACTTATACCGCCGAAAGCAAAACGCCTTTGCGGACCGACGGCAAGGAGACCGTCGTCATCGGTGTCTTCGAGGACGAGCTTCGGGATTTTGCACAGAACCCGTCAGCCATCCTTTCCCCGACGCTCACCTGGGGCTTCGTCGCGCAGCGCGTCCTTTCGGTGCTGTTTTGGTTCGTCATCACGTTCGCGATGACTACGGTTTCGCCGGGCGGGATCAGCCGCGCGGTCGCGAGGTTCCAGCTCTCGCCCGGCAAGGTGATCGGTCTCGGAATGGCCGGTCTGATCGGCACCAGCCTTGGCATCGGCATCGTCGTCAACCTGCTTCCGGGATACCTCGGGGGAACGCTCGGCCTGATGATGCTTTTTCTTCTGATCCTTTCGTATTTTTTCGGCCGGGTCGCGCTTCAGGTAAGTCTCGGAAAATTTCTTCAGAAACATTTGATCCCCGAGTCGCTCCATTCGGAGACGCTCGGCATTTTGCTCGGCGTCATCGGCTGGACAGCCATCCTTTCGATCCCATACCTCTGGACGGTCGCGTTGATCGTTCTCTTCTCGGCAAGCATCGGGCTCGTCCTGACGGCACGAAGGTCGAACGGTTGGGGCAATTCCTGAGCCGTTCGCCCCGGATTTCCGCTTTATTTACAAATCTTTACCAATCGCATAAAACCAATCCCTCGAAATTCACGTCTGTACATTTGAAAAAAGGACGTAACTTTATCGTCGTCCGGGTCGTAATACGAACTTGCGGTTTTATCAACAAGGGATGGGGAATTTTTCGATGTTCAAAAAAATCAGTCTTTTTGCGTCATTCGCGGTAGTTTTTGCGGTCGCGTCGGCGACCTTCGGGCAGGCTTCGGCCGATGTCGGGATCAAGGCCAATTTCGCCGGCGGCGACGTCGTCGCGGTCACCGGCGACAGGATCTCGTTGATGACCCTCGACGGGCCGATCGACGCGGTTCTGAGCGACAAGACGGTCTTCAAGAAGATCGATCCGGCGAATCCGACGATCAAGGCCGCGGTGGACTCGGCGCTTTCGGAGATCGCCCCGGGCGACAAGTTGCTTGTCACCGGTCTCGTCTCGGAAGACAAGAAGACGCTTCCGGCGAAAACGGTCTACCTGATGACGAAGGCCAGCATTTCTCAGAAGATAACGAAGGAACAGGAAGACTGGCGGAATCGGGGAACGTTCGGGAACGTCGTCTCGATCGATCCGGCGACGAACGCGATCACCGTGTCGGTCCGCGGGGGGATGATGTCGCCCGCCCGCAACGTCGTCGTCAAACCCGGTGCGAACACCGAATTCATGCGCTATTCGGCAGATTCGATCGAGTTCGCGAAAGCGGTCAAGAGCAAGATCGGCGAGATCGAAAAGGGAGACGAGATCCGCGTTCTCGGCAACAAGAACGCCGATGGTTCGGAGGTCGAGGCCGAACGGATCGTGAGCGGCAGTTTCCGTACCACCAGTGGAAAGATCAAATCGATCAATCCGCTCAAAGGCGAAATCGTAATCAATGACGTCGTCACAAAAAAAGATGTAACGGTATCGATTCTTGAAACGTCTATCCTGAAGCAATTTCCCGCGGAAATGGCGACGAGGCTTGCTCAGTTCCAAATGATGCAGGCGATGGGCCAGGGCGGTGTAAGGCCGCCGACGGGCGGTGGACAGAACCCGAGCCAACCGGCGGCGAATCCGCAAAATCCGCAAAATCCGCAAGCGCCGCGGACTCCCGGACAGTTTCCGGGCGGCGGACAAGGACCGGGCGGCGGAATGGGCGGCGGAATGCGGAACGGCGTCGACGACACGCGCTTTCCGGCGATCAAGATCGAAGACCTGAAGATCGGTGAGATCATCGGCGTGCTGAGTACCAAACCCGCGGACGCGTCTAAGGTCCGCGCGATCAAGCTTTTTTCGGGCGTTGAGCCCTTTATCAAGGTCGCCGAGGCGCAGGCCCAGATGGGCGGCGGAGGTGGCGGCCGCGGAGGCGCCGGTAGTGGATTCACGATTCCGGGGCTCGACGGATTCGGCAATTAGAACTTTTATTGAGATGGGGCGGCACAGTTTGGGTTGAAGCCCCTAAATATTGTGAAACAAGGGGATATTATGAAAGTCATCAGATCATTCGCAATCATAGGAATGTTGATCGCGATCACGGGATTGCCGGCGCTCGCGCAGCAACCGGGCTCGATCGGCGGCCAGGTCTTCGACAGTCTCGGAGCCGTCGTCGTCGGCGCCAACGTAATCGTTGTCGACGCGGCAGGCAAAGAGAAGACGGTCGTTTCGAACAAGCAGGGTGAATTCACCATCGGAGGTCTCGCCCCCGGGAAGTATACCGTGAGGGTCGTCGCGCCGAGGTTCGCGATCTACGAGCAGACCGAGGTCGAGGTTGTCTCGGCTTCGAAGAGCGAGTTGACGATCGCGCTGACCGTCCAGTCGGTCAGCGAGAACGTCGATATCAATGCCGACGGTCAGGTCGACACGGACCCGAACAACAACGCCAGCGCGACCGTTCTCAAGGGCAAGGACCTCGAAGGCCTGCCGGACAACGAAGAGGAGCTTGAACAAGCGCTGCAGGCGCTCGCGGGCCCGTCTTCGGGGCCGAACGGCGGTCAGATCTATGTCGACGGCTTCACCGGCGGACGGCTTCCGCCGAAGGATGCGATCCGCGAGATCCGGATCAACCAGAACCCGTTCTCGGCCGAATATGAACGGCTCGGATTCGGCCGGATCGAGATCCTGACCAAACCCGGTTCCGACCGCTGGCGCGGCCAGGCGTTTATGAATTTCAACGACGAATCGCTCAACGCGAGAAATCCTTTCTCGGTCAATCGCGCCCCTTCGCAAACGCGCTTCTTCGGCGGCAACGTCTCGGGTCCGATCCGGAAGGGGAAATCGTCGTTCTTTTTCGATATCTCGAACCGCGACATTGAGAACGGTTCGCTGGTGAATGCGACGGTCCTCGATCAGGGGTTCAATGTCGTGCCCTTCCAGCAAGAGTTCTCGATCCCGAACCGCAGATTCTCGGTCGGCCCGCGGTTCGACTACGCGATCAACGACAAGAACACGCTCGTCGCACGCTACAGTTTCACGCGGTTCACGAGCGAGAACCAGGGAATCGGCGACATTTCTCTTCCGTCGCGGGCCTTCGAGACCTCGCAGAAGGAGCACGAGCTGCGCTTGACCGAGACGATGGTCATCAACCCGAAAACGGTCAACGAGACCCGATTCTCATACGAATGGGAACGCCGCAACCAGACGGGCGACAACCGTATCCCGACGATCAACGTCGCGCAGGCTTTCACCGGCGGCGGCGCGCAGATCGGCTTGAACTACACAAAACAGCAGAATTGGGAAATTCAGAACTACACGACGACGTCGTTCGGCAAGAATTCGCAGCACGCCGTCAAATTCGGCGCACGCGTTCGCGGTGTTTCGATCAAGGACCGATCGGAGTCGGGTTTCGGCGGAACGTTCTCATTTTCGGGTTTCTTCGCAACGAACGATCCATTCGACACGAACGCCGACGGGGTCGTTTCGGCGATCGAGCAATATCGCGCGAAGATCCTCGGCGCGGTCGATCCGCGATACAACCCGACGCAGTTCAATATCACGTCGGGCGATCCGCTGGCCGACGTTTCTCAGTACGACATCGGCCTTTTCGTGACCGATGACTGGCGCGTTCGTCAGGATCTTACGCTGAGCTTCGGTCTCCGCTACGAGAATCAGAACAACATCAAGGACGGACTCGACTTTGCGCCGCGGTTCAGTTTCGCGTGGTCGCCCGGCGCGGGCGGCGCGCGGCAGCCGAAAACGGTCTTTCGCGGCGGCTTCGGCGTGTTCTATGACCGCTTCAGCGAGAATTTCACGCTCCAGTCGGTCCGCTTCGACGGCACCAGACAATTGAATTACGTGATCTCGGTCAACGAGGTCGATCCGGTTCGCCGCGCGGCCTCGATCGCGTTGCTGGGCCAGCCGGTCTTTTCATTGACGGGAGTCACGAACGTCCCGACCGTTTCGCAGATCGCTGCCGTCGTTCCGTTCTCGACGACACTGAGGCAGGTTTCCGACGATCTCAAGTCGCCGTACACGATGCAGGTCGCTCTCGGCGTCGAACGCCAGCTTCCTTTCCGGACGACGTTGACGGCGTTTTTCATCGCGTCGCGCAATGTTCATCTTCTCAGATCGCGGAACATCAACGCTCCGGTCTGCGTGACGGCCTCGAACTGCGTGGGCGCGGTGCGTCCGAACCCGGCGCTAGGCAACATCAATCAGTACGAGTCGACGGGCTTCCTGAACCAGCGTCAGGTGATCGTCAATTTTCGGACGCAGGTCAATCAGAAGATCTCGCTTTTCGGGAACTACCGGCTCGGCTTCGCGAAGAGCGATACCGACGGCGCGGGAAGTTTCCCGGCGTACAACTGGGACCTCAGCGGAGAATACGGCAATTCCTCGCTCGATGTCCGACACAATGTCTTCGTCGGCGGTTCGTTCACGCTGCCGTGGGAGATCCGTTTGAGCCCGTTCATCGTCGGCTCTTCGGGGCGGCCGTTCAACATAACGCGCGGTGTCGATGCGAACGGCGATCTTTTGTTCACCGAGCGCCCGACCTTCGCGCAACTCGCGGAGCGGTGCTCGGAGATTGGGATGACGACATCGTTTTGCCGGACCACGGGCCAGGATCCGAACGCGATCATTCCGCGCAACTGGGGACGCGGACCATCGTTCTTCAACGTCAACCTGAACCTGAGCAAGACGTTTGGTTGGGGCGGCGAGCGTTCGCGCTCTTCTAGTAGCCCTCAGCAACCCTCGCAGCAGACTCAGGGCCAGCAGCCTCCGCAGCAACCGCAAGGCGGCGGTAATCGTCCCGGCGGTGGTGGCGGCGGTCGCAGCGGCGGCGGTGGCGGCGGATTTGGCGGATTCGGCGGCGGAATGGGCGGAATGTTCGGCGGCGGTGGCGGCGGAAACAACCCGTACAACCTGACGCTCGGAATCCAGTTCTCGAACATCTTCAACACGGTCAATCTCGGCAATCCGATCGGCCAGTTGAATTCTTCGCGATTCGGTCAGTCAACCTCGACGGCCGGAGGATTCGGACCCTTCGGCGGCGGCGGCGGTGGGGCGCGTCGGGTCGAACTCCAGGCCCGGTTCAGCTGGTAGGAAATCTGGTCGTCCAGGTACGGAGGGGGCAAAGGGAAACTTTTGTCCCTCCTTCTGCGTAAGAATCGCATCAAACCGACCAATTGGGGAATCTGATCTATGAGGAAAGCACTTGTCTCGATCATCACGGCGACGCTTCTGGCGTTGCCGGTCTTGGCGCAAAAGGCGGAGAGCACTCCGGAAAAGCCGGCCGACAAACCGAAGGAAACGATCATCGCGGCGACCGAAACGAAGGGACCGGCCGATCCAGCGGATCTCGCCCGAAAAGCGATTGCGGCCCACGGCGGCGACGCGTTCAGAAGCATGCGAACGCTGATCGTTCGCGGTTCGGCTGACTTGTCGGGATCTCCTTCACAGGTCATTCCGGCGACCTTCGTGACGATTTTCTCGGGCGACAAGTACCGGTTCGAGATAAGCAATCCGTTCCAACCATTCAAACAGACGTACGACGGCGAACAGACGGTGTCGTCCTTGCCGGGATTCACGCTGCCGCCGCTGAACCGGCTCGGACTGCCGCTGTTGCAGCGGCTCGACGATAAGGATTTCAAGGTCAGCGCGCTGCCCGACGGAGCCAAGAAGAAAGGCTTTCGGATAACCTCGCCCGAAGGGTACTTCACCGATTTCTTCATCGACGAGAAGACATTCGAGATCAAGGGATACCAGGCGAGCTATCTCGTAGGCGAACGCTCGATCACGACCGCGGTCGAGATCGACAAATTCCGCGAGGTGAGCGGCATAAAGATCCCCGAGAGGTACTCGCAGAGGTTCGAACTCGGGTTCGCCACGTTCTACTCGGACTTCAAGGCCAAGGAGATTCTGGTCAACAACGACGTCGCCGACGACGTTTTCAAGAACTGAGCCTGATTGTCGGAGGCCTCGCGGCGGTAGAGCAAGGGCATTTCGAGATTCCAAAGCAATATCGGCGCAAACGCGAAGTACGCCGGTTTGCGGAGACGCCGAGCGCTTCGTGATCTTTTCGGAAAGGTCCGAACGATCCTGCCGTCGTTGACGGTTTTCAAGGAGCTGCCCGCATCGCTGGCGCGGTATCGATTCCGGGCTCTTGTCTTGTTTTCGAGTCGCTTTGCGCGCTATGCGCGAAGACATCATCTCACGGTTTACTGGATGATTTCGCGCAAAGGACGCAAAGCGCGCAAAGTCGCCGCCAACGGGCAAACCGGGATTCACTTAAGTCGCCGACCTGAATCAACCGAAATTACGCGATAAGATGACCTAACCGCTTTTCGACACGGATTGCACGAATTCTCACGTATTTTTCCTCGTTTTGTTCGCGAAATTCGTGAAATCCGTGGCAGAATTCTTCAGATGCGCAATCCGAGATCAATCGATGAACTCCAAGTCCCTTTGCGGGAGATCGCAAAAAAAAGGCCGCGGCGCATTCGCCACGGCCTTCTATCCTCGAATAGTCATCGGATCAGACGTGCATTATCTCCTGCTCCTTCGTCTTCGCCAGTTCATCGATCTTTCCGGTGAAGCTGTTCGTCAGTTTCTGGACCTCTTCGAGCCCGAACCGTTCGTCGTCCTCGGAGATCGCTTTTTCCTTGAGCATCTTCTTCAGTCCGTCGTTCGACTGATGGCGGATGTTGCGGACCGCGACCTTGTGCTCCTCGGCGATCTCGTGGACCTGCTTCGCCAACTGCTTGCGACGCTCTTCGTTGAGGGCCGGGATCGGCAGTCGTATCATCTTGCCGTCATTGGACGGGTTCAGTCCGAGATTCGCCGCGATGATCGCTTTTTCGACGGCGCCGATCTGTGACATGTCCCAGGGCTGGACGGTCAACATCTGCGGCTCGGGCACCGCGACCGATGCCATCTGGTTGAGCGGCGTCGGCGAGCCGTAATAATCGACCATCACTCCGTCGAGAAGTCCGACCGTCGCGCGTCCGGTCCGGACGTTCGAGAGTTTGCGTTTGAGGTCGTCGATGACCGCGTCCATTTTCGGTTTGGTTTCTTTCAGAATCGAATCAACACTCATAATTATCTCCAAGTTCAAACGGCCTGTTCGTGTTTGGCGGTCGTCACAAGCGTTCCGATCGAGAGATCGCCGCAGACGGCCTTGATGATGTTGCCGCTCGACTTCATATTGAACACCATTATCGGCAGATCGTTGTCCATACAGAGCGAGATCGCCGACGCGTCCATAACCTTCAGATGCTGCTCAAGGACCTCTTGGTACGTGATGCGGTCATATTTGACGGCATCGGCGACCTTCATCGGGTCGGCCGTGTAAATGCCGTCAACCTTGGTCGCCTTCAAAATGACCTCGGCGCGGATCTCGAGAGCCCGCAGCGCCGCCGCGGAGTCGGTCGTGAAATACGGATTTCCGGTGCCGGCCGCAAAGATCACGACGCGGCCCTTCTCGAGATGGCGTTCCGCGCGCCGGCGTATGAACGGTTCGGCGAGCTGCGGGATGTCGATCGCGGACATCGCGCGCGTGTAGACGCCGACCTTTTCAAGCGCGTCCTGAAGAACGACGGCGTTCATCACGGTCGCCAGCATTCCGATATAGTCGGCCGCCGCGCGGTCCATATTCCCGGCCGAACGGGAAACGCCGCGGAAGATGTTACCGCCGCCGACGACGATCGCCACCTCGACGCCGAGGTCGCGCACTTCCTTGATCTCGCGCGCCACCGCCTCGGCGACATTGACGTCGATGCCATAGTTCTGCCCGCCCATCAGGGCCTCGCCCGAAAGCTTGAGCAGAATCCTTTTATAGCGGGGAAACATATCTCCATTTTGGATTTTGGATTTTGGATTTCGGATCGTTCGGAAATCGCTTGGCGCGAAAATCGAAAATCCAAAATCGAAAATCCAAAATCGAACTATCCTACCATCGAAGCGACTTCGGCGGCGAAATCGTCCTGCTTCTTCTCGATCCCTTCGCCCATCTTGAAGCGGGCGTAACGACGGATCGAGATATTCTCCTTAATGGACGCGATCTTTTCGGTCACCAGTTCGCCGATCGTTTTCGCGGGATCCTTGACGAAAGCCTGGTCGAGAAGAACGTTGTCCTCATAGAACTTGTTGAGACGGCCGTCGATGATCTTCGCGAGCACGTCTTCCGGCTTGTTCGCGTTCTTCGGATCGTTCTTGAGCTGTTCGAAAAGAATTTCGCGCTCTTTATCGAGTTCGGCCGCGGGAACATCCTCGCGCCTCAAGTAGCGCGGGTCCGAAGCGGCGATGTGCATCGCAACATCCTTGACCAACTGCTGGAACTCGTCGCCGCGGGCGACGAAATCGCTTTCGCAGTTGATCTCGACGAGCACGCCGACCTTGCCGCCCATATGGATGTACGATCCGACGGCCCCTTCGGCGGTGACGCGGCCTTCCTTCTTGCTGGCCGTCGCCATTCCTTTCTTGCGCAGGATCTCGATCGCCGCGTTCTCGTCGCCGTTCGCTTCAACAAGCGCATTCTTGCAGTCGATCATTCCGGCGCCGGTCTTTTCGCGCAGGGCCTTGACTGCGCTCGCTGTAATTTCTGCCATAATTCACTCCAAAAAATAATTGTTCGTTAAATAGATTGAAAAAAAGCGTAGCCCGCAATGGCCGAGACCAACGGATGCGCTACGCCATTCTACAAAAATGTTTAGCTTGCGGCTGCTTCGTTCGTCTCCGCGGTCTCGGCGGCGGGCTCGGCCGCAACTTCCGCTGCCGGTTCAGGAACCGCTTCCGCAACGGTCTCGACGACGGCCGGAACTTCTTCCGAAGCAACTTCCTCTGCCGCGACGCCGCCCTCTGTACCGAAGTTCTGCCCTTCGAGGATCGCATCCGCGATCCGCGAGGCGAAAAGACGGATCGCGCGGAGCGCGTCGTCGTTGCCCGGGATCACGTGGTCGATTCCTTCGGGCGAGCAGTTCGTATCGACGACCGCGACGACCGGGATTCCGAGACGGTTCGCTTCCGCGACCGCGATCTCTTCCTTCCGCACGTCGATGATGAAGAGCATATCCGGAAGCCCGCGCATATCCTTGATACCCGCGAGGTTCTTCATCAGGCTTTCGTGCTGGCGGTCAAGCCCGAGGCGCTCTTTCTTAGTGAGCATCTCGAAGCGCCCGTCCTCGCGCATCGCTTCGATGTTCTTGATCTTCTGGATCGAATGCTGGACCGTTTGGAAGTTCGTCATCAGTCCGCCGAGCCAGCGGTTGTTGATATAGAACTGACCACAGCGTTCGGCTTCTTCCTTGATCGCCTCCTGCGCCTGTCGTTTGGTCCCGACGAACAGGATCTTCATGTTCGGACGCTCGGCAACGGCCTCGGTGACGAACGCGAGCGCGTCGCGGAAGAGCTTCTGCGTTTTCTGAAGATCGATAATGTAGATCCCGTTCCGCTCGCCGAAGATATACTCCTTCATCTTCGGATTCCAGCGGCGGACCTGGTGGCCAAAATGAACTCCAGCCTCGAGGAGTTCTTTCATCGTTACAGTAGCCAAAACTTTCTAGTCTCCTTGGTTATTGGTTTTTGTACTCGACGCGACCGCGTACAACCAACTAAATCGCGTCGATGGTTTTTCGATAAAGGAAACGCGATCTCTGGAATCGGAGCGATTGAACAGATCCAAAGCCAGAGATACCGAATCCAGACAAAATTAGCGTTTCGAGAACTGGAACCGTTTGCGGGCGCCTTTCTGGCCGTACTTCTTGCGTTCTTTCTGGCGCGGATCGCGGGTCACTAGTCCGGCTTTCTTCAGGGCGCCGCGAAAATCGGCGTTGTATTCCATCAGCGCGCGCGTGATTCCGTGACGGACCGCGCCGGCCTGACCGGCCGTGCCGCCGCCGGCGACGTTGACGAGGATATCGAACTTGTTCGCCGTATCGGTCATGCGAAGCGGCTGGCGGATGATCATCCGGAGCGCCTCGTTCGGGAAATATTCGTCAAAACCGCGACGGTTAACAATAATGTCGCCGTTGCCGGGACGAAGGTAAACACGCGCGGTGGAAGTCTTTCTGCGGCCGGTGCCGTAATACTGGATTTCTGCCATAAATGTTCTTCAGTGCGTTGTCGGGCGGCATCGCCCGCGCCGCGGGCTATTTCGTTTCAATCGCAATGGTTTCCGGTTTCTGCGCTGTATGGCGATGTTCGCCGTCCGCGTAAACCTTCAGTTTCTTGGCCATCGCCCGGCCGAGCTTGGTCTTCGGGAGCATTCCCTTGACGGCGAGCTCGATGATCCGCTCCGGTTTTGTGGCGAGCATTTCCTTGACGGATTTCTCGCGCAGACCGCCCGGATAGAGCGTATGGTGCCGGTAGACCTTCTGATCGTTCTTCGAGCCTTTGAAGATCGCGTGACGCGCGTTGATGACGACGACGTGGTCGCCCATATCGATGAACGGCGTCCAGCCCGGGTTGTTCTTGCCGGAGAGAATCCGCGCGACCTCGGTCGCCAAACGTCCGACCGTCTTGCCTTTCGCATCGACGACGAACCACTTGCGGCTCTCAGCCAAACCCTTCGCGCTCGGAAAATAAGTGCTCATAGATACCTACAATGTTAGGAATTTTCGCCAGAAAGCGAACTGATAGGATAGCGAACCGCCGCGCGGAGGTCAAGTTGCGGCCGCATGTTCGCGGAGCGGTTTTCCGTCGCCAACCGTTTCGCCCCGTCGCGGCGGTTCGGTCCCGTTGCCGGGGCGATGCCCTACGGCTGTAACACCCGCGCGGCAATCCGATCAATTGACAAGGAACGAACGCGTCCAAACGGGAACATCGGGGGTCCGGCCGGCGTTCAAAAACTCCTGCCATTTTGCGTCGGTCAAACGGTCGGCCGCCGGATGGCGAAACTCGTAATAACTGAAGATCGCGCCGCGGGTAAGTGTCAGACGGCCTTCGACCGGCACGATGACCAGTATCTCGTTCGCGCGTCCGACAGCTTCTTCAAGCACCTCAATGCCGCCGGTATGAACATCGGCGACCATCGCCATATCCTTGTCGGCTTCGTTGACAAGCTCCCAGGTGTCCGGGTTGCCGGTCATCACCGAAAGCGTAAGATACTCGAGCGTCCCGCCGACGGCCCTGATCGATTGATACTCGTCCTCGGTCAGGCGCTCGTTCCGGAGTTCCTTCTCGGAGATCGTCTTGAAATTCTGAAGCGTCGATTCAAACGACTCGAACTTCATCTCCAGTTGTTCGTTCAGAAGGCGGCGCGAGGCCAAGCCTTCCCGCGAACGGCGCGTCAGTTCGAGCAGCCGACCCCAGAAGAGGACGTTCGGCTCAACGTATCCTTTGTACGGCGCCGGCCCGGAACCGTCGCCCATCTCGGCACCGCTCTGCTTCCCGTAAAGGATCGTATCGTGCCGCAGTTCGGCCCACGACGCAAGGGCCGTGTTCAGGGACTTGTCGCTCCAGGCCGCGTTGCGCATGAATGACGGATATCCTTCGGGCGTGGGCTCGTTCAGTGCGCGCAACGCGTTTAACCAGCCCCAGTAGAGGTTCGAGTCCCACGTCGCGGCCTCAAGCGCCGCGAACTCGCCGATCAGCTTCGTCCGCTCGCTCTCGTATTCGGTCCAGCCCTGCGGATTGTATATCCCGGGATTGCCGTCCAGAATGCTCACCGCCCGCCGGCTGCCAAAAACCGCCATCACGTCCAGTCCGGAAGGAAAGACACGCTTGATCGGGACTGAAAGTCGCTGCAGAACCTCGCTGTCCGGAATATAGCGCTGCCCCATGAACCTGAACTGCACCGTCGGATCCGCGGCGACGGTCTTGCCGGGTTCTATCAGCCGCCGGTTTTGAATGCGCGACGGTCGCAGCCCTTCGGCGGCAGCGACGAACGAATCGAGCGCCATCGCCCCGGAGAACATCTCGGGATCGGCGTTGGCTCCGAAGATCCTGTCCATCAGCGATTTCCATTCGGCCGGCGTCAGGTCATCGGCGGCGCCGACATAGAAGGCCGTCGGCTCGTAAATCGTCTCCCAATCCTCGACCGCCCCGGCGCGGTAGAACGAGCGCGTCAGCAAGAGGCTCTGGAGTATCGTCTCGTCGGCCCGGCCAAGATTCGAGCGCAACGCGAACGGGGTCAGGCCGTACCACATCATCGTGCGGAAGAACTTCTGCATTTCCTCGCTTCGGGTGTAATGCCCGCGGGGGACGAATTGCGAGTAATCTATCTCATAAGGAAAGATCGAGCCGACCGCGAAGCCCTCGTGACGATCGATGAGGTCGAGTTCGCGGCGTATCAAATCCTCTGCCTCCGACGGGACCTTCGGATCGGATCCGAGCAGGCGCGCGGCGACGGCGAAGAACACGACATTTTTTAGCGCGGCCGATCGCAGCGAAGGCGCGGCCAATTCGTTCCGGGTTCGGATCGAATCGGCAAGCATCTTGTCGGTCAAGCGCCTGAGGGCGGGCGCGAGGGATTCTTCCTCGACCGAGCGAAGCGTGAAATCGAAAAATATATGGTAAAGCTGCAAAACGGAGTCCGTCGTCACGAACGAAGGTATGTTCTTGTAGTCGTTGTCCTCGTAGATGTGGAAAAGCTGTTTCGACTTGCTCGGATAGGCGACGAACAGGTTTTTCGCCAGCATCGAGCGCCGGCTCGCGCTGATCGGGTAGCGCTTCTTGAAATGCCTCAAATTGACGACCTCGGACAACGTCGCCGAGACCTTGTATGGCTTCGTGCGGGCCGTCTGGGCGATTGCGATGTTCGCCGCGCCCACGGCGACGGCACAGCATATCGACGCCGACAGGAGAATTCTGGCCATTTTCTGCTTCATACTGCCTCCTTAATTTCCGACGGCGATGCGCAAGGGCAGCCCGTCGGCCTCAACTTCCACCTGACCGTTTCCGGCTCCGATCAGTCTCGCGGATCGCCAATCGCCGCGTTCCGCCTCTTTGGTGAATCCGAATCCGTCCCAGCGGTACACCGCGACGGACATCCGTCCCGCAAGCGTGCGCTCGAGCGCGATCAGTTCGTCACCCGGGTTTTCATCCAGATTTGCAAACAGAAAATCCGTAAATGGGCGCGCAAGCGCCGATCCGAGCCATTTCGGATCAAGGCCGAGCCGCGACCATCGGTATATGAACAGACAGTTGTGCGGTTCGGGAAAAAACTTGGTCGATTTGCGCACCCCGACGGCGATCTCTATCGCGCCGTCGCCGTCAACATCGGCGAATTCGAGTTTCCACGGATTCCAATCTGCCGGGACGGCAAAGCTCCGAGGACCGTCTCCGCTCCTGACGCTCAGCGTCAGCGGGCGGGACCGGTCGAGTTCGACCGTTTCGGAGGTTCCGTTCAGATCAAGATCAACTTTCCGGGTTCGAAACGTATCGGTTTTCGTTGTGATCCGTCCGTCGTCGATGACGGTTTCGAAAGCCGCCGACAGTCGGTTCAGAACGGAGAAACTGCGCGAGGATTCGACCTCGTTCGCGGTCCGCGGCCGACTTCGTTCGATGACTATCGGGATCGCTTCGGCCCGGACAAGGCCTTTCTTGCCGAGCCGGAACTTGAGGATCAACGAATCGGCGGTCCTCGGGATCAGCCCTGAGGGCGAGTCGAACACGAAATCGCCGAGCGAGTATGCGATCAGCGTTTTGCGGCCGCGTCCGCGGGGCGGAAGCATCTCGAACGCTTGAAGGACGTGCGGATGATGTCCGATGACGACATCCGCGCCGGCCTCGGCCGCCGAATACGCCAATCGGCGCTGTTCCTCATTCGGGACCGGAGAATAGTCGTCGCCCCAGTGAAAAGAAACGATCACCGCGTCGGCCATCGAACTGAGTTCCGAAACCAATGCGGCGACCTCGGCGGGGTCGACGGTCGCGCCGCTTTCGGGCGAAACGCCGTCCGGAATCGGGGCAACGGCCGTGAAGGCCAAAAAGCCGATCCGCAACCCGCGCACGTTGATTATCAGCGGCTTGCGCAATGAACGATCGGTGGGCGCAGCTCCGACGGCGCGGATCCCGAAACCGTCGAGCGATGCGACAGTGTCGTAAATTCCGGCCTCGCCGCAGTCTGGAACGTGGTTGTTCGCTATCGAGACGACGTCGATCCCGGCGCGGCCGAGTATCCGCGCGCCTTCCGGGACGCCGCGGAACGAGAACTTCTTTTCGGTGTCGGGACATTTTCGGGCGAGCGGCGATTCGAGATTTCCGAAAGAAAGGTCGGCGCCCTGAAGGTATTTCGCAACCTTGGCGAATGGATAATCGGCCCCGTACTGTCGGATTCGCAACCCCACGCCCCGGTCGAGAAGGATGTCGCCAACGGCGGCGATCTCAACCTCGCGCGGACGCGTTGTTTGGGCTATTGTTGCGGCCACCAGGGCCAGCGCCAATATCGCGCCGGCTGCGATCCGGCTATGAACCGGATTCCAAACTGCGGCACGCGCGTTTCGCGCAATCAGACTTACACGGGCGATCGGATGCATCTTCGCTCTTGCTCGGCGGTCCTTTCCGCCATTGCAGAGAGCAACATCCGTTCCGTCCAGTTCGTTCGCGATTCTTCCGCGGTTAGTTGCCCGGATTCCGGATCGGGCGCCTAAGGCCCCGGTCGAAATCGGGGTTTTTCACGCATTTCGGCGTGAAAACACCGGCAGTCACCTGCGTTGTCCGAGCCAGGAGCCGGCAAGGAACGCGCCGCAGATCGTCTTTGCGTCGCGGATCTCGCCGGCGCGGATCATCTCGAAGAGATCGTCGAACGATACGCGTCTCACGGCGATGATCTCGTCGAACTCCAGCCGTTGGACGGTCGCTGCTAGTTCGGTCGCGAGATAGACGTGCATCAGTTCGGAAAGGAATCCGGGCGAAACAAAAAACTCCGCGAGCTTTTCGACACGGCCCGCGACGACGCCGACCTCTTCCTCGAGTTCGCGCCGGGCGCCGGATTCGGGATCTTCTCCCGCTTCGAGCGATCCGGCCGGGACCTCGAGCAGGAACTCGCCCGCCGCGTGGCGGTATTGCCGGACGAGTCCGACCGTCAGATCGTCGAAGACCGGAACGACGACCGCGCTGCCCCGGTGTTCGACTATCTCGCGCTCGTATTCGACGCCGTCCTCGCGGACCCGGTCGAGCCTGACGTCGAAAATCCGGCCGCGGTAGATCTCCTTAGACTCGATTCGTTCTGGAAGCATACGCTACAGACTGGCACGGCCGGATTCAGGAAGCAAGAACTGGAGGGCAGTGCAAGACGCAAAGTGCAAAGTGCATAGTTTGATCCTGTTGGACGACGGATCAGGGCCAACCGCCTGCCGTCTACTGTCTACCGTCTACCGTCTACCCCAATCAAAAAATCGCAAATCGAGTTATAATGTTTTCAAGCGACGAACAGGGGCAGTTGTATCCGAAAGGAGGCCGTATGAGAGGATTCGGTTATGTCGCGGTGATCCTGTTTTTGGCCGCGCTCGCGTCGTTCGTGTTCGGGTTCGTGAATCCCGACCGCATACGCTACATGGCGGGGATCGGCGCTTTTTGCTTCGGTGCGGCGTGCGTCGTGCTGGCGATCACGATCTGGCGCCGAACCAAGACCGAAAGGATCTGAGATCCGCGGAGTTTGATTCCGCTCAGCCCGCCCCTGGCGGGCTAGGTGGCCGATGCGCCCTCCAACGCCCCGCTGGCCAGCGTGGTCTTCAAAGCAAACAAACGGTTGCGATTCAAATCGTCTCGATTTGGTTTCGCCGGACCCGGCGTTCGACGACGATTGCGGCAACCAATGTAAGCCCTTGTCTGACGGGACTCAACATAAGATAACCGAGCAATAAAATGCTCAGTGACGGGGAAGCCCAGAGGAAATACGGGTAGTATAAGCAATCCAAACAACGTGATTCCCGATCTTCAAAGATCGATCCAAAAACGATCATTGCAGTACTGAGTTTGTACGCGAGAACCAGAATGTAGCCGGCGAACCAAGCCATCTGAGATGAACGGGCCCGATCCCGTACGATCAGAAATCCCAAACGAGTCGCGAAAACAACGAAGATAATCGATTTGAAACCGACGCTCACGGCGATTTGGGTGCGCGCGAACCGGAAGAAATCCGGGCCTTCGACCAGACGCAGTGAATTCAGGGTCTGGACGGGGTCGGTTAAGGTGAACGACGCGATCAGGCCGCAGGCGACGATCGAGACGATACGTGATCGGTTGAGAAGGTCCAGGTAGGCGTTCCAAAACTCACCGATTCTCGTTCAGATAATCCCGGACCTTTTTCATATCCTCCCAGACCTCGCGTTTTTTGCTCGGATCGCGCAGGAGGTATGCCGGATGAAAGGTCGGCATAACTTTGACCCCTAAATAATCCTGGAAAACGCCGCGTATCTTCGTGATGCCCTCGCGCGTGTCGAGGAGGTTCTTCATCGCCGTGTTTCCGAGGACGACGATGACCTTCGGCTTGACGACCGCGATCTCGCGGAGAAGAAAAGGCTTGCACGCCGCGGTCTCGTCGGGAAGCGGAGCGCGGTTCGCCGGCGGGCGGCAACGGTTGATGTTGCCGATGAACACGTCCTCGCGCTTCATCCCGATGGCCTCGATGATCTTCGTCAGCAACTGCCCGGCGCGGCCCACGAACGGAGCACCCTGCATATCTTCGTCCGCTCCCGGAGCTTCGCCGACGAACATCAGGTCGGCCGCGAAGTTCCCGGTGCTGTTTGCGATGTTGGTCCGGCCCGCGCAGAGCCCGCACCGCCGGCAATCGCCGATATCGGCGCGGATCGATTCGATGGTATCGCCCGTGGGCGGCTGGGGTCCGGAAACCATCTCGACGGAGATCGGTTCGGGACTCGGCAATTCGTGCTTGACCGGCGCGACGACGGAAGTTCCGTCACGCCGCGGCTGCGTTTTGACGTTCGAAAGTTTCATGGATTCTAGCAATCCGAGGCGTGGCGCCGGCGCTCGGGTCCCGGGACGAGCGGGCGGCGGTTTGACCCCGATTCGCTTGTCGGGGATGAACCTCGCGAACGCTTCCGCAGCCGCCGGCGCGTCGCGTTTCGATTCAGGCGCGGCCGCCTCGCGAACCGGCGGAAGATCGACGGCGAGATTTTCAACGCCGAGTTCGCGTAGGTACAGCACGTGTTCGCGGATGTCGGCAGCCAGATCTTCCAGTTCGGGGCTCATTTTCTTTTTCTTATCTCCAAGATCGCATCGAGGACGCGCTCGGCCATGTCGCGCTTCGACTGCAGCGGCAGGTGCTTCTGGCCCGAACGCGTGAGGATGACCGCTGCGTTGTATTCGGAGCCAAAGCCCTGCCCATCGAGGCTTACGTCGTTGGCGACGATCATATCGAGGTTCTTGCGTTCCAGCTTCGAACGCGCGTATCCCTCGACGTCGTTTGTCTCGGCGGCGAATCCGACGACCAGAAGGTGCGGGTGCCTGCTCTCGGAGACGCTCGCAAGAATGTCCGGCGTGCGTACGAGTTCAAGCGTCAATGATTCGACCTCGGTCTTTTTGATCTTCGAGCCGGCGACGGATTTCGGCCGATAATCCGCGACCGCAGCCGCGCCAATGAAAACGGTGGTTCCCGAAAGGTATTTCCGGACTTCGCGCAGCATTTCCTCGGCCGAATCGACCCGCACCGTCTCAACGCCGGCCGGAGGTTCGACCGAAACCGATCCGCAAACGCAGGTCACCCAAGCCCCGCGCTGACGCGCGGCCTCAGCGATCGCGAATCCCATTTTCCCTGACGAATGGTTCGAAATGAACCTTACCGGGTCGATCGCTTCGCGCGTGCCGCCGACCGTTATCAGGATATGCTCGTCCTTGAGATCGTCCGACTTCGGATCTTGGGCCTTGGGTATCGGATCTGAGGCATCGGGTATCGCGGCGTCGGGCTTTGGCGCTTCGATATTCAAAAGGAGAAGCGCCTGGCGTACGATATTCTCGACGTCCTCGAGCTTTCCGGTGCCAACGGTCTTGCAGGCGAGTTCGCCCGAGACAGGTTCAACGAACCGGACGCCGTCCTCCTTGAGCCGCGCGATGTTGCGTTGGGTCGAAGGCTTCTCCCACATCGACGTATTCATCGCCGGCGCGACCAGCACCGGGGCCGCCGAAGCGAGGTAGGTCGAGGTCAGGAAATCGTCGGCGATGCCGTTCGCGAACTTCGCGAGCACGTTCGCCGTCGCCGGGACGATCAGTAGCAGATCGGCATTCTGCGAGAAATTGACGTGCGCGATCGGATCAGGATTCGACGCGTCGTAATCGTCGACGAGGACGTACTCGCCGGACAACGCGCGAAACGTCAAAGGGCTGATGAACTGCGTCGCATTTCGCGTCATCGCGACGCTGACGTCGCAACCGGCCTTTTGAAGCTGCCGCATCACCTCGATCGCCTTGTACGCCGCGATGCCGCCGCAGACGCCCAGACCAACTCGAATTTTCCGCTCGGATTCAGCCATAGACTGCTTGAAATTCTACACTAAAATACCATTAGGCTATGTTAATATTCCACTTGATTCTGAAATAAGCCTTACCCCGTGCCGTACTGCGGCGGCCGTTGAAGACCAATGAATGAGAGCGTCCAACCGGAACTTTTCGACATCGATGGCGGGGACTGTCGGCTCGAATCGGTCATACTGCACGCGCTGGGCGATTTTCAGGCCCGTGGAAAGGACTTGGCCGGCCGGGAACTGGCGTTCGACCGATTGCGGGGCGCGTTTCGGCGTGCGTTCGAAAGGTTTGAGCTCGGCGAGGCGTCCGATGACGCGGTGGCGCTCGCGCTCGAACGGCTTGGAGCGAACGTCAAGAAACTGCCGAGCTTCGTCGCCAAACATCCGTATCGGGTGACGGTGCCGGATGAGGTTGCCGAACGCGCTCGGGTTGTGTTTGCGGGCGGGGGCGATGGCGGTTAGATTATCAATGACGCGACAGATGGAAGGCAGCCAGGAAAAATTTGCCGTTCTATGGGGATATGTCGAGCGCTATCGGCCGGCGATCGAGCGCGCGTTGCGCGAGCATCTGCCGTTCGCGCCCCCGGAGATCGAAACACGATTCAATGAAGCCGTCGAGTATGCGCTTTTCTCGGGCGGCAAGCGGCTGCGGCCGGCACTGACCCTGCTCGGTGCGGAACTGTTCGGCGGCTCCGCGGATTCGGTTCTGCCGGCGGCGGTGGCCGGCGAGTTCATACATACCAGTTCGCTGATCTTCGACGATCTGCCCTGTATGGACAATGCCCCCGAGCGTCGCGGGAAGACCTCGCTCCATCAGAAATTCGGCGAGGGGCTTGCCGTACTTGTAGCCATCGGATTTCTGAACGCATCCTACGGATTGGTTTTTGTCAACCACGCCAATCTGCCCGAACGCGCGATGCTCGCGCACGCCGAACTCGTCGACTGCGTCGGCGCGTCGGGGATGATCGGCGGACAATCGGTCGATCTCGCGATCGCGGCCGGCGTGGGCGGCGCCGGATCGGAATCGGTGCGGAATCTGAAGACGTCGGCGCTGATGAGGCTCTCGATCCGCGTCGGCGCGATCCTCGCGGGCGCGAACCCGATCGATCTCGTCAAGCTTTCGCGTTTTGCGGAACTCCTCGGCGATGCCTATCAGTTGGGCGACGACCTGATCGACCTTGATGAGGACGAAGCGATCTTCGCCGCCGACCGGAAGACGTTCGCAGGCAAGGAGGGCAGGGCCGCCGCCGAAAGGCGACTCACGAAGATGATCGACGACGCGAAACGGGTCCTTGTCGAGAATTTCCCTTCGAGCGAGGCCCGCAGTTGTCTGATCCAATTCGCCGACTATCTGGTCGAGAGGAGGGCCTGATGATGCGTTTGAACCTGATCGTGATCGTTTTGTCGATGATCTGCACGGGGTCCGCCTTTGCGCAGCCGGCGGGCGACAGCTCTGGACTGAAGATCGTCGGAAATGTTTACGCTTGGTCGGTGAACGAAGTCAAAGGCGGCGTTTTGCCGGAGCGGCAGGAAGCGGAGTCTTACAGTGCCCGGATCGAGTTCATCGTGTCGAACGAGGGCAGCGAAACCGTCATCTGCCCGAGACCTTTCGATATGTGGTCCGAGATCCGTTTCGTTGACGGCTCGGCGTCCGCGTCCGTGGCGATTGTGAAGTCGAGGGATCCTTGGACGATCGACCGTCGGCTGTCCCGCTCCTGGGACGAACCTCGACCCGACCGCTTCCGAATTCTCGAACCCGGCGATTCGTTTCGGTTCGAGACGTTCTTCCGGATCGTGATTCGCGCCGAAGGATCGAGGCCGGGCCGGTCCGAATACTGGGGCATCTTTGTCGAGGAGCGCGAATCGGTTCGGAGCCTTTTGGCGCGTTCACATCTGAAGTTCGTGTTCAGGATGGTTCCGGACAACGGCGATTCGGACATACTGCGCACGTTCGCCCGGCGTTGGAAGAAATTCGGGGTTCTGCCCTTGAACGATGCTGGCGAGATCTACATAGAAACCCCGGCGTTCGAGTCGAACAGCTACTGGATCAAACCCGACGACTTGCCGTAGACGCCGCCGCAATGGACCGACACCGTCTCACCGAGACCGCTTATGAATACTGCGAGCGCGTGACGAAAACGCACGCGCGCAGTTTCTTTTTCGCGGCGAAGTTCCTGCCGGCCGAAAAGCGGCGCGCCGTTTACCCGATCTACGCCTTCTGCCGGCACGTCGACGATGCGATCGACGAGGCGGACGCAGACTCGGCACTCTCGCCGCGGGCGGTCGTCGAGGTTTGGGAATCGCGTTTGCGCGACGTCTTTTCGGGTGTCCTGAACATCGCGGATCCACCGGCCGAACAGGATCTGGTTTTCGTCGCGTGGAAGGACCTTCTCGACCGCTTTCGGTTCGATCCCGGGTTACCGCTCGACCTGATCAAAGGCGTCGTTCAGGACACCGAGATCGATCGTTACGAGACCTTTGAAGAGCTTTACGTTTATTGCTATCGGGTCGCGTCGACGGTCGGCCTGATGTCATCGGAGATTCTCGGGTACTCCGAACCGAGGGCCTTGGAGCACGCTGAGGCGCTCGGCATCGCGATGCAATTGACGAACATCCTCCGCGACGTACGCGAGGACGCGGTCCGCGGCAGGATCTATCTTCCGCAGGAAGATCTCCGCCGCTTCGGCGTATCCGAGGATCAGATCAACGAAGGCCGCGCCGATCGGAACTTCGTCGAGCTGATGAAGTTCGAGATCGAACGCGCCCGCGAATACTATCGGCGCGGCGACGAAGGCATCAAATACCTCGACCCCGAGACGCGTTTCACGGTCGCGCTCGCCTCGACGATCTATTCGCGGATACTCGATGAGATCGAAAGGCTGGACCACGACGTCTTCCGGGCGCGTGCGCACACTACCACGGCGCGCAAGCTGGTCACGATGCCGCGGGCCTGGAAACTGAGCCGCGCTCGTTAACCGCCGATTGCGTTTGAGGCGATGTCTATCTATTCTGTTTGGCGTCAGAAGTAATTTCCGGAGATACGAGAATGTTCAGAAAAACCGTTGCGCTTTTCCTCGTTGCGGCCTTCGCCTTGATGCCGATCGCCGTGTCGGCCCAAAAGGGCGGGTTCGCAGGTATCAAACAGCTTCAGGGGCCGCAGAATCCCCGCCTCGCGTTCATAATTCACGGCGGTGCTGGCGTAATAAAGAAAGGCACGCTGACGCCCGAGAAAGAGGCCGAGTATACGAAAAAGCTCGAAGAGGCCGTGCTCGCCGGATACAAGGCGCTGCAGGACGGGAAGACGGCGATCGACGCGGTCGAGGTCGCGATCCGTATCCTTGAGGATTCGCCGCTCTTCAACGCCGGAAAGGGCGCGGTCTTCACGGCGGACGGCAAGAACGAGCTTGACGCGTCGATTATGGACGGCAAGACTCTGAACGCCGGCGCGGTCGCCGGCCTGCATCACGTCAAGAACCCCATCACGCTTGCCCGCGCCGTGATGGAGCGGTCGCCCCACGTGATGATGATCGGCGACGGGGCCGAGAAGTTCGCGGCCGAGAAGGGGATCGAGCTCGTCGATCCGAAATACTTCTGGACACAGCCGCGTTGGGATGCATTGCAGAAGATTCTGCAGGAAGAGAAACAGAAACGTGAGACCGAGGAGAAGAAGAAGCCCGGCAAGACCCTGTCCTCGGGCGTCGGCCCGTCGAAGGATGATCTGTACGCCGAAATGACCGAAACGGCCCGGCTTGCCGAAAACAAGTTCGGGACGGTCGGCGCCGTCGCGCTCGACAAGGACGGAAACATCGCCGCCGGGACATCGACCGGCGGGATGACCAACAAGAAATACGGACGCGTCGGCGATGCGCCGATCATCGGCGCCGGAACCTATGCCAGCAACGCCACATGCGGCGTATCCGCGACCGGCTGGGGCGAGTATTTCATACGCGTCGGCGTCGCCCGCGACATCGCGGCGCAGATGGAATACCGCGCGATTCCGGTGCAACAGGCGGCCGACACGGTGATGAACAAGGTCAAGACGCTCGGCGGCGACGGCGGCGTGATCGTCCTCGACAAGTTCGGGAACATGGGGATCTCGTTCAACTCGGAGGGAATGTACCGGGCGTACATCGATGCCGACGGGAAACCAGTCGTCAAGATCTACGGCGAATAACGCGTTTTCAGCGCTCAGCGTCGACGCCCGCGAATCCTCGCCGCCCCGATTTCCCGCAAGGGCGCTATTGGAAAGCGGGGCGCTTACGCGCGCTCGAACGGCTTGCTCAAAATCCAAGATCGAAAATCCCAAGCCGGGCCCGGTTTGGCCGGAGAGTGTCCGAAAAGTCCGATTCCGGACGCGTTGCGGACGGTCGAATTTAGCCGTGGGTTTCAACCCAAGGTTCGGTGCGATTCGATTCCGCGTCGCGTCAGCGACGATTGAAGCGGGATTAAGCAATAAAGGCGAATTTTGATAATTGTCGCCGCCGCGATCTTGGCGGACTTTGCGCGTGGGACCGGCGTACCCTCGCCAAACAGGCAATTTCCCACTCAAAGACCGCTAAGGACGCAATGTCAGGCAGTCCGAAAATCGTCACGAATCCGCGATTGAAATCCTACCGCGTAATTTGGTTGAATCAGGCGTCGCTCGCGCGACTGGCGTGCCCGGTTGCGATGTCCCAAAGTTGAACCCGCGGCTCCGCCGCACGTCATACTGAAGAATGCCCGGACTCTGTATGAAGAGTCCGATGCCGGCCGCGTAGCGGTCGGTCGACGCCTGATTCAATCGTCGCTGACGCGACGCGCCCGTCATCCCCGATTTCCGTGGGTTGAAACCCACGGCTAAGTTCGTTTTGTCGCTACGCGACCGGGAGCTCGCGGATTGCGTCTTCGGGTCTCGTTGTGTCGGTTTCGTGGCGATCCTTGCCGAGCGGGCTTCGCGCGTCGAAGATCGATCGTCCTTTCGCCATCGCGTTGGAGATCGGACTTTTCAGTCAGCCTCGTCGATCCAAAAGAGGGATCGATTCGATTTCGCGGGCCTCGAAGTCAATTGAACCAACGGTATCGACCTCGATCGTTTAGGACAGCATTGATCCAAAATCTAAAATCCAAAATCGAAAATCCCAATCGGCCCGGCGCCGAAGGTGGGGAGTCTTATGTTCGAACTCGGTCAGATGCTGTCCCGGCCGCCCTTTGAGCTTTCGTTCATTTCGAATCGGTCGCGGTCACGGCGTTCGATCTTTCCGACGAAATCCAGCGGCTCGTTGTCCTCGAAATCGATGCCGATCGCGTGGGCGTTCTCTTCGACGTCGGATTGGTCCGGCGTCGGATTATGCCCGAACACGGTTTCCGCCCCGCTCGTGTTCACTTCTTCCCAACTGGCATCGATGTCGCCGCCCGAATCGGCGGGACTTGAAGAATGGTGATCGAGAAGCCGCTGCGTCAGACCGTGCGGCGCCTGCGGCGCGTGCGCGATCTCATCTTCGATCAATTCGCGGATCTCATCGCTCGGAGGTTCTTCGCGGTCGTAAAACTCGAGATTCTTACCGGAAATCATAGTTTTAACCTCGATCAAATTGTCCAAAATGCCGAACAGATCTGAGGCGGAAATCGCCGCGTCGGGCACGGCATTTCGGAACTGATTTCTAGTTAGAGAATAGCACAATCGCCGCGGTCGGGAAATGTTTTTCGGGTTCAAAATTGCCGCGCAACGAACGGTGCAAAACCTGTCGAGCCCGGCGGTCGCTGAAGTTGTCGGATCAGATGAAAACGACGGTCTGCGACGACGGGATGTCGAATCTCCGGCGGCACCGGACGTTCTTGCACATCAGCATATCGTCGATCCGGACCATATAGTCGCGCGAGTTGTGAAAACGCGCGAGATCCTGCTGGTTCAGATGGCGCGGCGCCTGCCGTTTCTTCGTGCGTTTCATCCAGCGCACGTCGTAATCGTGGCGTTCGCGGCAGTACGGACAACTGAAGTTTGCCGGTTTCGATTCCTGTCTTTCGTCGAAGATGTCTTTTTCGTTGAGCATAGATCTCCCAATCAGGCCGTATCGCCGATCTTCCGCAGATACTGAAAACTGTAGATCCCGGTATCGTGCCCGTCCGAAAAATGGAAATTGAGCGCGTACCGGCCGACGATGCTCGTCGAGCCGATCGTCAGATCGTCCGCGACCGAATCGTCGCTGAGCATCTTTTCACCGGTCCATTCGTTGACGCACGACGCGCAAGGGCAGGCGCGCCTCAGTTCCGGCGCAACGTAACGGGTTACGGCGCCGTCATCCCACGTGACGGAAATCTCGCGATCGCTCTCTTCGACGATTTCTGTCGGTTGTCTCATCCTTCCCTTTCCTCGTTCTCCAAGAGTGCTGCGATCTCATCGCCTGATACATCATAATGCGACGCGTCATATACCGCACGGCGCCCGGAGACGATGATCGCTTGCGGCGATTCGTGCCGGACGCCGAGCCGCGATTCGATCTCGTTCGATACAGCCCGCGAATGCTGGACGACGACGAGATTGACCTCGGCATCAAGCCGTTCGATCTCGCGCTGGACGTGAAAACTGATCGGGCACGTCGCGCTGTGTTTGAAGATCAGCACGGGCCGCTTCTCGGATCGGCTGAGCAGCGCTTCAAGGTCGGCGCCTGACTCGATCTCGGTTATTGTTGCGGTCATCGTCTCAGGCCGGCTCTCCCGCGCCATGGAACGAAGCCGGCGAAGGCGGCTCGTTGGAAATGCTTGTCCGCGGAAACAGTTTCCGGTACGCGACGACGTTTCCGGCGATGATGATCGGCACGACGAAATAGACGCCGACGCAGAACGCCGCCATTCCGGCGAGATTGAGCAGGAAAGCGACGCCGTAAAGCCCGGCGACGCCCTTCAGATTGCCCCACACCGCACGCGCGCTGAGCGCCATCGCTCCGAATGCGCCGAGCCCCCGATCGACGATCAGCGGGAACGAAAAGATCAGCAGCGTATGGAAGCAGACCATGATCACGATGACCACTAGATCGACGGCGAAGGCCGTTCCGAGCAGAGCCGCCAGTTCGCTCTCGCTCAGTTTGGATCCCATGATCATCGCCATTACGAGCGGGACGTACAGGATCAAGTAAACGATCACGACCGGAATGATCATCACGGCCGCCACCAACAGCCCCGGCAGCCACCACTGAAATCCCTTCCAGAGGCCGTCGAGCGACACCGGATTTCCGTCGACGCGCTCGAGATAGCAGTAGAACATTCCGCACAGCATCGCGCCGAGCAGGATGTACATCGTTATGCCGCCGATGAGCATTGCCAGCAGCGTTATCGCGAACAAGAGCCAAAAGTCGGGCTTGATCAGTTCCCAGCCTTCTTTGAAACATTCGACCGGGCGGATGACGCCGGTCCGGAATTCGTTCGGGTTCATAATGAAAAATGGTTACGGAAAATTTCCGTAACCATTATCCGACAATACTCGGCGAACTAACAATAGATTTTTTCGATGTAGTCGCGAACCATCCGGTCGCTTGAGAACTGAACCGTCAAGGTCGCGAGCGCGTCCTTCATACGTTTGATCCAGGCGGTCGGGAGATCGTTCCCGTCACGTTCGTAGTAGCACGGAACGATCTCGGTCTCGAGTACCCGATAGAGCGAGTCGGCGTCGTCGGCGTCGATCGCGCGCTGGTCGTCGCCGACGTTGAACTCGCCGATCGAAAATCCGTTGACGCCGTTGTAACCCTCGATCCACCAGCCGTCAAGAATCGAGAAGTTCAATCCGCCGTTCATCGCCGCCTTCTGGCCGCTTGTGCCGCTCGCCTCGAGCGGACGGCGCGGGACGTTCATCCATACATCGACGCCCTGCACCAAGTAGCGGGCGACTTCCTGATCGTAATCCTCGATAAAGACCGCGCGCTTCTGCCAGTTTGAATCGTGATTGATGCTCATCAGGTTCTGCAGGAGCTGTTTGCCGGTCAGATCCTGCGGGTGAGCTTTGCCGGCGAAGACGAACTGCACCGGCCGGCGCGGATCATCGACGAGGCTCAGTAGCCGTTCAAGGTCGGTCATCAACAGGTTCCAACGTTTGTAGGCCGCGACTCGGCGCGCGAAACCGATGGTCAGAACGCTCGGGTCGAAGAGTTTTCGGGTGTCCTCGCGCTCGTTGATCGTGTCCAGCGCGCCGGTCTCTTTCGAAAGAGTCCGATGGCGAATGAAGGCGATCAGCAGGCGCTTGAGCTGTTTGTGCGATTGCCAGAGTTCGGCATCCGGGATCGAATCGATCGCCGTCCGCCACGCCGCCGGATCCGAAACAAGTTCCGGCCAATGGGCTCCGATATGCCGCTCGTAAAGCGCCTTGAACGATGGAGCGATCCAGGTCGGCGCGTGCACGCCGTTCGTGATATGGGTGATCGGAACATCGGCCGCATCCGTTCCTTCAGGGAACATCTTGAGCCACAGTTCGCGCGAGACCTCGCCGTGCTTTTCGCTGACGCCGTTTGCCGAACGCGTCATACGGAGCGCGAGCGGCGTCATACCGAACCACTCGGTCCGGTCTTCCGGAGCGGTCCGTCCGAGCGCGAGAAATTCGTCGTCGCTGAGTCGCAGCGACCGCACGAACGAGGCGCTGAAGCAGTCCTCCAGACGCTCCGGGGAGAAGACGTCATTGCCTGCCTCGACCGGTGTGTGGGTCGTGAAAACGCATTTCTCGCGGACGACCGCGCGGGCTTCCTCAAATGTCATCGACGGGTCGGCGGCGAGTACGCCGCGGGCAAGTTCGAGCGTCAGGAAGGCCGAGTGGCCCTCGTTGAGATGATAGACCGACGGTTCGATCCGCAGACGGCGCAGCAGGCGCACGCCGCCGAGCCCGAGGATCTTCTCCTGCACTATCCGCGTCTCGGAATCGCCGCCGTAGAGATGACCGGTGATGTAGCGGTCGATCTCGGCGTTGCGCTCGACGTTGGTATCCAGTAGATAAAGCTTGATGCGCCCGATCTCGGCAAGCCACGCCTGCGCGAACACCTCGCGGCCGCGGATCAGCACTGTCACCATCAGGCGGTCGCCGTTCTCGTCAAAAACCGGAGACACGGCCAGCTCCGAATCAAAAACGTCGTTGTAACGCTCTTCCTGCCAGCCGTCGTGCGCGATCTTCTGACGAAAATACCCGTAGCGATAGAGCAATCCGATGGCGACGAGCGGAACGTTCAGATCGCTCGCCGATTTGAGATGGTCGCCGGCCAGGATGCCGAGGCCGCCCGAGTAGTTCGGAAGGGAATTGTGGACGCCGTATTCGGCGCAGAAGTACGCGATCGGATTTTCCGGACCGACACGGCCGAAACTCGCCGCGGGCTGCCGGAGATATTCCTGTGTCCGCTCGGCGAAATCCTGAACGCGTTGGACATAGGCCTCATCGAGCGATTTCTGCCAAAGCCTGAACTGACCGATCCTGCGCAGCAAAAGGCGCGGATTCTGCTCGCACTTTTCCCAGAGCGACGGCTCGAGTTCGCGAAAGATCTCGACGCCCTCGCGAGTCCACGACCAATAGTAGTTGCGGCTGATCGTATCGAGCGCTCTAAGGTTTTCCGGTATTTCGCGCCGGATCTCAAAATCCTCCCGAAAACTTTGTTCGGGCTTCAAACTAACTGCTGACTGCATAAATCCTTCTCGTTCGGACATCATCTCCTTCATATATATTCCGAATTATTGGCTGATTCGAAAGGAAAGCACGGAAAACTATAAACCAACGTCGGGCAAGATTCAAATTGTTCGCCGACGGCGGTGGGCGAGAAGATCAGAACGACTGTTGACGGATGAAGATCTCGGCCGCTGCGCGGTCGAGAAAGACGAGCCGGACCGCGATTTCCTGCCCGGCCGCGCTGAGGAATTCGCGGATCGCGCCCGTGGCGATGACGGCCGCTTCCGCTGGCGGAAAGGCGTAGGCTCCCGTCGAGATCGAAGGAAACGCGATCGTAACCGAGGGTACTCGCAGAGCGCACCAGAACCCGAGACTCTCAGATGGATTTTTCAATTCAATACTCCAGTGCCAATTGTATCGCGGCAAGCGCAGACCACCTCGCTAGGGTTTTTGCGGTTTAGATCGTTCCAGCTCTATAAAAAGACTCCTCACCCATGTAATCACAGGTGATTCTCCTTTTTCAAATTTTTCGCCTCCGACCAGCGAAAGGTAGATCTTTTTTCCGGAATCGACATACCAAAGGTCATAACCAACACCGTCCAAAGAAAACCCCGTTTCGGGCGATGTCCAGCGGCCGGCGCGGGATTCGTTCTTGCGGAACCACGTGTGGTTCATGCCCGTCGAATCTTTCTCGGTCAGGCCGTATCCTTGCCGGTTCGCTTGCGGGGCGCCGAAGCCCTGGGCCGTCGTTCTCAGTCCGACGCCGGATGCGATGTCCTCGCCGAACGCCTGATGATCCGTCCGGGATTTGACGAA
>CAZARD010000017.1:45090-52311 GCA_964487505.1 uncultured Blastocatellaceae bacterium | reverse complement strand
CCGCGTTTCATCGCCAGTTTTTGCGCCGCTACTCGGATCGCGCGTAACGCGCGTGGACTCGTAACTCACGCAATTCGGCGAAATCCGCAATCCCAAATCCCGATTCCCAAATGGTCTGTGCCGTCGCTCGCGCGACTCGGGATCATTATTACGCCCGTTTCCGTGGGCTTACGCACCACGGCTAGGGTCTGGCGTCGCTCCGCGACTGGTTGACCGCTTGCGGACCGACTTCGCCGTTCGCGAGCAGCAGATCGACGGCGGTGAACCGGCCGTGGCGGTTTTCGTACACTCTGGGTTCGGCGAGACCCAGCCCGGTTTCTTCGTCGCGTTGGTAGGCGACTCAATTTTTGTTTTTGGATTTTCGATTTTGGATTTTGAATTTCGGATTGGCGAATATCGTGCGCTCGTCGGTGTTGCTTATAGAGCCAACAATGCGATTGCGTTAAATCCTTACTTTTTGGTAAACTTTCGGTTCGGTCTATGAGCAAACGCATCGTCCAGAGTTATCAGAAGATCCTCGAGCGTGAGGACGGCTACACCGTCAAGCACGGAGCGCAATTGCGCGTAGCCCTCTGCTATCCGAACACGCACTCGATCGGGATGGCAAATCTCGGCCTTCACACGATGTACGAGCTCTTCAACCGCATACCTGACGTTGCCTGCGAGCGTGTCTTTCTGCCTGATGATGTCGATCTGAGGGAATACGAAAAGAGCGGAACTCCGCTTCTGAGCCTCGAAACGCAAACGCCGATCCGGGATTTCGATGTCGTCGCGTTCTCGATCTCGTTCGAAACCGACTATCTGAATATGGCGAAGATGCTGAAACTCGCCAAGATACCGGTGTGGGCGAAAGATCGGAACCATTTTCATCCGCTCGTCGTGATGGGCGGCGCGGCGTCGTTCCTGAACCCTGAGCCGATCGCCGATTTCACGGACGTCATCGCCGTCGGCGAGGGCGAGATCCTGGCCCACCAACTCGTCGATGCAATCTTCGAGAACGAGTTTAAGGAAGACATTCTTCTCGCGCTGGCGCGGATCGGCCGCGGTTTCTACGTTCCATCGCTTTACGATGTCATCTACAACGACGATGGAACAGTATTCGACTACATACCCAAAGAAGTCGGGGTTCCGCGCCGCGTCGGGCGCGCATTGGCGGCCGTAAATCCAAAGGAAGGCACTCTTCGGCGGGCGATGAAGCGCGGAGAAAACGAGCTCCACGAGTTTCTTCTGAACCAGGACGTTTTCTGCCCTTCGACGTCGGTTTGGGCGCCCGAGGCCGAGATGGGCGACCGGCTTCTGGTCGAGATCTCGCGCGGATGTTCTCAGGGCTGCAGATTCTGCTGGGCGGGTTACAACTACTACCCGCCGCGCGTCGTTCCGGCGAAGGACATCCTCGCGAAGGCCGCTGAGTGGCGTTCCAAGACCGACAAGATCGGGCTCGTCTCGACGGCCGTCTGCGACCATCCGGAGATCTCGACGATCTTGCGCGAATTGCGCGCGATGGATTACCGGATCTCGGTTTCGTCACTGCGGCTTGATCAGATCTCGGACGAGCTCCTCGACGCTCTCGTCGAATCGAATGACCAGCAGATCGCGGTCGCTCCCGAAACCGGCTCGGACCGTTTGCGCCGCGTTATCAACAAGAATCTGACCAACGACGAGATCGTGGACATCTGCGGATCGGTCTTCGATCGCGGAATGCTGACGATCAAACTCTATCTGATGGTCGGACTGCCGACCGAGACCGACGAGGACCTCGACGAGATGTTCGTCCTCGTCGAGCGCATCAAGGACCGGATGCTCGAGGCGGGCAAACGCTTCGGCCGCGCCGGCAAGATCATCCCGAGCCTCAATGGTTTCGTGCCGAAGCCGAACACGCCCCTGCAATGGGACGCGATGTGCGACGAAAAGGAGTTGAAACGCCGCTTGAAGTATGTATGCAAAGGCCTCGCGCGGATACCGAACGTCGAGGTCAGGTTCATGTCGGCGCGGATCGCTCACGAGCAGGCTTTGTTCTCATCGGGCGACAGGACGGTAGCGCGGGTCATCGAAAACGCCGCGGTCAAGAATCTATCCATCCGCGACGCGGTCCGCGATCTGCGTTTCGATGACGCATTTCACATCTCGCGCGACCGCTCGTATGAAGAGTTTCTGCCGTGGTCGATCGTCGACTCGGGCTTGTCGTTCGATTTCCTGAAGGAAGAGCACGAAAAATCGCAGGCGAGCCTTTCGTCAAAGCCCTGTCCTGCGGTTGAAAAATGCACCACTTGCGGGGTATGCCCGTCGACTTGGCTTGCCGACGCTCCGGAGAGGCTTGTCAGCATCCAGCCGTTGAAAGTGAGGGAAATGCTTGCGGCCGGCGCCTGATCAGTCGGTCTCCTTCGTGAAGAATCCCGTCGGCGTCGCGGTGTGGTCGAACGTATAGACGTAATCGTAGATTCCGAAAGGCAAGATCGAAACACGCTGGCTGTAGGCGACCCGCGCCGAAAGTATGCTGTTTTGGACACGCACGTCGATGAACGTGTCGTTCGGCAATTGATTACGGATCGCGACGGCTTTCAGCCTCTTCTTCGTGACGTCGATCGGCGAACCGATACTTGGCGGGACCACCATGCCCTGTACTACGGCCGTCTGCATCTCCTGCTTGAAATTCTCTCCGTTGTACGCAACCGGCACGTAATTGATCAACGCGTTGCCGGCAAGCGCCAGCGCCGACAGCACCAGCAGCAGTTTGACGCCCGCGCCGCCGCGTTCGCCGTGTCGTGCCAAAACGTTCTTTTTCATCGTTACTGCTCCACTCAACCTGAACTTCGGGCGAGGATCTCTTCGAGGCATTTCCGGATGGACATTTCCGGGATCTTGTCATTGGCGACGATCAACGGTTGCCCGATTCCCTTCAGCAAGATCCATTGCAGATTTCCGGCGATGGTCTTCTTGTCCGAAACGAACGCTCCGATGACGTCTTCGGCGTCAATTCGCCCGGTGTCGGGCAGCTTTCCGCAAAGCCGCACAACATCGTTTAACAAGTTTAGTTCATTTGAGTCGAGCAATTCAAGAGAATTCGACAGGCGGGCAGCAAACAGCACGCCGAGGCCGACTGCCTCGCCGTGTTTGAAATACCGGAACCCCGTCGCCTTTTCGAGAGCGTGAGCGAGCGTGTGGCCAAAATTAAGCACCTTTCGCGACGAGGAATCGGTCCGCGAGACGTCCTCGAACTGATCGCCGGCGACGATCCGTGCCTTGAACGCGACCTGTTCGGCGATCAGGCGGCCCAGTTCGGAAACGAAACGATCGTCCTCCATTCGCCGCTTAAATCCCTTCGAGCCAAACGTTTGCAAAAAGCCGCGCGTGCGTTCGAGAAGGCTTCGGTCGAGCGCGCAGTGCTTCGCGGCTTCACAGAATCCGGCGACGAGTTCGCGCCGGGGCAACGTCGCGAGCGAGGTAACGTCGATCAGCACACCCGCCGGCTGATGGAAGGCGCCCAAGAGGTTCTTGCCGAATCCGGTGTTGACGCCCGTCTTGCCGCCCACCGAGGAATCGATCATCGCGAGGAGCGTCGTTGGAACCTGCAAGAAACGAATTCCCCGAAGGTGGATCGCGGCGGCGAATCCGGCCAGGTCGCCGACAACCCCGCCCCCGAGCGCGACCAAGGCGTCGGTTCGCCCGATGGCGTTGCGGCCGAGAGCGCCGATCAGTTTCTCCGCCGAACGCAGGTTCTTGAACCGCTCGCCGTCGCCCATCAACCAGACGGACACGTCGAATCCGGCGTTCGCGAGAGATTCGACGACGATCGTGCCGTACAGTCCGAAGACTTTCGGATTCGAAACCACAACCACCTTGCGCGCAGAGTCGCCGAGCGTCGCACGGGCCCACGCTCCCGATCCCGAAAGCAGGCCGCCGCCGGCCGAAATGGCGTACTTCTGATCTGCCGCTGCCGCGCAAACCTCGATCTTCTTGATGACTTTCATCCCTGAGACCCGATTCGTCAAGCCCCGTCCGAAAACAGGCAAGGCCGCTTGATTGTATCAAACGGCCTTTCACGAATCTAAAGTTAAAGCAGGCGAAGCAACGTGGAAGTGTACCGCACCTGCCAATGCGTAGTAACTGTCCTCACCCCAGCTACCACTAGAAACGGTGGATTCACCAACCGTTTCAATTGGTAAAATCATACCCCTTACCGAACCGAAATAGCAAGAGCGAGATCGGGTTTCATCCGAGATTTTCTCGAATTATCTCCGCCAATCGGAGGGCCTCCGACTCGATCTCGGCCTGATCGCGTCCCTCGATCATAACCCGCGCGAGATTTTCAGTGCCCGAATACCTGAGCAGAAGCCGCCCCGAATTCCCGAGCCGGACCTCGGTCGCGCGCGCCGCCGAACGGATCGGTTCGACATCTTCGAACGGTTTCTTCTCGCGGACCTTAATGTTCACGAGGATCTGCGGATAACGTACGAAGCCCGCGACCGCACCGCCAAGCGTCGAATGGTTCTCCCAGATCGCCTCAAGCAGGAACAGCGCCGTCATCATACCGTCGCCAACCAGACTGCGTTGCGGAAAAATGATATGGCCGGACTGCTCGCCGCCGACCGCCGAGCCCGATCTGAGCAACTCTTCAAGAACGTACTTGTCTCCGACGACGGTCCGAACTAGTCCTATTCCGATCGAATCGAGCGCTCGTTCGAGCCCTAGGTTGCTCATCACCGTTGCGATCACCGTATCGTTCTGCAGAACGCCGTGAGCCTTCAGGAGGTTCGCCATTATCCACAAAACGCCGTCGCCATCGACGATCTGACCATTCTCATCGGCGAAAAGGGCACGGTCCGCGTCGCCATCGAAGGCGATCCCGATATCTGCGCGTTCCTCAAGGACACGTTCGCACAACCCCGAAAGGTGGAGCGATCCGCAGTTTTCATTGATGTTCCGGCCATCGGGCGTCTTATGGATCGCGACGACCTCGGCTCCGAGCCTGCCGAAGAGTTCGGGAGCAAGTTCGGATGCTGCGCCGTTGGCGCAGTCGACGACGAGTTTCTTCCCGATCAGCGAAAGGTCGGGAAATCCGGAAAGCAGATAGTCGAGGTACCGGTCGAAG
The DNA here is from genome assembly GCA_964487505.1 of uncultured Blastocatellaceae bacterium. GTDB lineage: Bacteria > Acidobacteriota > Blastocatellia > Pyrinomonadales > Pyrinomonadaceae > JAFDVJ01. Next base: position 47,222 of record CAZARD010000017.1, on the reverse strand, counting down.
AACAGAAGCGAGTTTGATTCGTCAACGTCCACCTCTGCGCAACGATCGAATCCGCCGCCGCAGATGTCCGCTTCGACACGCCGCTCGATCTCGGGGGCGATCTTCTTTCCGGAGGGCGAGAAGACCTTGATACCGTTGTCGTGGTAAGGATTGTGCGAAGCGCTGACTACGATTCCGGCATCGAATCCGAACTCCTTCGTAAGGAAAGCGACCCCCGGGGTCGTCATCACCGCGGCGGACTCGACCGAGCCGCCTTCGGTACGGATACCGCGATGCAGAGCGCGTTCGATCCAAGTTCCCGACTCTCGCGTGTCACGTCCCGAGACAAAACGCGGCGCGCGTCCGTGGGAATCCGCGAATTGGCGCGTCAGCGAACGTCCGATGATCTCAACTGTCGCTTCATCAAGCGGAAACTTACCTGCCTGACCCCGAATGCCGTCGGTTCCAAAAAGCTGTTTCATAATTCGAGCGCGGAGCAAATAGATACTCTAACGGTCTTGCGGCCTTTTCGCAATTGATCATAATTTTTTCTTGTGGATTCCATAATCATTCCTCAAATCGCTTGACAACCCGCAGCGCGGTGCGAGAATCTTAACTCGGCGATATTCGATCGCCGCACGCGCTCAGATTCGCAAAATTCAATATCAGACTAGATTCGGTCCAAGCCCTATGAAGTTTCTTGTTGTAGCCGTTGCCGTCGCGTCCACAGTACTAAGCATCTCAGCGCAGGAGACGAAACCGACCCCGGCACAGACAAGACCAAGGGTCATCAGCAGTTCGCCGACGCCGGCTCCGACGGCACCGCGCGTCATAGTCGTGACGAACAATGTTCCGGCACCGGTCCCCGCGCCGTCGCCGACTCCGATACGGAATACTTCCGGCGCGCTTCCCGGAGTTCTGACGCTCGGCCAGATCAAGCAGAAGATCGCCGAAGCGAAACGCGAGATGACCGCGCGCCCGATGACGATCGCGATGACCGACGCCGTCGGTCCGACCTCGCCGCTGGAAATGGTCCGTGTCGCGTTTTATGATCGCGATACACGGAACCTCGACTACGTGACCCTGTCGAAGGACGCATTTCTGACGAAGGATTCCGAATATATGCTGTCGACGTCTTCGATGAAGATGATCAAGCTCAGGATCATCCGTCCGAACGGCGTCAACACTCCGGTTGCGATCACCGATCTTGACGGGACGGTCCACGTTCCGCTTATGGTTCAGTATCCGGTTGTACGAAACGGCATCTATTACGAAACCGCCTACTATATGTCGACCCATCCGGGACTGGTCACGCCCGAGGTCATAAATGCCGGCAAACTGTACGTCCGGAACACCATCGATGTCGCGCGCGCCGCGCTCCAGAAGCGAGGGATCAACATTTCCGCACGCGCCGCGGACATCGCCGAACGGTTGTGCGTGGTCGAGCACGTCGATCATTTCCGGTTCCGGACGGAGTACCCTCAGAACGTATATAACGACGTTTTCACGCTCTATGCGCTGAACGAGGGACAGACGTACCGCTATTCGGTCAGCACGGCCGGCGCGGGCGGGATGATTCAGATGATCCCGTCGACGTATCGCATGATCAGAAACCGATTTCCGGGAGCAAACCTGATGCCGGATTTCGTGGGCGGAATGCAGAACCATGCAAACGCCGCGCAGGCGATGCTGCTCTACATTCAATCGACCTACGACGATCTTGTGGCGAGCCCGACGATCACGGCCGCGCTTGAGAGCGGTATCGCGACCGAGTTCGAACTCCTTTCGGCCGGGTACAATTCGAATCCTGCGAAACTGGCCGGATATATCAAGCGCGGCGGATCGAACTGGCGGAACCTGATCCCGCGCGAGACGCAACTCTATCTTCAGGTCAACGCGTCTCTCGATCAGTTTGTGCCGATCGTCCCGAGGACGCGGTGATCAAGACCGGCGAATTTTGATTTTGGATTTTCGAATTCGGATCTCGGATTTCGAAAGCAAAAGGGCTCCGCGTGAATTCCCTTCACGCGGAGCCCTTCGATTTTGGATTTTGGATTTTGGATCGGGTTTGATTACCGGAAAGACAGGGCAATCCGAGCAAACGCGTTTGGATTTTTCGTATCGACCGAAAATTCAGTTGGGAATCCAAAATC
>CAZARD010000017.1:38615-44990 GCA_964487505.1 uncultured Blastocatellaceae bacterium | reverse complement strand
AAAATCGAAAATCAGAAATCCCAAATGGAATCACGCCGTCTGCGCATCCGCCTTGTATGGCGGCAGCACGACGCGGGCCTTGGGTTCCTTCTTGAGCCCGAGAGCCCAGTCGGCCTGCATCAGCGTGTGGATGTCGCGCGTTCCTTCGTAGATCACGGCCGCCTTGCAGTTCCGCAGATAGCGCTCGACCGGGTAATCGTTCGTATAACCATTCGCTCCGTGAACCTCGATCGCCATCGACGCCGCCTTTTCGGAACGGGTCGTAGCCTGCCATTTCGCGAGGCTCGCAGCCTTTGCCGACGGCATTCCCATATTCTTCATCCAGCCGCACTTCAGCCAGAGCAGATGCGCCATTTGGAAATCGGCTTCCATCTCGGCGATCTTCTGCTTGACGAGCTGGAAATTCGCGATCGGCTGGCCTTGGACCTCGCGGGTGTTCGCGTATGCGACCGACGCGTCGCGAGACGCGCGGATCACGCCCGTCGCGCCCGAAGCCACCGTATAGCGTCCGTTCTCAAGCGAGAACATCGCGATCTTGAATCCCTCGCCTTCGTTGCCGAGCATATTCGAATGCGGGACGCGCACGTCCTGGAGCGAAAAATATCCGGTATTGCCGGCGCGGATGCCCATTTTTCCGTGGATGGTCCCCGACGAGAATCCGGGCATCGAGCGTTCGACGATGAAGCAGCTCAGACCCGAATGATCGCGCACTTTCTGCTTTTCGGGATCGGTCCAGCAGAAGAACAGGAAATTATCGGCAACGTCGGCTAGCGAGATCCACATCTTCTCACCGTTCAGGATCCAGTCGTCGCCGTCACGCCGGGCGTACGAGCGCATCCCGATGACATCCGAACCGGCGTTCGGTTCGGTCAGCCCGAAGGTCGCGAGCTTTTCGCCCTTTGCCTGCGGAACAAGATACTTCGTTTTCTGCTCCTCCGTTCCCCAAGTGAGGACCGAAAGCGAATTGAGGCCAACGTGAACGCTCATCGCCACGCGGAGAAACGTGTCGCAGGCCTCGAGCTCTTCGCAAACCAATCCGAGCGACACATAATCGAAACCGGCGCCGCCGTATTCCTCGGGAATACAAACGCCGAGAAGCCCGAGTTCGGCCATCTTCTCAAATACGCGCGGCTCGAAACTGGCCTTCTCGTCCCATTCCTTGATGTACGGCGCAACCTCTCCGGCGCAAAATTCGCGCACCGTCTTCTGGAGCGCGATCTGCTCTTCGGTCAATTGAAAGTCGATCACAGTTTTTGTTTACCTCTCTGAAATAGTTAATATGTAAAAAAACCGGGCATTAAGTCCTGCTCTAAGTTTAGCATTTCGCGCACGTTCGGCTAAACGCGCGCAAATACTTCCGATGAGACCAAAATCGATCGTTCTTCTCGTCCTTGTATCGGCCTTCCTCGTCGCGAACGTGCCGGCGCAGGCCGGTCGCGAGCCGCGAGTTCCCGCACTCCCGAAACTTTTGACGCTTCGCGAACAGTTCAAGGCGCGCAACGCCTGGCTCGGAAAGCGGCTGGATACGCTCCTTTTGCCGATGATGCGAAAGCACGGCGTCTCGATGTGGATCGTGACGAATGAGGAATTCCATTCCGATCCTGTCATCGAGTCGATCGCGCCGCCGATCCCGATCGTCGGCCGCCGCGATTTTTTCATCTTTTTCGACACCGGTAAAGACCTCGAGCGAATCGCCGTCGTCCGTTACGAAGAGGAACAGATCAAGCGCTTCTACAAGATGCTGAGCCCGCCGCGTGACAAGATCGCCGAGACGATCAAGGCGCTTGTCACCGAACGCGACCCGAAGTCGATCGCCCTCAATTTCGGCTACGGCCGGGGCCAGGCGGACGGGATCACGCACGACGCGTACAGGTTTCTCGCGACAACCCTCGGTCCGGATATCGAAAAACGCTTCGTCTCTGCTGGCAGGCTCGTCACCGATTATCTGGACACACGCATCCCGGAGGAACTCGAACATTACCGGACGGCCGTCGCCGTGACCGACATCCTGACACGGCGCGCTTTCTCGAATGAGGTCATAACCCCCGGAAAGACGACCGTCGGCGATATCCGCTGGTGGTTTCTCGAACGCCTCAACGAACTCGGCCTGACGACCTGGTTCCAGCCCGACATCAGGATCCAGCGCCGCTCGAAGTCCAATTCAACTTCGCAGCAGTTTCTGTCAGTGGCCGACGAATCGGAGATCATCCGGCGCGGCGATCTGATACACATCGACTGCGGCCTGATCTACATGGGCCTTTCGACCGATTGGCAGAAGCACGCCTATGTCCTTCTCCCGGGCGAGCGTGACGTCCCGGCCGGCATCAAGGCGGCGCTGCGGAACACCAACGCGCTTCAGGACGCGATCTTTGCCGTCGCGCGGCCCGGAATGACCGGCGCCGAGGTCTATGACGCGGCGATGGCGGAGATGAAACGGCAGAATATCGAAGCGATGATCTATTCGCACCCGATCGGAACGCAAGGCCACGGGCTTGGCCCCTCGATCGACTTCCGCCGCGCGCTGGGAGTTTCCGAAGAACGCTTCCGTCTCGGTTCGTACACATCGATCGAACTGAACACGTCGTCCCCGGTACCGGAATGGAACGGCCAGAAGGTGACGATAATGGCCGAAGACGACGCCGTGATGACCGTTGACGGGTTCAAGTTCGTCGGCCAAAGACAGACCGCGATCTATCCGATCAAATGATTCCGATTCAGGACGCCATTACGATCATCGCCCGCGAAACGCCCCAACTCGGCGCGGAACGCGTCGCGCTCGATGATTGCGTCGGGCGCGTGCTCGCCGAAGAGATCGTCGCCGATCTCGATCTTCCGCCGTTCGACCGGTCTCAGATGGACGGTTTCGCGGTGATCTCAAGCGGAACCCCGGGACGTTTGCGGATGATCGGCGAGTCGGTCGCCGGCCGCGGCTTCGACGGCATCGTCGGAAAAGGCGATGCCGTCAGGATCATGACCGGAGCGCGAGTCCCGGAAGGCGCGGACGCCGTTGAGCAGATCGAGTTGATCCGCGAATCGGGCGACACCGTCGAGATCGCCGGGCCGGTCGCCCCTGGCCGAAACATCGTCAAGCGCGGCGCGGAGATTCGGGCGGGGGACCTGGTCTTCCGGCCCGGAGAGATAATCACGGATCGGATGATCGCTTCGCTCGCGTCGTTCGGCTATGACGCGGTCGCCGTCGGAAAATTGCCGCGCGTCGCCGTTGTCGCCACCGGCAGCGAGATCGTCGATGTTTCCCGGCGGCCTGGCCGCGACCAGATCCGGAATTCGAACTCGCCGATGCTGAAAGCGTTTCTGCGCGCACGCGGGATCGATGCCGAAATCGTCCCTGTCGTCACGGACGACCTCGACGCGCTCAAGTCGGCGATTGAGGCGGTTGAACGGAACGGTTTCGATGTTTTGATCCTGACCGGCGGTGTATCGGTTGGAGATTACGATTTCACAAAGCCCGCAATGCGCGAGCTCGGCGCTGAAACATATTTCGAGAAAGTTTCGCTCAAGCCGGGAAAGCCGACCGTATTCGGCAAACTCGGCAAAATGCTCATCTTCGGACTTCCCGGAAATCCCGTCTCGGTCGCCGTGACCTTCAGCCTTTTCGTAAGGTTCGCTATCCTCGTGATGCAGGATGCGGCATTCCCCGAACTCGCACGCGGCACGGCCGTCGCGACCGATCCGATTCGCGGCGCGCGCGAACGCGATTGCGTTCTTCCCGTCTCGCTCAGGACCAATGCCGAAGGCCGTCTTCTGATCGAGTCTCTGCGGTTCTCGGGGTCGTCGAACTTCATCGCGTACGCGCGCGCCGAGGCGCTGGTTCACATCCCGATGGGTTCGACGTTGGAAGCGGGCCAGCCCGCCGAGATATACTTTCTTTGATGGCGATCAACGAACCCGCAGCGATTGCTCACGTGGCGATACACGAAACGGTCGAACGGATGCTTTCGTCGCGTGACAATGGACGTCTGCTCGATGTCCCAACCGGCGAGGGAGCACTTGCGAAGCGCCTTTTGGCACTCGGCATTGACGTCACCTGCGCCGACCTTTATCCCGAGATATTCAAGCTCGCTGGGTTCACGGCCGACAAGGCAGACCTCGACGGTCAATTGCCCTATGAAGACGGTGTTTTCGATACGGCGGTCTGCATCGAGGGACTCGAGCACGTCGAGAACCCGGCGAACGCGATCCGCGAGTTCGCGAGGATCATACGCCCGGGTGGAACGCTGATCATCTCGGTGCCGAACATCCTGAACATCGAGGAACGCCTGAAGTGGCTTTTCACCGGCTATACGTCGCATTTCAAGCCGTTGTCCGCCGACGTGCTGTCGGAGATCCGGTCCGAGTTCGCCGGGATCGAAGAGGTCGCGCTGCACGTCAATCCGATCGGTTATTCCGAGGTGAGATATCTTCTTGAAAAAAGCGGTTTCGAGTTGATTCGAGTCTTGCCGGACGCGAGCAAGTCGAGGCTTTGGGTGTTCCGTCCGATCGTCTGGGCGATTCACCTCGCTTCAAGATTCACTTCCACGTCCAAACGCAGGGCGCGATGGACCGATGAACTCAATTCCGACGAAGTACTTCTCGGCGGCAACACGCTTATTTTTGAGGCGCGGCGCAAGGAGCAAAAACGATGACCAAACTTTCGCATTTTGATGAGAAGGGGAACATCAGCATGGTCGATGTTTCCGAGAAGCTGACGACCGCCCGGCGTGCCGTCGCGTCGGCGAAAGTGTTCCTTTCGGATGAAACGCTCGACAAGATCCGTTCCGGCGCGAATCCCAAAGGCGACCCGTTCGAGATCGCGCGGATCGCCGGCATAATGGCGGCGAAACGCACTTCAGAACTCATCCCGCTCTGCCATCAGATAAACCTCTCAAAGGTCAACGTCGTGTGCGAAATGACAAGTTTCGGCTTCCAACTGACGGCCGAAGCGAAAACGACCTCGCAGACCGGCGTCGAGATGGAGGCGCTGACGGCCGTCTCGATCGCCGCGCTGACGATTTACGATATGTGCAAGGCGGTCCAAAAGGACATCGTCATCTCCGAGGTTCAGTTGGAATCGAAATCCGGCGGGAAATCGGGCGATTTCGTTCGTTCCGAGTAGGCGGGGCCGATCGTCGCGCGCCCTGCCGATTTGTCATCGGCATTTTCGCCCGAACGGTCGCTGCAAGTTTGGTTGCCGGAATTTCTTTCGCCTGCATCGAACTTTGGGATAGAATGGTTCGTACGACAGTCTGAGACCATACGGGAGATTTTGATTTATGAAATACGCGATCGCCGAAGACGTCAAACCGCAGTTCAAGTTGCTTGTCGCCGCCACCGCAGTCAGCATAGTCATTTGGCTGCTGGCTTCATGGCTCGTGCCCGCATTCGGCTATTTGTTCTATCCGTTGCAGTTGTTCGCGACGTTCGTCCACGAAGGCAGTCACGTTCTGGCGGCTGTCGTGACCGGATCGGCGGTCGAAAGCCTTTCGGTCTCGCCCGACACGAGCGGCGTCGTTTGGTCGCGCCCGAACGGCTGGCTTGCGCAACTGTTCATTTCCAGTGCCGGTTACCTTGGGACGACGCTCTTCGGAACCTTGCTCCTTGTGTGGATACGGTACGGATTCTCGGCGCGGATCGCGCTCTATTCATCGGCCGCGTTCGTCGGGATAATGACTCTGGTCTTCGGCCTCCTGTTTCCGGTCTTCAATATCTTCTCGGCGAACGTGACGTTCGGCGGCATGCTCTTCACGGTCATTTCCGGGACCGTTCTGACGGCAGGGCTTTTCGCGACCGCCCGTTTCGCCTCGGTGAAATGGGTCGATTTCGCGCTGGCCTTCCTCGCCGTTCAGTGTCTTCTGAATTCGGTCTTCAGTCTCAAGGACCTCTTTATCATCTCCGCCGCGACCGACGCGCATACCGACGCCGCGAATATGGCCGGGGCGACGGGAATTCCGTCGATCGTCTGGGTCTTTATCTGGATGGCGCTTTCGGTGCTGATGATCTCGATCGGTTTGAGGCTATACGCGGTGAAACGGAAATCCGCGGACGGCGATATTTCGTTCGAAAGCTGAGACAGATTGGTCCCGATTGTTTCCGCGTCCGGGAAACCGGTCCCGATCAACGGTGCGGGGTAATCACTTTTCCGATCGCCCGTCGCCGATCTTCCCTCCGATCCAGGCCATCGGGAGATAAGCAACGATCAAATCAAGCGCAACGAACCAGATCGGCGCCGGCAAGAGAAATGCCGCGGCGATTCCGCCGGCCAAATGAAGCGCGCCGACGCCGAGCGCAATCTTCATCTTGTGACTTCCGGCAATGAATGCGGCAACGGCCGCGCCGGCGACCGATCCGAGCGCGTGTTCGAGGAAAGGAAAAAGGAAA
>CAZARD010000017.1:32011-38515 GCA_964487505.1 uncultured Blastocatellaceae bacterium | reverse complement strand
AACGGCCGCGCCGGCGACCGATCCGAGCGCGTGTTCGAGGAAAGGAAAAAGGAAATGTTGCGGGCCGAACCGCGACATCGCCGCCCTGAGGCCTTCCATCGTCGTCATATCGGCCCCCGGCGGCGGCGCGACGACCATCCCTCCAATCGCCGTGACGGCCCATTTGACGAACATCATCGCGATGACGCCGGCGACGAAAGCGAGAATGTTGCGCAGAAGATTGTTCAAGTGTGGAACCTCCGATCAGTGTTGAAATCGGTTGACGCCCTGAAAAGGCCTCGTCGGCGTCGGGGAACGGAAGCTGATTTCAGGTCCCGTTCTGAAACCGAAACCGGTCAAAACCGCATCGGAAGCCTAGCACGGATCCCTTCGGCAAGAAAAGTTCTCAGCCGATGATCTCCCCGACGAGATCGTAGTCGAGCGCTTCGGTGATCCGAACGTCGTAAAACTCGCCGACCTTTGGATCGAACCCTTCGGGCATGTCGTTGATCAGTATGTAGCCGTCGATCTCCTGCGCCTGCCCCTCGGTTCTCCCTTGAAATAGCAGATCTGATTCCTGCGACAACCCCTCGAAGATGACCCTGAACGTCCGCCCGATCTTCGCCTTGTTCCGGCGCTTTGAGATCTTCGCCTGCTCCTTCATCAAGCGGTTGCGGCGCTGCCTTGCGATCTTCGGATCGACCTTGTGCGGAAGTTCGTGCGCCGCGGTTCCCTCTTCGTCGGAATATGCGAACACGCCGACGTTGTCGAATTCGCAGTTTCGGACGAACGTCAACAGCTCTTCGAAATCTTCGTCGGTCTCGCCGGGGAAACCGGTGATGAACGTCGTCCGGATCGTGATCCCCGGCACCTTTTCACGGACGCGGCGGATCAGTTTCTCGAGACTCTCACGCGTGCCGCCGCGTTTCATCAGCTTCAGGACCTTCCTCGACGCGTGCTGGAGCGGCATGTCAAGATACTTGACCGCCTTCGGCGTTTCGGCGATTGCCGAAAGGAATGCGTCGCTGATATGCGTCGGGTATGCGTACATCACGCGGATCCATTCGAGCCCTTCGACCTCGCCGAGACCGCGGATCAGCTTCGCGAGCGAGTCCGTTTCGCCGAGGTCCTCGCCGAAGCGGGACGAATCCTGTGCGATCAGCACAACTTCCTTTACACCCTGCGCGGCCAGAGCCTCGGCCTCCTTCAGGATCGAGCCGAGCCGGCGCGAGCGGAACGATCCGCGCATCGAGGGGATCGAACAGAATGCGCACGGGCGGTCGCATCCCTCGGCGATCTTGATGAAGGCAGTATGCGAATCGGTCGCGCGGTACCGCGGCGTGTCGAAGTCGTACAGATAGGTCGCGGTCTTGTTGCCGATCGGCATCATCGGCAACGAGCGGAAATCGACCGCTTCGTCTGCCGCTTCAAGAATCCGGCCGATCTCGTTGGTTCCGATGAAGGCATCGACCTCGGGAAGCTCCTTCACGAGATCGTCCCGGTAACGCTCGACGAGGCAGCCGGCGACGACGACGCGTTTTGCGCCGCCGACGGTCTTCAGCGACGTCGCTTCGAGGATCGCCTCGACCGATTCCTGCTTCGCTGATTCGATAAACCCGCAGGTGTTGACGACGATCGTTTCGGCCTCGCCCGCATCGTTGGTAATCTCGTAGCCCGCATCGCGCAACTGGCCCATCATCACCTCGGAATCGACCAGGTTCTTCGGACAGCCAAGACTTACAAAACCCACCTTCTTCATAACTTTTGAACGAAACAGTAAGAATAGCACAACCGACCGCGCGCCGCCTCAACGCCGACGAACGCGGCAACGGCAGCGATCCGGATGGGGACGATCGATTTGGCGTCTTTTGAACTTGAGAATCGGATCAAGCGCCGCGTTCGGTCTCGGCGATGCGGCGGAGCATCTCCTCTACCTCGTCGGCCTCTTCGCGAGTCAGGTCCTTTCCGCCGAAACGAACCCGATTGTAGCGTTCGGTGATCACGGTCGCCTCGGAAATTCCGGTCGCGGCGGCGAACTCCAGAGGTGTTTGATGGTCTTCGCGCGACAATCCGCGCCGCGCTAGGATGCGCTGCATCCGGTCGTAAAATTCGACTATCCCGCGCTCGCTCCGCCGACGAAACCACTTCCGTATGCGCTCGAAAAAGCTGCGGTCGCGAACAAAGCGGTGGAGATACCGGACGAGGAGAACACCGAGAACGATCCCGAGCAAGTATGCAACTCCCCAGCCGATAGCGCCGATTCGCGCCTCTGATCCCTTATCGCCGCGAAGATCCGAAAGCCATTGCCGGAACCGTAATTGAAGATCTTCGGCTTCGGCGGAAGCCGAGTTCTGGAACTCGTTGAATCCGTCCTTCATCGAGCGGAAAAGCGAACGTTGCTCGTGATTGTCGAAGGCAACGAAATACTGTATCCAAAAGGTCTCGAGAGCCTCAATGTATTCCTGAAATGCGCCAAGCATTCCGGATCCGTCGCCGCCCGATCCCAGCCCGGCGTACGGCGTCGGATCGAACGTCACCCAGGTTCGTTCTTTCGGAAAGTATACCTCGACCCACGAGTGCGCGTCGCGCTGCTTGACGACGTACACATCCGCCGTTTCGTTGTACTCTCCGGATTGGAAACCGTTGACGACCCGCGCCGCAATGCCCTGCGTCCGAAGCATCAGAACCATCGCCGACGAGAAGTATTCGCAATGTCCCTCGCGGACGTTGAAAAGAAAGTCCGCGACGGGCTGATCGCCAGAGGCCTTCTGTTCAAGCGTGTAGCCGAAACGCGTCTGCAGAAACTCCTCGACCGCCTTTGCCTGATCGAATCGGTTCTTGTGCCCCTTCATCACCTCGGACGCAAGCTCCGCGATCCGCGGATCGAGATTCGCCGGAAGCTGCAGGAACCGCCGGACCTCTTCCGCATCGTATGCGTTCGAATCGGCCCGGAGTTGATCCGGTGACGGCTGGCCGATGTCCGATTGCACCGAATAGTTGAAGCGCTCGAATCCGGGCCGCGCCGCGGTCAGACCGTCGTCGTCGTCCTTGCGCAGTTCCAGAAATCCGCCCTGAATGATTATCGGACGCGGCAGTCCGAAGATGACCGAGGTGTCCATCGGTTCCAGATAGAACGTTTGGAAGACCAGCTTCGGACGGCTGAAACGGTTGCCGACGAGAAAGACCTCGCGCTCGTTTCGGACAAAGGACTGCCGCCGGATCCGCGACTGCCGCCACGTCTTGTTGTCGAACTGGTCGAGCGCGATGCCGCGCCAACGCAGGCCACCCGGCGGACGCTCCGCCGAATCGACCTTGACGCGCATAACCGTTTCGTTGCTCTGCTGGATCCGGCCGATCTCTCCGAGCCGCACGCGGTCCGAGAAGCCGGTCATTCCGGTGATACCGTTCTGATTGGCGCCGAATCCGGCGCCGCCAACGCGCGGGAGCGCAAAAAAGATCGGTGCCGCGACGACGACGACGGCAAGGATCAGGAGCACGCTCGTCGACGGCAAACGGCGAAACGGCGCGGCATCAAGCCGCGTCGCCGAACGCGAATCGTCCGACGAAACGAGCCGCGACGACTTTCCGATCTCGAACGCGATAACCGCGACCGAGGTCACGATCAGATACAGCACGAAGACGCCGAGATACAGCGGACTGATGCTGAGCGCGGCCGAAAGCAGTATCTCGAAGAACGCCATCAGATAAAGGAACAGCCAATCCCGATCACGCTTCTTCTGAAAGAGTTTTATCAGCGAGAGTCCAAGGATGAACCGCGAAAGCAGCCCGGCGACCGCGCTCTCCGAGTCGCCGGCGCCAAACAAGCGGAACTTCCAGACAACATAGAAGAGGGGGATCGCGACGACAACGAGCGCCGTTCCCGACCGGTCGGACAACTGCCAGCGGCCGGCCTTCTCAAACCGCCAGGCAACGATCGTCAGGATGACAAAGATGATCGCAAAGACCGGTCCGACGCCGCCCGAGACCATCAGCGAAAGCAGGCCGCAGAGCACGACCGAGAACGACGTCAGTTTGAAGAAGGAATCAAATGTCATCCCCTAACGCGGCGCCGGCGCCGCCAATCGATTATAAACTCCGATAGGGCAATTGGGAACCGATCCATTTGGGATTTGGGATTTGGGATTTGGGATCGGAGCCTCCATTATCGTTTCTGCCTCGCCGTTGTACATTCCTTTTTCAGATATGCTAAATTCCCTTCACGTTCGATGGTGAGGAATCAGAGTTATGAGCCGTTTCTTGTTTTTCTTCTTTACGCGACGCAGAATTTGCGCCGCCGTGGCTTTGTTGTCGGTCTTTGCGCTTCTGTTGTTTGGCACACCTTGGTTTCAGCCTTTTGCGTCGGCTCATAATTTGGGCGGATCAAAGGCCTTTCGCGGTCAGTCCCTCGCCGCGTCGTCGGCGAAGTCTTCGGGTTTCGGACGTGATCTTGGGACGGCGAATTCGCCCGAGATACTTCTTGCGCCTGAAAACGATGCGTCTCGTTTTGAAGGAAACAAGCGGATACTGAACAGAACGGGATTTCCGGCGGCGATCTATAATGGTGATTTTCGCGTCGAAGCCGGGCATCCGGAGACGCAAGCACGACAGTATCTGGACGCCAATCGAACTCTTTTGGGGCTCTCGTCCGATGATATAAAGAACTTGAACTTGCATCATATTCGCACCGACGATGCCGGAACGGTCGTTCGCCTGCGGCAGATGTGGAAAGGCCTGCCCGTCAACAAGAATGCCGAGATAACGATTCACATCAACCGCGCGAATGTCGTGGATTTCGTGATGAACGGTTTTGAATACGGCGTGCGAATCGAGGATGTTTCCCCATTGATCCCGGCCGAAGCGGCCCGTTCACAGGTCGCTGATCGTCTCGGCAACGCTTACGATGAAACCGCAAAGGGAACAAGTGATTTGATGATCCTCCATCATCAGAAGCTGGATCATCTCGTCTACCGGGTGAGTTTCATCTCCGACGCACCCGTCGGTGAATGGGAGGCATTTGTCGACGCAAAAACAGGAAGCTTGCTGAAGCTGGAAGACGTCGCGCTTTACCGTAGATCAAAACGATCAAATGATTCCAATGCCGTTCTTGCGACCGGAACCGGAAATGTCTTTGATCCTGACCCGTTGACGACCGCAATGGCGGCCTATGGCGGTTCGTATGTCGATGGCAGCGATGCAAACGCGGCGGTGCTGACGGCGCAACTCAAGAATGTCACTTTGCCGGACATAACCCTGAATGCCGGAACCTATTCGCTCGTCGGTCCGTATGCCGAGATCAGGGACTTTGAGGCTCCAAACAAGGGACTGTTCACACAAGCGAGTGCGACGTTCAATTTTGACCGAAACGCCGATGCTTTCGAGGCCGTCAACACCTACTATCACATCGATTCGATGATGCGATATCTGAACACGACGCTCGGTTTGAGCATCATGCCGTACCAGTATGCGGGCGGCGTGCGGTTCGATCCTTCGGGTCTGAACGGGGCCGACAATTCACATTACATCTCGGGTAGCGGGTCGTTGGCCTTCGGCGAGGGTGGCGTGGACGACGCCGAAGACGCTGACGTGATCATTCACGAACTCGGGCACGGACTTCACGATTGGGTAACGGTGGGCGGTCTGTCGCAGGTGAACGGCCTGAGCGAAGGAATCGGCGATTACATTGCCGGATCTTACAGCCGTTTCAAAGGGTACTGGACAAGCGGACAGCCCGCGTTTGACTGGACCTTCAACTGGGACGGGCACAATCCCTTCTGGGGCGGACGCGTCCTGAATTATTCGGCGATCTATCCGGGCGGTTTGACCGGAGCGATCCATACCGACGGGCAGATCTGGGCGACGGCCAATATGAAGGTTTGGGACGATATCGGAGGCCAGAAGACGGACAAGGCCTTTTGGAGCGGATTGGCGATGACCAACGCGACGACCAATCAGAACGATGCGGCCAATGCGGTCTTTACCGCAGCCACCAATTTGGGCTACACACTGGCCGAACGGACGGCGATGCGAAATCGCTACATCGCGGCCGGCTACACGATCCCGGCGATTCCGACGGCGGCGAATGCTTCCGTATCCGGCAGGGTGCTGACCGCTAATGGAAGCGGCATCCGCAATGCGGTCGTGACGCTTGTCGATGCGAGCGGCACCGTGCGAACCGCCCGGACGAGCACGTTCGGTTATTATCGTTTCGACGGGGTCGAGGTCGGCGGAAGTTATGCAGTGAATGTGGTTGCGAGAAGATTTTCCTTCGCCAATCCAACGCAGATCATTGCTGTCGATGACAACGTCGCAGATCTGAATTTCACGGCGGAACCGTGAGTCTTATGAAGAGATGCCGGAGTTGAGCGAAGGCTCGCGTTTGCGGCCTCGCTTCTCCGCGTTTTCAGTTACCGGGGATCCGGGACTTCGATGTGTCGCTGCAATTCCCCGATCGGGAGCTACAGCCTTTTTCGGTCGCGGCCGAGTTTGTGATCGCAGTAAACGTTGAACAAACGCATTGCCCGGTCT
>CAZARD010000017.1:15922-31911 GCA_964487505.1 uncultured Blastocatellaceae bacterium | reverse complement strand
GTCGCGGCCGAGTTTGTGATCGCAGTAAACGTTGAACAAACGCATTGCCCGGTCTGCCGTTCGGAAGACCGGGATTCCGTTTTCTTCCAGCATCTGTGCCATCGGATCGTACGCGGTCCCCGCGTCCACGACAGTCACGAACGCCTTTCTGGTCCGGGCTTTCATTCTTATCAATCCCTGCACGATCGAATCATCACGTGCAATGTCTTCCCCGTGACATTCGTCCGCCTTGAGCGTGTTGAGCGCCGGCGTCAGAGGAACGCCGCCGATGATGAAGACGTCAAATCCCTCATCCTCGAAGAGTACGTTCATCACCGCCTCGCAAGCCGCATCGTTTGCCATCGGCGTCAGATCAAGCGGGTTGTGCGCATCGACGATCGTGTCGATGCGTGATCGGCGGAAAAGTTCACGAAGGCGTTCCGCGGTTTCGTCGCTGAACCTGTTCAGCCGGAAACTCCCGAGATTGTCGGCGAACGCGACGCACTCGAAACCCGCGTTCGAGACCGCGCCGAGCCTTCTCCCTGAAACTTCTTTGCCATGAAGAAAGGTAAAGAGTCGTGTCAGGTCCTCAAAATCATTCAGAGTCTCCGCAACGATCACCCCCGCGCTCAGCGCAAGGCCTCTCGTCACCGCGTAATCACCCGCGATCGAAGCGGTGTGGCTCGAGGTCGCCTTCGCTCCGTCCGGCGTTCTGCCTGCCCGATAAAGGACTACGGCCCGGCCGCTTGCGGTGATCGCTTTCGCCGCCTTCAGGAATTTCACGCCGTCGAGCGGCGCAAATCCTTCCACATACACGGCAAAGAGTTCGATCTCCGCGTCATCTTTTAGATAGTCCAGATAATCGCCGATCGTGACATCCATTTGATTGCCAAGCGAGATGCTGTACTTCGGATTTATGCCGGCAAGCTTGTTCCCTTTGGAGATCACGAATGCGCCGCTCTGCGAGATCAAACAAACGGGCGACACTTTGCCCTTCGGCAATGAGAGCTTGTATTCCGGAATGAACATCGTGTCGTAATGCCCGGGCTGTGAGCGGACTCCGAGGCAATTCCCGCCGTTGATCAACGGTCCGCCCCATTCGGTCCGGCGCGAATCCGCCAATGCCTTTCGCATTCTCGCGACAATATCGGAACCCCCGCTCTTTTCTTCCAAGCCGCCGGGAATGATTATGATGCTTTCGGCCTTCTCGAGATCGATTATCTCCGAAACCGTCGCCGGAACTTGGGCTGCCGAAACGCTGATGACGAAAAGATCGACCCGTCGTGGCAGCGAAGCGATGTTGGGAAAGCAGCGGCAACCCTCGAGAGTGTCCGTGCCGGGTTTGATGAGAAAGACATTCCGGCGTTCAAAACCTTCGCGGAGCAGATTATTGACGATGATATGGCCCGGATTGAGTTTTTCCGAAACGCCGATGACGGCGATCGATCTCGGCTCAAGCAGATTCTGTATCTTTTGGACGGGACGCGGATTCCCATCCGGATCGCGCCGTTCGCCGAGTTTGACAAGCGCATCGACAGCGATAAGTTTCCCGTTTCGGATAACCAGCGGGTTGATCTCGAGATCGGTCACGCCCGCCCGACCCAATTCGTCCGCGACCGATAGTAGTTTCTTTACTGCCTCCCGCAGATCGGCCAACGAAAGACGTGGAGCCTGGCCTCTTAGATTCTGTGTCAGCAGGCCCGCAACCGCAGTTTTCGAAAGTTCTCTTTCGATAGTCTCATCGTCGAACAACGTGCTTGAGAAGATGGCGATGTCCTTGCCGGTCTTGAACGTCCTTGTCAGAAATTCCGTGTAGATCCCGCCGGCCCCGAATGTAACGACGGCGCCGAAATCCTCGGTCCAACGCAAGCCGAGAAGCAATTCGTTTCCGAGCGCCGCGCTGTACTCAACAAACTCGTTGATCGTGAAACCGACGATCTTCGCACCGGCAAATGTCGACTCCATACTACCGATCGAGCGCGAGATCGTTTCGGGATCATTGTTGACAAAGGCGACGCCGCCGACATCGCTTTTATGCAGGATCGCGGGAGAAACCACCTTGATCACGGCCTTGCCGCCGTTGATCCGGTACAAGTCGGCCGTGCGTGCCTCGGCCGAATTTCTGACAAAGACCTGCGCCGGAGTATCGAACCCCAAGATCCGCAAAATCTCAAAGCCCTCGGTCTCGAGCAGCGCGGTTTCACCATTCTCACTCGCGGTCAGAAGGATCTCCGCGATCGTTCGTTCACCTTTCATTCAGCCGCGTGTCTCCCCGCCTGATAAGCCTTGAGGTTTGCACCAACGATCTTGTCACCCTTTCGGGCAAACAGATGAGAAATGAAGTTCTCGATGGTCTCGGTCTTGATTGGCAAGAAATGGGAAGCCGCACCCACCATGACCATGTTCCCCGAACGGGCCGAGCCGGATTCCTTCGCCAACTTGTCGCTGTCGAGCAGAACGTGGTGCGGCGTGAGTCTGATCTGGCGCAGGACCTCTTCCATTTCGGGATAGTTCGTTATGTTCTTCATCGGATCGACGGACGTAACAAGTATTCCGTCCGAAGACAGGTAGTTCAAATAACGAAGACTCTCAAGCGGCTCCATGCTCAAGATCATCGAAGCCGCCCCGACCGGTATCATGTCGCTCGCGATCGGCTTGTCGGAAATTCGCAGATGGGCCACGACCGCTCCGCCGCGCTGCGACATTCCGTGAAGCTCAGACTGTTTTACATTGAGCCCCTCGCTCATCGCGCTCGAGGCGATGATGCTCGAAACGGAAAGTGTCCCCTGGCCGCCGACCCCCGCCACTATGATGTCGTATTTCATATGAAACCTCTCTTTTGTCAGACCGATACAAGTTCCAGATTCGTCGGCTCCGCCTGTTTGTCGCGTTTCTTGCGTTTCAAAGTTTCAATGCATTCACGGACGGTGATGATCACGGATAACCCCTTGTGATTTATCTCCCGATGGATGATCTCCGTATTGCGTTCGTTCTGCGTCGGATGAGCGGTCAGGACATGCAGGTGCTCGGGATTCGCTCCCAGCCCCAGGACCACGCTTTCAAGCCGCGAATCCGGAAGGATCGTCGGTTGCCCGCCGGTCATTCCGACCGTTTCGTTGTCCAGGATTATCACCGTCATATCCGTGTCGGCGGCGATGCAATCCATCAGCGCCGTTACGCCCGAATGCAGAAACGTACTGTCGCCTATCGTCGCCAGTGCCGGACGCAGCCCCGCATCTGAAGCGCCCTTTGCCATTCCGATCGATGCGCCCATACAGACACAGGTTTCGATCGCCGAATACGGGGGCAAAGCGCCGAGCGAATAACATCCGATATCGGAGGCCACAAACACGCTTTCATTTGCGTCGATGGCGCCGCGGATCGCGTGAAAACTGTCTCCGTGCGGACATCCGTTGCAGAGTCTCGGCGGGCGCTGCGGAAGGTTGAATCCGGCAAGCTCCAGCCCCTTGTGACCGGGGAGACCCAGCGCATTTCGAATGTTGTCCGGCGTCAATTCGCCTTCGAGCGGAACCTCGCCGGACAATTTCCCCTGAATCTCAACCGCCGGCGGGATGATCCCGCGCAGATATCTTTCGAGATACGGATATCCTTCCTCCAAAACCAGGACCCTCTCAACGTGCGAAACCAGCTTCCGGATCTTTTCGACCGGGAACGGATAGACCCCGATATGCAGGTGAGAAGGTTCGGACTCAAGCTCCGACATATTCTCAAGAAGATAGTTCTTCGCGACACCGGTCGTGATCACGCCAAGTTTTTTGTTTGTTTCGGAAAGGGTCAGCTGATTGCGTTCGGAGTTTTCCGAGTAATCGTGAAGGAACCTCTGCTTCTCAAGGAGTTTGTGCCATTGACGGCGCGCGTTTACGGGGAGCAGGATCCACGCGGCGGGAGAGTCGGCCTTCGAGATCGGATTATCCTCGCGCGGTTCGCTGAGTTTGACGACGCTTCGGCTGTGCGCCAGACGGGTAACGAGACGGACCATCACGGGGATATGGAATCTTTCGGAGATGTCGAAGGCCTCGCGCGTCATTTCATAGGCCTCTTGCTGGTTTGCAGGTTCGAGGCACATGATATGCGCGAAATCAGCATAATAGCGACTGTCCTGCTCGTTCTGCGAACTGTGCATTCCCGGGTCGTCTGCCGAAACAACGACCAGGCCTCCGTTGATAGTGACCAGCGCCGAGTTTATGAACGGATCGGCGGCGACATTCAGACCGACGTGTTTCATCGATACCAACGCGCGGCGCCCCGCAAAAGAGACTCCTAGCGCTTCCTCGTATGATGTCTTTTCATTGCTGCACCAGGCAGCATGCGGTTTATGATGCTTTTGTTTATGCGCCAATAAATACTCAAGAATTTCAGTTGACGGAGTGCCCGGATAAGCGTAGGCGGCGTGGATTCCGGCATCGATCGCGCCCAAAGCCACTGCCTCATCTCCGAGTAAAACCTTTTCTGTCATAAATCCTCCAAAAGGGAGCTAAATAAATGAAAGCAAAGAACTACATCGTTTTGACGAGCAAACGATGTGCCGTCCCGATCATTCTGATTTTGGGAGGAAATGCGCGGTAGCAAGCGTAGAATTTGCGGATTTTTGTGGGGCGTTGGGGAAATTTCCACAGTTAGCGTTCGAATGAGGACCAAGCGCGGCAAATTGGGCAGTCAAGTACGCGGGCCACCGCACGGGGCAATTCCGCGTTTCAGTTCGCACAGAATATCGCTCGTGCGTCCTTCCGGGTCGTTGCGCCGGGTGCAGAGCAACCACTGTCGCGATCGGCTCACTGCCTCGATCGGGGTTTGGAGTTCATCGCGACGACGGCTTTAGTTTCAGAATGTTCTGTTGTTTAATCTCAGTTGATGATCCGGAAGATACACGAGACGATCTGCCCGAGATGCCTTGTGAAAGGTCTCAGGTCGTGGACCGAACTGACGCCCGAGGAGCGGATGGTGATCGAACGGCATCCGGCGACGGCCTTGATACCGCCCGAACTAAGGAAAAGGCACCGCTTCTGCCCACGGTGTTTCTATGTTGATCGGGTTGAGCCGAGAACGGCTTAAAAAGTCGAGTCTGCCGTGGTGTGCTCACGACGCGCGACCCCGCTGTCATACGCCGCCCGTTCGACCTCGCGCGCGACGGCCTCACCGACGCGACGGTCGAAAACGCTCGGAATGATGTAGTCCGGGTGCAGTTCGTCGTCCGCGATGATCCCGGCGATCGCTTCGGCCGCGGCCAGTTTCATCGCCTCGTTGATCTGCGACGCGCGGCAATTTAGCGCGCCGCGGAAGATCCCCGGAAAACACAGGACGTTGTTTATCTGGTTCGGGTAATCGCTCCGCCCCGTCGCCATCACCGCGACCAATCCTTCGGCTTCTTCGGGCATGATCTCGGGAATCGGATTCGCCATCGCGAAGACGATCGGGTCGGGCGCCATGTTTTTCAGATCGCCGCGATCGATGACGCCCGGCGCGCTCAGTCCGAAGAAGACATCCGCGCCTTTGATCACATCCCGGATCGTCCCCTTTTCCTTGTCAGGATTGGTATTCAGCGCGAACCACTCCTTGACCCAGTTCATGTTCTCGCCGCGCCCCTCGTAAAGCGCGCCGCTCGTATCGCAGCCGATCAGGTTCCGCACGCCGGCCGCCATTACGATCTTCGAGCAGGCGACTCCGGCCGCGCCTATGCCGTTGACGACGACCTTGATCTCGCTCATCTTCTTTCCGGTTATCTTCAGCGCGTTGATGAGGGCAGCGAGGACAACGACCGCCGTTCCGTGCTGGTCGTCGTGAAACACGGGGATATCGAGCTCGTTCTTGAGACGCTCTTCGATCTCGAAACACCGCGGGGCCGAGATGTCCTCGAGATTGATGCCGCCGAAGGCGACGCTGATGTTCTTGACCGTCTCGACGATCTCGTGCGGGTCCTTTGTGTTGAGACAGATAGGGAACGCGTCGACGCCGCCAAACTCCTTGAACAGCTGTGCCTTCCCTTCCATCACGGGCATCGCCGCGGCCGGCCCCAGGTCGCCGAGGCCGAGCACGGCCGTGCCGTCCGAAACGACGGCCACGGTGTTGCGTTTGATGGTCAGCGTGTAGACCTTTTCCGGATCGCGATGGATCGCCTGGCAGACGCGGCCGACACCGGGCGTATAAGCCATCGAAAGGTCGGCGCGTGTCTTGAGCGGGACCTTCGAGACCATTTCGATCTTCCCGCCGATGTGCATCAGGAACGTCTTGTCGGAGGCGTGGACGACCTCGACGCCGTCGATCAGCGATATCGCGTCGACGATCTCGTTGTCGTGTTCTTCGGAGTATGCGTTGACGGTGATGTCGCGGATTAGAAAATCACGGCCCACCGAAACGATGTCGATCGCTCCGATATCGCCGCCGGCCCGGCCAATGGCGGTCGTGATCTCGCCGAGTTTTCCCGGACGGTTCTGTATCTTGACCCGAAGCGTGACGCTGTAACTGGCGTTGGGAGTCGGTTTGTTTGACATAATCGCAAATTAGTAAGGATATCCCTTGCGTCGGGATGAATCAAATACCCGTAACGGGGCAATGATCCAAAAAGGATCAGGACAGGGGCCGCAGAAGGCCCCGAAAAACCGCGTGGACCTCGACCTGGTCGGCGCCCAGCCTGAGAACGCCGTACTTCGGATTGGCGGGCCGCAATTCGACGGCCGAACCGCGGCGGTATATGCGCTTGAGGACAGTACGTGCCGATTCAACCGTGGCGACGACGATGTCGCCGTCGCGCGCGAAAGAACGGCGCTCGACGATCGCAATGTCGCCCTCTCGGATCTGCTCTTCGATCATCGAATCGTTCTGAACGAGAAACGCGGCCAGCCGTTCCGGTTTGTAGAACCCAAGCAGAAAGGTCGGAACGAGCAACGGCTCGTCGAGGAAATCGTCGATCGCAAGATTCGAACGCGGCACATCGAGCCAACCGATCTCGCAGACGAGTTCGGTCGCCGATTCTTTCGGCATCAGTTCGAGGCTGAAGCTTCCGTTCTCCCGGCGCCGCCTGACCAGCCCCTGTTTCTCGAGCGATTCGATATGCTTCGCGACGGCGGCCTTCGACGCCAGATGAAGGTGATCGGCGATCTGCTGATAGGAAGGCTTGAACCCGCGCGTTTCAATGAACGCGGCAATGTACTCAAGAATCTCCTTCTGCCGTTTTGTTCTTGGATGCATCGAGGAAAGTCGGATCAGAAATAGCGGACCAGCTTTTGATAGGTCACGTCGAGCGCTTCCGGTATCGTCCGTGTCTGGCCAACCGCCGTCATAAAATTCGAATCTCCCGTCCAGCGCGGCAGAATATGTTGGTGCAGGTGACCGGCCACGCCCGCCCCCGCGGCTTTGCCGACGTTGATGCCGATGTTGAAGCCTTCCGGCGAATAGACCTCGCGAAGTACGGTCTGGCATCTTTTCGTGAGGTCGGTCAGTTCGTTCGACACGACGGTGTCCAGATCGTCCAGGTTTGCCAGATGCGCGTACGGGACGACCATCAGATGCCCGGTTATGTACGGATAAATATTGAGGATAATAAAGTTATGCTCGGCCCGACAAAGGATGTACCGCTCCCCGTCGCTGGCCGAGCTTTCGAGAATCCGGCAGAATACACATCCGCCGGCACTGCTCAGATCATTCGTTGCCCCGCCCGTGATGTAGTCGTAACGCCAAGGGCTCCATAATAGATCCACGGAGCAAAACCTCTATTTCCCCTTGTTGATGAGCTCCTTGAGTTCTTTTCCGGGCTTGAAGTACGCGACCCGTTTGGCAGGGATGTTCACGGCCGCTCCGGTTTTCGGATTTCGGCCGTTGCGTTCGTTGCGTTGCCGGACGCGAAAGCTTCCAAATCCGCGAAGCTCGATCTTCTCGCCTTCGTTGAGAGAATCGATGATGCTCTCAAAAACAATCTCGACGAGTTGCTCCGCGTCTTTCTTTGTCAACTCCGCTTCGCGTGCGACTCTCTCAACCAAGTCAGCCTTCGTCATGTTCCTCTCCTATCAGGATCCCAAAATGAGTAAATCGTCAAGAACTCCTTTTTCGAGCGCCCCGCCCCCGAAGACTAGGATGCGGCCTCGGCATCCGCGACCCCGTCCGATGCCCCGGCCGATTCGGCTGAAGCCTCGGTTGCCGGCTCGGAGACCGCCGGCTCCGCGGCGGCGGTTTCGACGACCGTCTCCGATTCCTCGGCTGCGGCCTCAACCACCGGCTCCGCTTCTTCGGCCTTCTTCTCGACTTCGGCCGCCGGTTCCGCAGCCGGCGCCGGTTCCGGCGCCTTTGCGGCTTCGACCTTAGGCTCCTCTGTCTTTGGCGTGAACTTCAGATTAGCAAGTTCCGCAAGCGAGGCCATACCGCCCTTTGCTTCGGTGGTGTAGCTCTTATAATCGACTATCGGCTCGTCATCCTTGCCGACGGCGCGATGCGACAGCCCGATCTTCTGATTGTCGTGCTCGATGCGGAGGATCTTGAAATCAAGTTCCTGACCGATGCTGAAGATCTTCTCGGGATTCTCGATGCGCTCGTCGGAAAGTTCAGATATGTGGCACAATCCTTCGAGATCCTCTTCAAGCTCGACGAATATTCCGAAGCCGGCGAACCGTGAGATCTTGCCCTTAACGGTATCTCCCGTGCGATGCTTCGAAACGAACGAATCCCAAGCGCTCGGAACGAGCTCCTTGATCGAGAGCGACATCTTCTGGGCATTGACATCCAGGCTGGTGACGACCGCCTGGACTTCCTGGCCCTTTTTCAGAACTTCCTTCGGGTGCTTGATCTTCTTCGAACGCGAAATGTCCGAGATATGGACAAGACCGTCGATGCCCTCCTCGAGTTCGATGAACGCGCCGAAATCGGTCAGATTGCGGACGCTTCCGGTTACGGTCGTGCCGACGCGGTACAGCGCCGCAGCGTTCTCCCACGGGTTCGGGAGCAGTTGACGCATGCCAAGGCTGATGCGGCGGTCGTCGGTGTCGACGCCAAGCACCTGAACTTCAACCTCGTCGCCCGATTTCAGGAATGTCTTCGGGCTGCGCGCGCGCTTCGACCAAGACATCTCCGAAACATGTACCAAACCTTCAACCCCGGGCTCGAGTTCGACGAACGCGCCGTATTCGGTAACGCTCGAGATCCTGCCCTTGATGCGCGCCCCGACAGGGTAAAGTTCGACAACCGCCGACCACGGATCCGGCTGGAGCTGCTTGAAGCCGAGCGAGACCTTTTCCTTCGCCTTGTCGAGCTTCAGCACCTTGACCTGGATCTGATCACCGACCTTGAACATGTCGGACGGATTCTGAAGCCGCCCCCACGACATGTCGGTAACGTGCAGAAGCCCGTCGATGCCGCCGATGTCGACGAACGCGCCGTAATCGGTCAAGTTCTTGATGACTCCCTCGACAACGAAGCCGGGTTCGAGCTTCGCGAGCGTTTCCGCCTTCTGCGCGCCGATCACCTCATCGGTCAAGGCCTTGCGCGACAAAACGATGTTATTTTTCTTGCGGCTGAACTTGATGACGACAGCTTCGATTTCCTGTCCTCTGTAGGACTCGAGATTCGAAACCGGACGCGAGTCGACGAGCGAGCCGGGCATGAATGCTTCGATGCCGCTGATGTTGACGTTGAGTCCGCCCTTCGTTTTCTCGGTGACGACGCCCTTGATCGGCGTGCCGTCCTTAAAGGCCTTTTCGATCTCTTCCCAGGTCTTGCGACGGATCGCGTCGTTGAACGACAACACCGGCGGCGCGTCGCCCGACGGTATCGCCTTGATGACGACCTCGACCGCATCGCCCGTCTTGACGGTGATCTCGCCGTTCGGCGCGGTGAATTCCTCGATCGGCGCGACGCCTTCGGCCTTGTAGCCGAAATCGACGACGACGCCGTGCTCGGAAACGCCGATGACCTTGCCGGTCACGACCTCGCCCGGATGCACGACAACCTGGTCCTGCTCGAATTTCTCGAGAATGGAGCCGAAATCCTCTTCCGCCGACATATGATTGTCGGTCGACGTCTCATCCGCCGCAGTCTCGGCGGAAGCCATGGTTTCTTCAACCTTCGGAGCCGAGGAAGTCTCGACCGCAGTTTCCTCAGCTTCGTTAATAACCTCGTTTGACATTTATGTTTCTGTTAGTTTCCTTATCGATAAAGCTACTTGTCTTAAAGCGCGCCCCGCATTCGCCTGATCGGGTCGTGCACAATTGACAGAGCGGGTCTGACAATTATAGCCCTTTACGGTGCGGTTGGAAAGACGATCGATCTGATCGAAAATTCTTTTGGAACTTGAGAGAAAGAGAGAGAAACAAGGACAACCCGGTCTGCTTCAATTCCACACTCGCACCTTTGATCAAACAAAACTTAAATTTACAGGCGAATACGCCCGCCTGTCAAGACAAAGGCACGATTTTGAACGATTTCCGGGGATTTCGGACCGCGCGAACCGATTCCCCGAAGACGCTCACATCCGCGTGATGATGTCGCTTATGACATTGACGCCGCTCGAACGCTCCATCTCCTCTTTGGCGATCGCCGCCGTGTTCTGGATTCCGGCCAGCCGGAGACGGAATTCATCCGGGTTCGTCGAACCGTGCAGGGCCTCTTCGAGCGAGATCAGGCCGGACTGATAAAGATAGAAAAGCGATTGGTCGAACGTCTGCATCCCGTACTGCGACGTGCCGGCCGCGATCGCGTCGCGAATCGACGAGGTTTTTTCCTCGTGGAGAATATAATCGCGGATCAGCGGCGTCGAGATCAGCACCTCGACCGCCGGTACCCGCGAATTTCCGCGGGCCGATTTCATCAGGCGTTGGGAAATGACCGCCTTCAGCAACCCCGCGAGTTGAATGCGGATCGACTTCTGCTGGTACGGAGGAAACGCGGAAATGATTCGCACGAGCGTTTCCGACGCGTCCAGCGTATGAAGCGTCGAGAGCACGAGATGGCCGGTCTCGGCGGCGACGAGCGCCGTTTCGATCGTCTCGAGATCGCGCATTTCACCAACGAGGATCACGTCCGGGTCCTGCCGCAGCGAACCGCGCAATGCCTCTGCGAAGTTGCGGGTGTCAACATCGACCTCACGCTGAGTGACGAACGATTTCTTGTCTTTGTGAAGGAATTCGATGGGGTCCTCGATCGTCACGATGTGGCAATTCCGGCTCTGGTTGATGTGATCCACGACCGCTGCGAGAGACGTCGACTTTCCAGATCCGGTCGTTCCGGTCACCAGAATCAACCCACGGTGCTCCTCGGAAATCTTGTTCAGGATAGGCGGAAGCCCGAGTTCGTTGAAGTTCTTGATCGTGTCCGAGATGACGCGCGCCACGAGTCCGATGGATCCGCGCTGTTGAAAGATGTTCACGCGAAACCGTCCGAGTCCCGAAATGCCGTAGCCGATGTCGACCTCGTAAGCCTCCTTGAAATGCTGCTTTTGACGGTTCGACATCATCGAGAACGCCATCTCGAGCGTTTCTTCCTGTCCCAACCGCTCAACGCCGCTCAACGGACGCAATTCCCCGTTCACACGGATGACCGGGCACGCGCCGGCCCGCAGGTGCAGGTCCGAGGCACCGAAGCTAACAGTCATCCGCAAAAGATCGTCAATTCTGCTCGACATAGGTGTTTTTCCGAACGGGGTCTTGAGAAATGCCCTGGAAGAAGCGAAATAGTTCGATATCCGTTCTAAATTTTATACGTTAAGGGTTTAACGCGTCAATGATTTTTTCCCGTTTGACGCGCCGCGATGCGGGTTCATACAATCGAGCTACGTTAATCCGTCTGAAGGCTGTACGCGGGTTCGACAAGGGACCCGTCGAGCAACTACCGAGATGTTCACGATCCGCGCAAGGTGCGTCGACACAATCGAAGTCCGTTCCGGCCTCGACGAGGTCCGCCGGTTCTTCGCGGACGTGCGAAATTTCGTCGAGCTGATGCCGGGCGTCGAGAGCATCTTCGCCGACGCGCGAGGGACCCATCATTGGAAGATAGCCGTCCAGGTTCCTTTCATCGGCGATTTCTCGCAGCGTTTCGCGGTTACGCTCTCGGAAGACTCGCCGGAACGCATCGAATGGATGCCGGTATCGGCCGAAACTCAGAATTTCCTGCGCTATTCGGCGGATTTTCTGGAAAGGCGCCCGGGTCTGACGCTTGTCAATTATCTTCAGATGGTGGAACTCAGGCGACGCTCGGCGAAAGAACTTCATTTGCTCGCCGGCGTCGCGGGCGAATCAATGATAAGCAACGAAATGACGAAGCATATCGCCGGCATGATCCGGCTGTTCATCAACAAGGCAAAGGAGAAATTAGAGAAGTGATTATGACGAAAGTATTTTATTCGATGATTGCCGTGAGTCTTTTCGCGGCCGCCGCCTTTGGCCAGCTTTCGCTGCCGCCTGAGAGCACGAAACAGGAGATCAGCCAGACGGTCGGCGATGCAAAGATCTCGATCGTTTACTCGCGCCCGAATTCCAAGGGTCGTGTCCTTTGGGGATGCACGTCGGCCGATGTCATCCCGAAAGGCGGCGTCACGTACGATTGTCTGGTGCCGAACGGGCAGGTCTGGCGAACCGGCGCCAATGACGCGACGGTCTTCGAGACGTCTGCCGACCTGACGATCAGCGGCCAGAAGTTGCCGAAGGGAAAATACGCGCTCTTCACCATCCCCGGCGTTGACGAATGGACGATCATTTTCAACAAGACCTGGAATCAATGGGGCAGCTTCCGATATGAAGCAAAGGACGATGCGCTTCGCGTCAAGGCAAAACCTGTCTCCGGCGGAATGTACGAGACGATGACGATCACGATCGACGACGTGACGGCGACTACGGCCGCAGTCTCGATTCGCTGGGAGAAGATCGCGGTTCCGTTCACGATCGACATCGGCGACGTCAATTCGCGCATGGTCGGCGAAATGCGCCGGAGGATGACGACAGAACCGGCGCAAATGGCGAACTTCGTTCTCGGAAAGAAGATGACGGCTGCCTACCCTGAGGTCCTGAACTGGCTTGAAGCGTCGATCAAGACGCGCGAGACGTTCGCAAACCTCTCGGCGAAGGCCCGGATCCTTGCCGAACTCGGCCGGACTGCCGAAGCCATCGAGACCGGCGAACGAGCCGTAGCGGTCGGCAAGGCCGCGACTCCGCCGGCGAACACGACCGGATTCGAGAAGACGCTTGCCGAATGGAAGGCGAAGAAGTAGCCGCCGGCGCCAAAAACAAAATGCCCCGCAGCCGACCTTGGCCGCGGGGCATTTTCGTCTGTTGGAATGCCTCAACGGGCCGCTCGTGCCTGCCGCTCGCGGGTGAGTTTCTCAAGCTCTTCGATATGCATCTGTTCGTCGGCGATCTGACCTTCGATCCAGAACTTCTGCGGCAGATCGATCTCGTCGCACGCCGCCCAGGCCTTCATATATCCGG
Organism: uncultured Blastocatellaceae bacterium; assembly: GCA_964487505.1. Taxonomy (GTDB): domain Bacteria; phylum Acidobacteriota; class Blastocatellia; order Pyrinomonadales; family Pyrinomonadaceae; genus JAFDVJ01. The sequence continues at coordinate 18,511 of CAZARD010000017.1, read as the reverse complement.
CCATCGCCTCGCGTTCGAGCTGCAGGCTCTGGTTCAGCATCTCCAAAAGTTCGTCCGATTGCCGGATGATCGCCGGCTCGACCGTCGGCACGCCGCCGAGCGCGACGATCTTGTCGCCGAGGATCTCCGCGTGGAGATGCGCTTCGTTCGCCTGTGCGCGAAAGAAGGCCTTGAAAACCTCGCGGTCTTCGCCCGTGACCAAAAAGCTGTGCTGCATATATTGGATCACGCCGGCCAGTTCGTAGGACAGCGCGACATTGAGATAGTCGACCAATTCAGCTCGTGCCATAATTTGAGATTCTCCTAATGACGACCGTAGCAAACCCGACCGTCGCAGTCAAAAGCGATCACGTGACGGCGCCGCCGTCGACGATCACGATCTCTCCGTTCATAAACGAGTTCCGGTCGCTGATCAGAAACGCCGCAAACTCCGCTAGTTCTTCCGGCTTTCCGAGACGTCCCTTCGAAACCCAAAAATCGTGCATCTGGAGCAAACGCGGAGGAAGCGTCTGACCGAGGTCGGTATCGAAGATCCCGGCGGCGATCGCGTTGACCGTGATGCCGAAATTCGCCGCTTCGCGCGAGAGGCACTTCGTGAAACCGATCATCGCCGCTTTCGAGGTCGCATAATGGACCGAGGTCGGCAACGATCTGATCGCCCCGACCGAAGTCACGTTCAAGATCGATCCGGAACGTTCGCGGATCATCTGTTTGTAAAAAGGCTTTGTGACCGCGAAAAGGCTGTTGACATTCGTATCAACGACCCAGTCCCAGGAACGGTCGGTCGTCGTCGCGAAATTATCGGCTTTGTTGACCGCCGCGTTGTTTACCAGAAGATTGATCGGCCCCCATTTTTCCAGGATCTCGCGCGCGACATGCTTCATTCCGAACCGGTCGGTCACGGAAACCTTGAAGCTCAAAGCGCGGCGTCCGTACGATTCGATCTTGCGGCAAACCTCGGCCGCAAGATCTTCACTCGAATGGTAATTGAAAGCCACGTCCGCCCCCTCACGGGCAAAGACGTCGCAGATCGCTGCCCCGATCCCGCGAGTTCCTCCAGAAACGAAGGCTCGTTTTCCTTCAAGCAATAGAGTCAAACCAAATTCTCCCCGTCAAAGACTACACAGCGCCGAAAGGCCAAACCAAAAGGTTAATGAAATTGCAGATAACTGACAAGTAGTCACCCGACATTATTTTGTTTCGGACTGCGAGATTGGCACGAACTTTGCCGTCGGATTTGACAGAAAGACGCCGAACGGCGTCAAAACGAAACAAACACGATGGATATGTCCCGCCGTTCAATGGCCCGCCGCATAAAAGTGCAATGAATTGTCAGCCAGACTGTGACAATTCCTTGCACTTTAGGCCGAGCTTCACGGGAATCAGGGAGATTGAACATGAACCCCAGGCGCTCTGAGAAAGGGATCTCCGTGATCGAACTCTTGTTGGTCGTCGTCATCGTCGGACTGCTGTCGGCGGTCGCCGTCCCTTCGGTCATTAAATCCAAGGATGCCGCGTACAAGGGATCCGCGGTCGGCGTACTCAGGACGATGCATACCAATCAACTGATGTATTTTGCGCGAAACGGCCGGTTCGCCCGCTTGACCGAGCTCAACTCGACATTCAACGAGACGTTCGGAACAACGGTCGGAACGCGGATCCAACGCAACAACTATCTGTATCTGATGTCGCCGACGCCGACCGATACAAGCCTTCGTTCAGGATACCAGATCGTCGTTTACCGAACCGAGCCGAGATACAACATTCCGGTATTCCTGATGAACCAGTCGGGCACGATCCAAACGCTTCTTCCATAGTTCCGAGGAACCGTCAAATGTCATTCGCAATCACAAATTCGCTCGCCACCGGTTGCGCGTCCGCCGGCGCGTTCCTCAAACGGGTTGGCGACATCGCAGTCAACCTGCGGGTCACCGAGAAGATCCTGACCGAGGTCGAGCGGCGCCTGTTCTCGCCGGATCAGACCCTGTTTGATATCGAGTTCGTCCGCGCCAATCTGCAAAAGCTGAGATCTTTGCCGCCGGAGACTCCGAGCGACGAGTTTCTGCAGATCGAGTTCGCCCTCGATCAAGAGTTCAATCTCTGGCGAAGTCTGCTCGAAGAGCGCGACCGCAGGATCGAAACCTATCATCTTCGAAGGTTCTTCGATACCGCAAACCAGAGTTTCGACCAGGCCGTCTTCATCGCGTTGGCATATTTCTACCGCAGTTCGCAGTTCTACACTTCGAATCTGAGCAAGTTCGATCTTGTCGTTACCCGGCTCTTGAGTTCTGGGAGCCGCCAATCCCGTGAGATCAAACACGGACGGGATGACCGTGCCGAGCGGCTTCGCGATATGTTCGCGGCCTGGGACGGCGACGATCGGTCTCAATCTCCCCTGACGGTCCGGACCGAGGCCATCGCCCGGCTCGACGAATTCATTTTCGAGGCTGAGATGCTGAGCGACTTCGAAGAGCTCATCCGAAGCAACATCTTCGACCGGGTCAGGGCTTTCAAACGAGAGTTGGGCGGTGTCTTTTTTGAGCATGACGTTGTAGCCGCATCGGCAGAATGCAATCTCGTGCTCGGAAA
>CAZARD010000017.1:10095-15822 GCA_964487505.1 uncultured Blastocatellaceae bacterium | reverse complement strand
CGCCGACTGCCGCCGAGCGCATCGCCAGCTTGTTGGCGACGCTCGAAGAATCCGAGCCGGACGTGAGGATGCTCCGGGAATACACGCAGCATTCGAAATCGCTCTGGACAATCGATCTGAATGATTTCGTCAAAGCCGACGATCCGCAGCTCGATCGCCTCTGCCGCGACATATTGCGCATAATCCTGATCACCGACGAGCTTTGCACCCACGACCTGAATCAAAAGAAGGATGTCCCGAAACCGGTATTCGACGAGCTTTCGGACGTTTTCCAGAAATCGCTTGAACTCGGGGACTTGCTCGAACAGTTGCTCGAACGCTATCACGGATCGCTCCAGAACAGGCTGCTGGTCGTCTCGAACAAGTTTCTCGAAACGCGGCTTCGTCTCGAGCGCACGATCGTCCGTTACAGCAATCACCAACTCGGCCTGTTGCCGGCCGAACCGGCCGCTCTTCCGGCAACTCAAGAGGCGCCGTCGCCCGCGCCGGCGGCGATCTCACGCCGGCCGCGCCGCGTCAATCGCTGGCTCGTGCTCGCGACGATAATCGTCGCGCTTTTCAGCGGCGGTGCGTACTTTGCGTCGATGCAACTCGATGAGTTGGTCCCTTCGGCCAGTGATTTTGAAGAATTGAGCGTTGCGGATCTGCCGGCCGGCGAGCATTTTGAAAGAACATTTCGCCTCAAGGGGACCCTGTTCGTGATCGCGAAACAGAGTTTCGAGAATCTTCCGGACGACGAGAAGCGTTCCGTCCTGAAAAAGATGGCAAGCATCCCGTCACCGACCAAGATCGATACCGTCATCGCCACCAACCCCGACGGGCGTCCGGTCGGCGATCTTTCGAAAAATGGGATAACGGTGCAACCGGAACTCTAGGCTTTCGCGGTCATAGCCTCGTTCGGAAGAAGCGCGGCAATCTCGTCAATGATGTTGCGCGTCGAATTCGGGATCGTCAGACCGACGGTCGCAGCCTTCATACTCGCGTAGGTTTTGTCATCGTCAAGAAGTGTCCTGATCGTGGGGACGATATCGGTCGAGTTCTCAAGCAAGATTCCCGCGCCCCTCGATTTCAGGAGCGCGACCGTTCCCGCCTCCTGCGGCATCGGCGGGGTCGTCGCATCAGCAATTATCGGCAACCGGCAGGCAAGCGCCTCGAAAGTCGTCAAACCGCCGAGTTTGCTGATCATCACGTTTGCCGACTGCATCAGTTTCTCGATCTCGTCGGAGTAACCGATGACCTTCACCGGGAAGGTCGCGGCCCTCGCGATCTCTTCCGCTTCGCGTCTCAGCTCTTCATTCTTACCCGCCAGAAAGATCGCCTGCACGTCGAGGTCGCCGCGCACCAGTTCACGAAAGATCTGCGGAATATTGCCGCCGCCGACCCACCCGGCATTGACGAAAACCGTGAATTTTTCCGGATCGAGACCGTATGCGCGCCTGACGCTTTGGGCGTCCTTTTCGTCGATCTCGTGAAACTTCGGATTGACGGGCATCCCGGAGATCTTTATTTTCTCCGGTTTTATGCCGTAATCGATCAATTGCCGGCGCGCCTCTTCGTTCGCGACGAGATACAAAGCGACATCGTCGCAGGCCCAGCCCTTCCAGAAACCGTAGCAGGGATCGGTCACGACCGTCACGAGCGGGATTTGATCGGCGAGGCGCAGTTCCTTTAGCAAACGCGCAATAAAATGCTGGGTCAACGGATGGACGCTGACGACTATGTGCGGGCACCATTTCTCGAAGATGTCACGGGCATATCCGATGCAGCGTTTGTAAAAGAATTCGCGCGTTTCGGGGCGGATCTTGTTCATCGCCCAATAAAGATACTTCATCCAGTGCTGCTTGTTGCGCAGCACCCAATTGTAGAAGTTGACCAGTTTTTCGGTGATGTGATGAGATTCTTCGACGGCACGGATCGTGCGGACGGCGAAAGACCTGCCGTGCCAGAACTTGTTAAGCCCGTCGGCGATGGCCCTCGCCGCCGAGCGGTGGCCGCCGCCGGTGTCGGATGAGATTATCAGGATCTTCGGGGCGTTTTGCGGCATTTCTTGGCGATGATCGAAGGCGGCGCCAACGCAATACGCGCGACGCCTGATCGAACCGAGGGTCAGGCCTTGACGGCGACGCCTTTCGGCCGTGCATTGCCCGCCTGGATCTTGTCGGCGGCCTTCTTCATTTCCTTTTCGAGTTTCTTGATCTGTACAAGGTGCTTCAGATTGAACGGAAGGCTCGGATAAAAGCAGTTCGACTCGTGCGTGCAGTAACAGCCGTCCGCCGCTTCCTTGCGCCGCGCCTTCATCAGATCGGTCCGCCATGCGGCCTGAAAATCCCAATCGTATTCGCGAAGGTTGAGCACATCGGGCTTGTTCTCGCAGGAGGACAGCGCGCCGTTGTCATAGATCACGGCGCCGGCGCTTCCCGCATAGCATTTGAGTTGTGCCTTGTTCTCGGCTGCGGTCTTCGAGATCAGATCGTGCATATAGATATCGACGGCCGCCTTGAAAAAACCGGACTTTCCGCCGTAGCTGTTCTTGAGCGCCGCGTTCCGTGTATCGTCGAGGATCATTTCCGAAAGCTTGGCATACCTCGTCGGATCGAAATTCAGCTCGTTCGGATCCTTTGACGGCGGGCGGATGTAATTGATGTTGATCTTGTCCGGCTTCAGATCGTATTTGAGAAAATCATACCAGTCGAAGATCGTGTCCTGGTTCGAGTTCATCACGCAGGTGCAGGTCTGGATGTCAAGACGCGGATACTGTTCGCGCTTCATCTGCTGCAGCGTTCGGGCCGTGTGGATAGCCTTGTCCCAACTTCCCTCTTTCTGCCGGATCTTTTCGTGCTCGTCCTTGAGACCGTCGATCCCGAGAGCGACGGTAACATTGAGGTTCGGGCATTCTTCGAGAATCTGGGTCACATCCGGGAAGATCCGCTGATGGATCTGGCCATTGCTCATCAAATAGACGGAATCGAGCTTGTTGTGCTCATAGAACGAACGGACGATCGCCGGCAGGTCCTTGCGCGTGAACGGTTCGCCGCCGGCCAGAACAAGGATGCCCAGATTTCCGCCCAACGTCCGCGCGATCTTGTCGATCTCGTCGGCTTTCATCTGAAGCTTTTTCCGCGGCCGGTCATCGAGTTCGTCGGTAAAGAAACAATGCGTGCAGCGCATATCGCAGACGCTTGTCACGAGGATGTTCAAAAAGACCGGCGAGACCGGCCGGCCGACGACCATACTGGCATAACGCTTGAAAAGTTCCCGGGAAACAAAATCCATAGTAAGTCCTGAGTCCGCCTTAACTTCGCGGCAATATTTTACTTTAACGTATCGTGAGTCGATATTCCAACGCGCGTAAGCTGCGGTCTCAAGATTCCGGGCGCCCCGGGCGCGATCTCGAGATCCCGAATGCGCATCCGGCGCGGTTCCGCGCGCCCGAACTGATCATACGACGCATTCAGATGAAAATGCGATCAGACGGGTCCGTCGATCGCCCTAATCGCCAGATTCCCGCGGCGCCGCGTTTGAATTCGACCGCGTGCCGACGTCCTCCCGCTCTTCGTAACGTGGAATCGGGCGCGGCCGCGTTGTACAATCCGTCATATGATTCGGAGGATCTATCTCGACAATGCCGCCACGACACCCGTCGCGGAGGAAGCGCTCGAAGCGATGCTGCCTTTTCTGACCGATTCCTTCGGGAACGCGTCAAGCATTCACCAGTTCGGCCAGGAAGCCCGCGCGGCGCTCGATAAGGCGCGTCACCGCGTGGCGCATCTCGTCAACTCCCGCCCGGCCGAGATCGTTTTCACGTCCGGCGGGACCGAGTCGAACAATCTTGCCATCCGCGGATTCGCGGAGGCCAACCGCCGCCACGGCGACCACATCGTGATCTCGAACATCGAGCATCCTGCCGTCAAAGAGGTCTGTGCCTATCTCGAAGCCCGCGGCTTTCGGCTGACGGTGGTACCGGTCGCGTCCGACGGCGTCGTCAGGCCGGCCGATCTCGCCGCCGCGATCGAGGAATCGACGATCCTCGTCTCGCTGATGATGGCGAACAATGAGATCGGGACGGTGCAGCCGGTTGAGGAGATCGGGAGGATCATTCGCGAACGGCGCGACTCCGGTTCGCGCGTTCGATTTCATACGGATGCGGTGCAGGCGGCCGGTAAGATCAAGATCGACGTCGAAGCGATCGGCTGCGACCTTCTAACACTCTCGGGGCACAAGATAAACGCGCCCAAGGGCGCCGGGGCGCTCTATGTTCGCCGCGGGACGCGGCTTGCGACGCAAAATCTGGGCGGACGGCAGGAACGCGGGATCCGCGGCGGAACGGAGAACCTTCCCGCGATCGCCGCGTTTGGGCGCGCGTGCGAGATCGACGGCGCGCAACATCTCGCGGAGTTGCGGGACCGATTCGAGAATGGCGTCCGCGAATCCATCTCCGGCATCATCATCAACGGATCGGAAGCCGAGCGCCTGCCGAACATCTCGAACATCGTTTTCGAAGGCGTCGAGGGCGAAGCGCTCCTGATCAACCTCGACCTGCAGGGGATCGCCGTTTCGACCGGGTCGGCGTGCAGTTCCGGGAGCATCGAACCGTCGCCCGTGATCCTTGCGCTTGGCCTTCGCGAGGAACTTGCCCGGGGCGCCGTACGGTTCAGTTTCGGGCGGCAGAACACGATCGGGGATGTCGATCGGGTGCTCGAGGCGCTTCCGTCTGCCGTCGATTCACTGCGGAAGATCTCGCGAAGGGGACAACAATGAACCCAAATCACGCCTTAAGATGACTTAACCGCTTTTCGCCGCTGATTGCACGAATTTCACATATTTTCTGTGTTTTGTTCGCGAAAGTCGTGAAATCCGTGGCAGAATTCTTCAAATGCGTAATCCGAGATGAATGAAGAAAGAAAACTCAAGATCGTGAGGGCGATCTGCTTCGGGACCGGGATCGTCATCGGTCTTTCGCTGATGCGCTTCGTGTTCAACGGGACGGACGCCTTCGCCGGAGCGATCGGCGGGATCTGCGGCGCGATGCTCGGTCTCGTGCTGTTCCGGATCTATCTCGCGCTGTCCGCGAAATAGCCGTCACTGTCCGCGGTGCAGATTACAGAATTCCTTCGGCTCCTGGCGCATCGAAAATACCCGCGCTTCCTTTTCGGGACAGTTTGACGTCGCCCGCATCCCGGAAAGCGGACAGATCATCACCGTTACCCTGTTCCCGAGATTTGGATCTTCGGGCTCCGACTTCGGCGGCGGCGAGCTTCCGCCCGTGGTCCCCTCTTCCTGCCACGTCGTGAACGGCGTCGGGGTCGGGGTCGGCTTCGTGAGTCCGTCGTCAGCCACGGTCGGCAGCAACGCCTTTGACGGCAATGTTCCGAAGATATAAAGCTCCACACGCCGGAACTCGGCCGGCACGTCGGTGACGTAGATGTCTCGGATCTCCGGCGTCTCGACCGCAGGATCGGCCGCGACATTGGCGTTCGAATTCGGCTTTTTCTGCTGCACATCCTGCCTGATGTTCTCTGCCTCCTCGTTGGTCAGTTCGCGGATCAAACTTCCCGTCCGGATATCGATCTCGGCCTTTTTCACGCTCGCCGGCATCTGCCAATCGCCGTTCCAGTCCGGATGGAGGTCGAGTGCGGCGCGCATGAAATCGGCCCAGATCGGCATCGCCGAATCCGCGCCCTTCATATTCAGATCCGCATTGTCGTCGAACCCGACGTAGACGACGCA
>CAZARD010000017.1:0-9995 GCA_964487505.1 uncultured Blastocatellaceae bacterium | reverse complement strand
GTCGTGACGCGCCCGATCGGCATCGGCAACACGCGCTCGCCGAGGTTCGCGAACATCGTGTACGCGGTCGCGACATTGAGCGGCGTGGCCTCGGCAGTTCCGAGCGCCATCGAAGGATACGCCTTTTCGACCTTCGGGAAACCGGCCTTCGCCGCGAGGTTCATTACCTTCCCGATGTTCAGCTGCATTCCGAGATCGACCGTGATCGTGTTCTTGCTTTTGACGAGCGCTTCCCGCAACGTCAGCTCTTTGTTCGAGAAAGTATCCCCGTAATTGTTCGGCGCGTATGTCTCGTTCCCGACCATAAAGACCTTTTTCTCGTCCTTGAAAAGCGTCGACGCGGTGATGATACGCGAATTCGCCTCGTACGCCGTCCCGACCGCGGCCGCGTAAACGAAAGGTTTGAAGACCGATCCCGGCTGGCGCAACGCGCTCGTCGCGCGGTTGAACTGGTTTTCGAGGAAATTGCGTCCGCCGATCATCGCCACGACCTCGCCGGTCTTCGGCCGGATCGCGACGAGCGCGGCATTGAGATTCCCTTTCGGTTGTTTCGGAAAGTTCTTTTCGAGCTTCTCGAGCCGCCGGTTGACGATCTCGTACGCCTTCTGCTGAAGGTCAGGATCGATCGTCGTGAAGACGCGCATATGCTGCATCGCTTCCGGATCGGCGACGATCTTCGGCAGTTCCTCGATGGCGTACTGCGAAAAATACGGCATTCCCTGCAGGTCCTTGGCGGCCGGCGCCTTGAGTTCGAGTTTCGCTTGCCGCGCCTCGTTGAACTGCTGTTCGCTGATCTCCCCGACCTGGCGCATCGAATCGAGGACCTGATTGCGGCGCTCGGTGACGCGTTCGACGTTCTTGAACGGATTGTAACGGTTCGGGCTGCGGATGATCCCGGCGACGAAGGCCGATTCCGATAGAGTCAACTGCGAGACGTCCTTTCCGAAATAAGCACCGGCCGCCTCGCCGACGCCATAGATCGAGATGCCGTTCTGCTGCCCGAGATAGATCTGGTTGGCGTACAGCGTGAAAATCTCCTCTTTCGAAAGGCGGGTTTCGAGGATCACCGACATAAACGCTTCCTTCGCCTTCCGTTCGAGCGTCGGGTCGTTGGATAGCAGCAGGTTCTTGACCAACTGCTGGGTGATCGACGAGCCGCCCTGATTGGCGAGCGGCGAGTTGTCATCCTCTTTCTCGTAGCGGCGCCAGAGGGCGCGCGCGATGCCCCGGAAGTTTACTCCGTAGTGTTCGAAGAACGCGCGGTCTTCGGTGACGGTGATCGCCTTCACGAGATGCGGGGGCAGATCGTTGAACGCGACCGCCTTCCGGCGTGCGTTCGCTTCTTCGGCGATCGAACTCAATAGCTTCGGTTCGAGCCGCGCCTGCGGCACCTCTTTGCCGGCGTCCTTGTCGATGATCGCGGCAACCGTTTTTCGGTCTTTGTCGAATCGCACCGACAGCGTCGGGAACGCCTTCGCGCCGTCGATCAACGCCGTCGATCCGGGTTCGATCTCGATAATGTTCTCGGTTCGCGCGAACCGGCTGCGCGAAGGATCGGCCTGGGCGCTCTTCTCGATGTATCCGGCGGACTTCAGGTATCCCACCAGCGAATCGGGCGAGATCTCCTCGCCGTCGCGGAGCGTCTTGGGCGCCGAATAGATCCCGGCATTCCGCGTGAACACGTCGCCGCTCAAGAGCTTTCGATCGATCACGTCAGAGTAATCGAACCAAAAATAGGCGAAGATGACACCGACGATCGTGACCAAAAGCCCGGCGACGGACAGCGTGTAGCCATTGAAGACGCCTCGCCAAAGCCTTTTCAGGAGAGGCGGCTTCGGCGCTTTCACCGTCTTGATAGGATGCCGGTCGCGCCAGTATTTTGGCGGCTTGCGCGGTCGTCGGCTTTGGACTGTCACCTTGTCTGGCATTTTCGGGTTAGATGTATGAAAATTGGGGTGAGTTACGTAAGTTTTCCTTCTAGATTCTAGAGAATTCAGGCACTCGATGTCTAGCGTTTTTCACATTTTGAAGCGCAATGGCCACCTTTCTGAACATGACCAACACGACCCGGCGGCGGCTCGTCAACGCCTCCGCGGCGGTCCTTTTCATGATCCTCTTCGGCGCCGTCGGTTTCAGGATCTTTGAGAATTGGTCTTGGTTTGAAAGCCTATATGTCGCAACGCAAACCGTTACGACCGTCGGATATGGCGATATTCCCCCGATGACGGGTTCCGGCCGAATCTTCGCGATCGCCTTCATGATCCTCGGGGTCGGGACCGTCCTGTTCGCATTGACCAACATCGTTCAGTCGATCGTTGAATCGGAGGTCCTCGACCTGCTCGATGTCCGCCGGAGATCAAAGCAAATGGAAAAGCTGAACAATCATTTCATCGTCTGCGGCGCCGGCAGGGTCGGGCGGCGGATAATCCGCAACCTTCAAAAAGAACGTTTGCCGTTCGTCGTCATCGAACGCGACGAGCGAAAGCTCACCGATCTCGGCGCCGAGAACCATCACTTCCTGGTCGGCGACGCGACACTGGAAGAGAATCTGATCCAGGCCGGCGTGCGCCACGCCAGCGGACTCGCGTCCTGCCTTCCGGACGACGCCGCGAACGTTTATGTCGTGCTCACCGCGCGCGGCCTGAACGAGTCGATGCATATCGTCGCGCGCGCGGTCGAGGAAGAGGCCGAACCCAAATTGATCCGCGCCGGCGCGAACCGCGTCGTGGCGCCGACGATCATCGGCAGCCAATCGATGGCGCGCGCGTTGCTGAAGCCGGCGATCGCGGACTTTATGGACTCGATCGTCGCCGAGACGTTGGACCTGGTTTTCGAGGAGGTTTCGGTATCTGCGCATTCGCCGCTCGCCGGAAAAAGGCTCAGAGAGACCAATCTCAGCCGCGAATTGAGTCTGATCGTGATCGCCATCCGCCGGAAATCGGGCCACCTTCATTTTCATCCGGTCGGCGAGACCGCGATCGAAGAAGGCGATATGCTGATCGTCGTCGGCAAGGCCGATTCGATGAAGGCGCTCGTTGAAAGCAACAAGTGACGCGCGGTTTGCCGGTCGGCAAGATCCGGCATCGCTCCGGTCTACGACGATATTCGGGCGTTCCGCGGCGCGTCGGAGTTCGGCCCCGTACTTCGCGATGTCTTCTTCCGTTCCACGACTTGAATAATCGGCTCTGAAATCTGAAACTCTACTTTCCGGGAAGCCATCGTTCCCGGAGCGTTTTGACTATGAAAGTTCTCGTCACCGGCGGCAGCGGATATCTCGGCTCGCATATCCGCGATTACTTTGGCGCCGACGATCTGTCCCGAAGATCGGGGCACGATATCCTGAACCCGCAGGATGCGCAGATCGCCGGCGATTACGACGTCGTCATCCATATGGCGGCGGAAATGGACAAGTCGCCGGCGAATTCCGAGGGCATCTTCCTGACCAATGTCGAGGGCACGGTCAATGTTCTCCGGGCGATGCGCTCGGGCGCGGCGTTCATTTTCGCATCGACCAAGGATGTTTACGGGCGGTTCGCGGACAACTACGCCGAAGTGCCAGAATCCTGCCCGACGCTCTATGCGGGCCAGTCGCCCCTCGAATGGTCGAAGCTGATCGCCGAGCGTTACGTCGAGTACTATTCGCATCTGAATCATTTCCGGTCCTGCATTTTCAGGCTTTCGACGCCTTATGTTAAGAACTCCGAGGGAAACTCGCCGAACTTCGTCGCAGGGTACGCCGAGTCCATAAATCTCGGTGAACCATTGCGGCTTCCCGCCAACGGAACGCCGCGCCGCGATCTGCTGCACGCGCGCGACGTGGCGCTGGCGTGCGAGGCATTTGCGGATTCGGTCATCCGTCACGGACTCTACAATTTGGGCGGCGGGGCGACGCACGCCCTCACGCTCCTTGAATTGGTCCGGAAACTCGAGGAAGTGTCCGGGCTGCAGGCGATAATAGATGAAGAGGCGAGACGACCGGCACCTGCGCCGATGAATTATGTTTCCGATCTGACGCTCGTCAAGCAGGAACTCGGCTGGCAGCCGACGATCTCGCTCGAAGACGGTCTGATCACGCTTTTCCACTGATGAAGATCGTCGTCCGCGGAACAAACTGGGTCGGCGACGCGGTGATGACCATTCCCGCGCTCAAAACGCTTCGCGCGACATTTCCCGAGGCCGAGATACTTCTTCTGACCAGAGACTGGGCGGAAGGCGTTTTTCGTGACGCAGGTTTTATCGATCGCATCTTGTCCTATCGGCCGACCGGTTCGAAGCGGCGGGACCTTGCGGCCCAGCGCCGCTTGCTTTCGAGCGAGAGGCCTGACGCGGCGATCCTGTTCACGAACTCGTTCGAATCGGCGCTGGCCTTAAGCCTCGCGCGAATACCGGCGCGGTTCGGCTATTCGAAAGAAGGGCGAGGTTTTCTGCTTTCCGACGCGATCGACGTCCCTAAGTGGAAGGACGAGCGCCACGAGAGCGAGTATTATTTGAATCTCGTCCGCGAAGCGGCCCGGCGGCTCGGCCGGGAATCTGCCGCACGGTCTTTCTCGGCCGCGTTGCCGGTTTCGGAGGCCCGCCGGGCCGAAGCGTTCGATCTGCTCGCGTCCCACGGAATCGATACGTCCCGGCCGATCGTCGTGCTCGGCGCGGGCTCGACGAATTCTGACGCGAAACGCTGGCCGGCGCTTAGATTCGCGGCATTATGCGACCTGTTCAAGGAAAAATCCGATGCGAACGTGGTACTTCTCGGGACGAAAGCCGAGACGGGGGTCGCGCGTGAGGTTTGGGCGCATTCCGAGCGCAAACCGGCCGATCTGTGCGGCGCGACGAGTCTCGCGGAGGCGGCGGCGATCCTGAGCCTCGCCGATATTGTAGTTTCGAACGATATGGGCTTGGCCCACGTCGCTCCGGCGGTCGGCGCGCCGACGCTCGTGATCTTCGGGCCGACGAACGACCGGACGACGCGCCCGATCGGTTCCGAGATCATACGCAAGCCATTCGACTGCGCCCCGTGCATGCTTCGCGAATGCCCGATCGATCACCGCTGCATGACATCGATCTCGCCCGAGGAGGTTTTCGCGAAGGCCTCCGCGATGATCGGAAACAAGTTTTGAAGATGGAAACCGCAGGATTGAAGACAGTCTTTCTTGATCGGGACGGAACGTTGATCGAAGAGGTCAACTTTCTCCACCGGCTTGAGGACCTACGTTTTTTCGATTACACCGACGAGGCGATCCGCAGGCTCAAATCGGCCGGATTTCTGGTCGTTATCGTGACCAACCAGTCGGGCATCGGCCGCGGCATCTATTCGGCCGACGATATGCACGCGATCCACGACAAGATCCAGAGCGACCTGACGCATAAACTCGACGCGTTCTATTTTTGTCCGCATCTTCCGGACGAAGGGTGCCACTGCCGAAAGCCTCGTCTGGGAATGATCGAGCAGGCTTCAAGGGAGTTCGAGATCGACCTTGCGCGGTCGTGGATGGTCGGCGATAAGGTCCTCGACATCGAGCTCGGCCACAACGCCGGCCTCAGAACCGCGCTCGTCCGGACCGGATACGGCCTCGCGCACGAAACTTCCCTGTCGCGGACGCCGGATCTGGTCGCCGACACGCTGCTCGCCGTGGTCGATCACATCATTGCTTCGGATTCCGCCTGATCCGACGCCGGCGCCGGCAATTGAACGGTGAATTTCGCGCCGCGGCCTTCGCCTTCGCTTTCGACGCGAACCGTGCCGCCGTGCATCTCGACCAGATACCGGACGATCGCCAGGCCGAGTCCAAGACCGCCCGATCTCTTCCCGTCGCCGACGTCCTGTCGGAAACGTTCGAACGCGAAAGGCAGGAAATCCGGTTTGATGCCGATTCCCGTGTCGGCGACCGTCACGAACAAAACGTCGTCGGAATGATCGAGCGCGACGTCAATTCGGCCGCCTTCCGGCGTGAACTTGACCGCGTTCGTCAGGAGATTCCAGAAAATTTGGCGCAATCGGTTCGGATCGGCGTCGAGCCGGACGGATCGGACCGCTTCGGATCTCGTAAAACCGATGACGATCGACTTCTGCTCGGCGGAAGGCTTTACCGCTTCGACCGCGCCGCGCAAAAGCTCGGACGGACTCAGCCTCACGCGTTCCAGTATGAGTTTTCCCGAGATTATGCGCGCGACGTCAAGCAGGTCACGAATGAGGCGGCTCTGATTCTCGGCTCCCGCTATGATCGTATCGACCGCCTTCGCCTGCATTTTCTCGTCGATGCCGCCGCCTTTCAATATCTGCGCCCAACCGAGGATCGAATTGAGCGGCGTCCGCAATTCGTGCGAGATCATCGCCATGAACTCGTCGCGCTGACGATTCGCGATCTCGGCCTCGCGCCGCGCGCTCTGCTCGTTCCGCAAAAGAAGCTCGCGTTCGTCCGCGCTTTTCAGCAGCTGAAGATTGGCGTCCTTCAGTTCGTCGGTACGCTCTTCGACGCGGCGTTCAAGCCCGAGATTGGCCTCGCGGAGCGCCCGTTCCGCAAGGCTTCGCTTTCGCATTTCGAAAAGGACGACGATGACGGCCAGTCCGAGCGAACCCGTGCCGGCGATCGTGCCGGCGATCATCATCCAGTAATTGTTCTCGAGCGTGATCCGGAGATTGTCCTCGCGCGTCTTCAAAAGCCGGAGCTCTTCGGACTTCATATCGGCGACCAGCGAGCGGATCGAGTCCATCACGTCCCGTTCTTCGGCCTTCCGCATCTCGGCCACGGTCTTTTCGAGGTCGAGCGTCTTGCGATACGCGATGTAGCGTTCGGTATGGCGGATCTTTTCACGCACCGCCCGGTCGAGCGAGGATAACTGTTCGTCCTGACCGGGGCTGTCTCCGAGCAGACCGCGAAGCGCGCCGATGGTCTCGAGCGAGGTCCGCCGTCCTTCGTCGAACGGTTTGAGAAACGCATCGTCGCGGGTTATCACAAAGCCGCGGCCACCGGTCTCGACGTCGATCGCGCCGGCCAGCGCCTCGTCGAGAGCGAGGATCACCGTCTGCGTCTTCTTCTCCCATTTGATCGCTTGGTCGAGCGCCCTCGAGTTCTGGACGGCGAAATACCCGATCATCGCGAGCATCAGAAGCGCGAAAACCAGTATCCACGGAAGCGAACGTTCCAGAACGGTCGGCATAGGCGGTTCGTTCGGGGGAGTGGGAATCCTTTTCAGGCGGCGCGACCGAAATCGTCTTCGATCCGGACGATGTCGTCCTCGCCGAAATAGTCGCCGGTCTGCGCCTCGATGAAGACGAGCACCTCCGGGTCGGGGTTCTCGACACGATGGGCCGCACCGACCGGAATATCGATGCTGCGGCCGGCGCGAACTAGAATTTCGTCGCCGTTTAATGTAACTTTAGCTGTGCCACGGACGACGAACCAATGCTCCGAGCGGCGCGCGTGTTTCTGGTAGCTCAGGCGTTTTCCGGGCAACACTTCAATTCGTTTGACCTTGAATCCGTCGCCCTCGTCAAGGATCGTGTAACTTCCCCAAGGGCGTTGGTCTGAATGATTCATAATTTATCCTTTATCGTTCAACGCCGTTTGCAATGTCAAATCGATGAGTAAGAGGCCCGAGATGTTCGATGACGCAAAGAAACTCCTTTCCGAAGACCGGATCAACCGAAAGCTCCAAAACCTGATCATCGGGCGGTTGCTCGTGATCTTTCTTCTGTTGGTCGCGAGTTGGGTCTGGAACAGCGGGCAGCTGAAACTCTCATTTGACGAGTTCCCCCGCGGTCTTTTCTTCGTCTTTCTGATCTCGGTCGGTCTGACGATCGTTTATTTCTTCCTGATGCGGCTCAGCCCGAATTACCGCTGGCAGATCCGCATCCAGTTCTTTCTCGATTCGCTGCTCATCACCTGGCTGGTCTGGCGGACGGGCGACCTGACGTCGCCTTACATAATGCTCTACATCGTCCTGATCAGCGTCGCCGGATTCTTTCTGACGTCGCTCGAGACGGTACTGTCGGCGGTTTGGTGCGTTCTGATCTTCACCGTCTTGTCGATCCTGACGACAAACGAGGTGCTCGGAACATTCGGCGCAACGCCGGAGACGCGTCGGGCGATCCAGATCATCAGCTTCAACGACATCGCGTTCCTGCTCGTCGGTCTGCTCGCGTCGAGACTTTCCGACCGCCAGGCGTCGGGCGAGAAACTCCGCGAGGCGACGAAAACGATCGCCAAGCTCCAGGTCCAACACGAGAGGATCATCGAATCCATCCGGTCCGGCCTGGTCACGACCGATTTCGAAGGGCGAATACTGACGTTCAACGCGGCTGCCGCGGAGATCACCGGCTACACTTCCGAACACACGATCGGCCGCTCGGTTCGTGAGTTCATCACCGATATCGATCAGCACATCGCGACCTCCGTTTCGCAGAGCGACCCGCTCGAGCATCCGGCCCGCTTCGAGACCGATCTCGTGACGCCCGAGGGGCTTTTCGTGAGGATCGGTTATTCGATGACCCCTCTGATCAGCGAAACGGGCGAGAAGACCGGCCTGATCATCACGTTTCAGGACCTCACGGAGATCAGGCGGATGGAGGAGAGCGTTCGGCGCAAGGACCGGCTCGCGGCCGTCGGGCGCGTCGCGGCGGGGCTCGCGCACGAGATCCGAAATCCGCTCGGGGCGATGCGCGGCGCCATTCAGGTGATGCAGACGCAAACGCCGCCGGATTCGGCGAACGCGAGTCTGATGGAGATAATCCTTCGCGAGTCGGACCGACTCAACAAGATCATCACGAACTTCCTGACCTACGCTCGGCCGCGCGTCAACAATTTCTCGGAACTTGACGTCCGCGACGCGATCGCCGAGACATTCCTCTTGTTGCGGCACTCGCCTGACGTCAAGCCCGAGCACAAATTGGCCTACGATGCCCCGGCGGAACCGCTGATGATCTCCGCCGACCCGACGCAGCTGAAACAGATCTTCTGGAACCTCTCCAGGAACGCGCTGAACGCGATGGCCGAAGGCGGGGAGCTTTCGGTGACGACGGAGCGCGTCAAGAACGACCGCGTCAGGATCGTCTTCTCGGACAACGGTTGCGGGATGTCGCCCGAGCAGGTCGAAAAGCTCTTCGAACCGTTCTCGGAATCGACGACCGGCGGTACCGGGCTCGGTCTTTCCATCGTTTATCAGATCGTGCGCGACCACAACGGCACGATCAATGTCCGCAGCCGTCAGGGCGAGGGCACGGCGATCACGATCGAACTTCCGGTCGAAACGGCACCGTCGATCAACGAGGAGTCAGAAGGGCGTGAATTCAAATCGTCGCGCCTTCAGGGTTTTCTGAACATTAAGGAGTAGCACTCCCGCCCAAACATAAATCTTGAAAACGCGGATGCATTTCTGTCAGAATGGGACTGCAACGGTTACCGCGGCCGTTCTCCATCCATTTCGAAAGCAGACACTCCTATGGCAAATTTGTTGATTGTCGATGACGAGCAAAGTTACCGTCAGCTACTGAAACTGGTCTTCGAAACCGACGGGCACAGCGTGCGCACCGCGATGAACGGCCGCGAGGCGCTATATATGCTCGAGGACGAAGCCGCCGACGTCATCGTCTCCGACGTCAAGATGCCGGATATGGACGGCATTGAGCTCCTGAACGCTGTCCGCGAGGCGCTGCCGGACGTCGGATTCGTATTGATGACCGCGTTCGCGACTGTCGATACTGCGCGCGAGGCCTTCAAGCTCGGCGCCGACGATTTCATTCAAAAGCCATTCGACGTCGAAGAACTGAAAGTTATTGTCAAGAAGGCCGTCGAAAAGCAAGCGCTGATCCACGAGAACCGGGCCTTCAAGCGCGCCCAGCGCGAGCGCGGTTCGGTCCGCAACATCATTGGCGCTTCCGACAAAATGCAGGCTGTCTATCAAATGATCGAGACGGTGGCGGAAGTCCAATCGACGGTGCTCGTGACCGGCGAAAGCGGAACCGGAAAGGAACTCGTCGCGCGCGCGATCCACGATCTCAG
>CAZARD010000016.1:14151-53419 GCA_964487505.1 uncultured Blastocatellaceae bacterium | reverse complement strand
GAAATTCGCGACATTCGAAAAACCGCGCCGGTTGACTGGACAAGTATAACTATGTTCGCATACACTTATGTATCATGGCTGAGAAGATCTTGAGCGACGATGCGCTGAACCTGGTTGCCAACCGGTTCAAGATAATGTCGGAACCGCTTCGGCTCCGCATCCTGCAGATTCTGCAGGAAGGCGAGAAAAACGTCGGCGAGCTGACCGAACTGTGCAACACAAGTCAGCCGAACGTGTCGAAACACCTGAAGATCCTGCAGACCGGCGGGTTGGTTTCGCGCGAACAGAAGGGGAACACCGTCATTTATTCGATCGCCGACCCAAGCATCTCGACGCTTTGTGAGGTTGTTTGCAATTCGATCGAAGAACGCCTGCGCAACCAGGTCGCGAGTTTCAGTTGAAAGCAATAACGAAATCGAACATAGGGAGGGAATTTGATGAGCGAATGTACAGTCCTCGGACTTCGCGAGGAACTCGGCAAGGAAGGAACGACGCTGGTGGATGTCCGCGAACAGGCGGAGTTTGCCGGCGGTCGCGTGAGCGGCGCGAAACTTGTGCCGCTGAGAGAAATTGAAAGACGGCATACCGAACTTGATCACACGCACACGGTTTATGTGATGTGCCGGTCGGGAAGGCGTTCTTCCGAAGCGCAGCAACGTTTGCGGGCGCTCGGATTTCAAAACGTCGTCAATGTCCGCGGCGGCATCGAGGCTTGGAAGAGCGAAGATCTTCCGCTCGAACGCGATGAACGCGCGCCTTGGTCGCTCGAGCGGCAAGTGCGTTTCGCTGCCGGAATGATCATTGTCGTGAGCATCGCGCTAACATACCTGGTGAGCTCGCACTTTGCGCTGCTCGCCGGATTCGTCGGTGCCGGGCTCGCGTTCGCGGGCGCGACAGACTGGTGCGGAATGGCGATGCTGTTGGCACGTATGCCTTGGAATCGCGCGGTTCGTTCGGAGAATCCGACGAACTAGCGCGCGGCCGGGCGCGAAAGATCGCAAACAACGGGGGTGGTTTGCTGATTACGTTCGCGCCCGGTCCCAAGAGAATCTGAGATGTTGTTTTTGACGGGATTGATATTGAGCGCGGCGATCGGCCTTTCACTCGGATTGATCGGCGGCGGCGGCTCGATCCTGACTGTTCCGATCCTCGTTTATTTCCTGGGGATCGGTCCCCACGAAGCGGTCGGGATGTCGCTCGCGGTCGTCGGCGCGACAAGCGCATTCGGCGCCTACCTTCATCACCGGCGCGATAACGTCGACCGGTCGTCCGGTCTTCTTTTCGGGTCGGCGGGAATCGTCGGCGCGATCGCCGGTTCGCCGTTGACGCGGCTCGTGTCGTCATCGACGCTGCTTCTGATCTTCGCGGCGCTGATGTTCGTCGTCGCATTCGCGATGCTCTGGCGGCGTCGGAACGTGGCGAGTGAGAGCCGCGGCGTGAGCCGATCGAAATCGCTCGCGGCGGGATTCGGCGTCGGATTGCTGACCGGTTTTCTCGGAGTCGGCGGGGGTTTTCTGATCGTTCCCGCGCTCGTGTTTTTCGGCGGTTTGGCGATGAAGCCGGCGATCGGCACGTCGCTCGTCGTGATCGCGATGAATTCGGCCGCCGGATTCGTCGGTCATCTGGCGCAGATGGAGATCAATATCGCGATGACGCTCGCGGTTCTTGCGATCGCGCTTGCCGGCACGATCGTCGGGACGATCCTTTCCCATCGGTTGGCGGCGGTCAAGCTCCAGCGCGCATTCGCGCTGCTCGTTATCGGAATCGCGCTCTTCCTCGTCGTGAAGAACGCAAATCCGGATTTCGGCTTTTAGATCTTTGATGTCTTAGATCCCGGAAACGAGTTTCAGGCTAGGGCGTCCGACAAATCCAAAATCGAAATCCAAAATCCAAAATGGCATAAGGGGTGTTATATGAAATTCAAGCAGTTCTATCTCGGTTGTCTGGCGCACGCGTCGTACTACATCGGTTCCGGCGGCGAGGCGGCCATCATCGATCCGCAGCGCGATGTCCAGCAGTATCTTGACGAGGCAGAGTCGAACGGCCAACGGATCAAATACGTCATTGAGACGCACTCGCACGCCGATTTCGTTTCGGGGCATCTTGAACTCGCCGGGCGCACGGGGGCCGAGATCGTCTACGGCCGGCGCGCCAACACTTCGTTTCCGACGCTCAAGGTCGCGGACGGCGACACGCTATCGGTCGGAGAGATCAGACTGACCTTTCTCGAAACACCGGGACATACGCCCGAGGGAATCACCGTCATTGCCGAGTATCCGGGGGAACCGCTTCGTATGTTCACAGGCGACACGCTGTTCATAGGCGATGTCGGACGGCCGGATCTCGTCGGGTCGAAAGGATTTACCGCCGAACAGATGGCGTCGATGCTCTATGATTCGCTCCACGACAAGCTCTTGAAATACCCGGACGAGACCGAGGTCTATCCGGCGCACGGCGCGGGTTCGCTGTGCGGAAAATCGCTTTCGAAGGAGACTTGGTCGACGCTTGGGAACCAGCGGCAGTTCAACTATGCGTTGCAGCCGATGACAAAGGACGAGTTCGTGCGGATCGTCGCGGCAGATCAGCCCGAGGTGCCGATGTACTTTCCGCGCAGCGCGGCGAAGAACCTCGAAGGATCGCGTTCGCTGGCCGAACTTCCGCGTCCGGTTGCGATGACTTCCGAAGAGATCTCGGATTTCGACGGCGTCGTCATCGATGTCCGCAAGAACTTCGAATATGGCGCGAGGCACTTGCCGAATTCTGTCAACATCGGGCTCGGCGGGCAGTTCGCGTCGTGGGCCGGAACGATGATCCCGATCGGAACGAAGCTCGCCATCGTCGCGCAGACCGCGGAACAGGTCGACGAGGCGTTCATGCGGCTCGCCCGCGTCGGCCACGAGTCGGTCGCTGGATTCATGCTCATAGGGGATTTCAAGGGCCGGACCCGTTCGATCGAACAGATCACGGTCGCGGCCGTCGCCGCGCGCGTAAGGGAATCGGGAACGCAATTCATCGACGTGCGGCGACCCGCCGAACACGCGAACGGCCACGCCGTCGGGACGATCAACATCCCGCTCGACCGGCTCGATAAGGAGATCGACCGACTCGACCCGAAACTCCCGACGTATGTTATCTGCCAGAGCGGATACAGATCGTCTCTCGGAACAAGCATTCTCGAAAACGCCGGTTTCGAGAAGATATGCAACGTCACGGGGGGAACGCAGGCTTGGCTCGAGGCCGGGCTCGAGTCCGAGGTCTCGGCAACCGCGTGCGCCAGATCATAGTCTTTTCGCGTCGCTCAAAACGGGCGATGCATGATGTGGAGGGGAAATGAGAACTCTGATACTAATCGTGACGATGGTTTTTTCTTTCGGATGCGGGACGGCTCAGACGCCGAACCTGCAATCGGGCAACGATGCGCCACCAGCGATTCCGGCACCGACGCCGACGCCGGAAGCGGCGAAGACTAACCCGAATGAATGCAGAATCTGTGATTTTGATTTTGCGGCGTACAAAGGCGACTTGAAGAAGGAAGAGGTCAACGGACTTTTGCTCGCTCTCAATGACGAGTACTTGGCTTGGGCAACCTACGACCGGATCAACAAGGACTTCAAGAATCCGCGTCCGTTCATCAATATACAGCAGGCAGAGGCGCGTCACGCGGATCGCCTAAAGGTTCTGATGAGGACATACGGGGTAACGGTTCCCGAAAACAAGTGGATCAGCGAGACCCCTCGGTTCGAGACCGTCGGCGCTGCCTGTAAAGCCGGGGCCGATGCCGAGATCGCGAACCGCGACCTGTACACGCGTCTCTTCAAATCAACGACGCGCGAGGACATCCTGATGGTCTATCGCGAACTGCAGCGGGCCTCGGAACAAAATCATTTGCCGGCATTTCAGCGTTGCGGGTCGGGCGGCGGAGGGCCGGGTGGCGGCCGCGGCCGCGGCGGACGGCCTTTCTGATCCGCACCGCCGTCTCGTGCGCGCGGTTGCAGTCATTTTTTGATGCTTAGCTGAGGATGTTATGAACGATCTCTATTGGATAATCGGCTTTTTCTTCTTTTGGCTGTTGATGCAGCTTGTGATCTTGCCGAAGCTCGGCGTCAGCACCTGAATGCGCAATTCCTGCGACGTCGAGTTTCGGCGTCCGAACGAGGACCAAGAGGCGGGGGTGCCTCCGAAAGAATAGAACCGTACAAAGAAAAGACGGATTCGGTCAAAGCCCGAGGTTTGCTTCGATTCGCCTCGGACGTTTCCTCGCGCGACGCGTTCGAGGTAATTCTGGGCTGGCTATTCAACCCAAACTGCGCGTTAGGATTTCCATCGCGGATTCTTGAGGAGTTTCGGACTGGCTGACGTACCCTTTGCGGTCTTTGCGTGCGAAAATGCCTGTTTGGCGAGTTGATGCCGGTTCCCCGCGCGAAGCCCGCAAAGATCGCAACGGCGACAATCATAAAGATTCGCCTTTATTGCGTAATCCCGGTTCAAACGACCAGATGCCGTTCGGCCCCGGGGCGATGACCGATCTCGAAGCTTGGATTCCGCATCGAGTCCGGAACCGGCTCGAGGCCGTAGAAATCCGCGAAACCGCGAGCGCTACGTTTTATGGAAAAGGACGACGGAAAACAAAAATCGCTCAAACGCAGTCTGATCGAGTGGGCGATAACCTTGGCGGTCGGCGTTGCTATCCTGTATTTCTGGGCTCCCGCGTCATGGTGGCAGTTCGGGCCGAGATCGCCCGATGCGCGGACTTCGACGAACGATTTTACGTTCCGGGCGCTCGACGGGCGCGATTGGAACTTCGGCCAGCACCGCGGCAAGGTGATCGTCATAAACTACTGGGCGACCTGGTGCGGGCCGTGCCGTTTCGAGACCCCGGGACTGGTGCGTGTCGCGAACGAAATGACGCCGCGCGGGGTCGAATTCGTCGGCGTCACCGTCGACCAGGACCTCGGCAAGGTCCCGGCGTTCGTCCAGCAATATTCGGTTCCTTACATCATCGTCACTCCTGGAAACGATCCGAACGACAAGTTGGCCGAGGTGCTTCCGACCACCTTCCTCTACGACAAGAACGGCTCACTCGCAAAAACATACACCGGCATAGTCCTGGAATCGACACTAAGATCTGACATCGAAAAACTCCTTTCCGAGTAGCGACCGGTCCGCTTGACACCCGACGCTCCAAGGCGTATCGTAAATATATCACTATATGGTTATGTAGTTAACTCTACGAGGTGAAACAATGACAGTCGACAATATGCTCCACGCCGTCGCCGGCTTCTTTATCATTCTGAGCGTCGCGCTCGGTGTTTACGTCAGCCCGTACTTCTTCCTGTTCACGGCGTTCGTCGGGCTCAATCTTTTCCAGTCGGCATTCACGAAATGGTGTCCGATGATGACGATCCTCCGCAAACTCGGATTTCGGGAAAACTGAACCCTTGGGAGGATGCCACGATGCTTTCCCCGAACCGAAAACTGGTGTTTGCGATCGCCGCAACGCTGATGTTGACCGGGAGCGCGTTCGCGCAGAGCGTTTTCCCGCCTAAACTTTCGGTGGAGGCGGCGGTTGAAAAGGCGCTCGATCGCGACCCGCGAACTCGGATCGTCGAAACGGCCGTGAAGATCGCGGGCCTCGCTGTCGACGAGGCCAGAACGGGGCTGCGGCCAACGGTGCAGTTCTCACAGAATGCGGTCTTCTCGAACAATCCGGTCTTCGTCTTCGGTTCGCGGCTCGAACAGGGACGATTCCGGACATCCGATTTCGCGCTCCGCTCGCTCAACCGGCCGTCGGGACTTCTCAATCTGCGAACCGCGTTGAACTTTCAGCAGCCGATATTCGATCAGCGGCAGACCCGTTCGAGGGTCAAACGCGCCGAGGTCGAACAGACGCGGGCCGAATTGCAGGCCGAGTCGCTTCGCCAGAAGCTTCGGTTCGACATCGTTCGCGACTATTTTACCGTTGTTCTCGCCAAAGAGATGCTGAATGTCAGCGCGGAAGCGGTCCGTTCTGCCGAGGCGAATTCGAAAAAAGCGAAGGATATGGCCGAGGTCGGAATGACGACCGATGCCGATTTTCTCTCTGCCGAGGTCGAGACCGCGAACGCCCGCCAACTGAGGCTCGAGGCCGAAAGCGACGTCGTCACGGCGGTCGCCGCGCTCAATATCGCCCTCGGAGAAACTCCGGAACGCGAATTCGAACTTACGAACGACATCCGGGAACGCCTCTTTGATGTTGACCCGCGTGCCGATCTGCTGCGGGCCGCGTTCGAGAATCGGCCGGATCTCAAGCGCTCGAAACTCGCCGTCGAAACGGCCCGCACCGGAACGCGGGCCGTGCGCGACCAAAGACTGCCGTCGGTCGGCGCTTTCGGAAGTTTTGGCTACAGCTCGCCTTATGTTGTGAACGGAAGCACGGATTATACGGTCGGTATCAGTCTCACGTACACACTCTTCGATGCCGGGCGAAAATCGCGGATCGAACAAGCCGCGACTGCCGAGGTCATCGCTCAGAGCGAATCCGAAGCATTGGCCGATCAGATCAGGCTCGAGGTAATACGCGCCGAGCAAGAGTTTACGACCTCGCGCGCGCGGATCCGGGTCTCGGTCAAGGCCATCGAACAGGCGACCGAGGCGTTGCGCATCGTGCAGGACAGGTACAAGTATGGATTGACGACGTTCAATGAAGTTATTCGCGCCGAAGCGGCGCTTGTCCGCGCGAGGCACAATCTGCTCGTGGCGCGCTATCAGTACTGTGTCGCCTATGCGTCCGTGCTGCTCGTCACGGGCCGCATGACCGCCGACCGAATCGGGGAATTCTGATTATCTGGCGCGGATTGAAATGAAAGGTACGAAGACAATGAGAAACGCAATTTTGATCGGGATGTTCGCCGTGGCCGCGATGACAAACGGATGCGGAAAACGCGAAGAGCCGTCGAACACGAAGCCGGCGACGGAGGTCCGGGACGTTTCCGTCGAGAAGGTGACGAAGTCTTCGATCGAGGATTTCTACGAAGCGACCGGAACCGTGAAGGCATCGAAAACGACCGATGTCTCGGCGAATATGATGGGACGCATCGTCGCCTTCCCGGTTTCGGAGGGCGACACCGTAACGCGCGGCCAGACGCTGGTCGAGATCGACAACCGCGAAAGCCAGACACAAAGGCAGCGTGCCGAGGCCGGACTGAAAGAGGCGCAGGCCGCGATCATTGAGATCGACAAGTCGGTCGTTGCCGCGAATGCCGGCGTCAGGACCGCCGAATCGAACCGAACGCTCGCCGAAAAAACATACGGCCGGATCAAGGAACTCTACGACCGTCGGTCCGCCAGCGCGCAGGAACTCGACGAAGCCGATTCAAGGCTCAAGTCGGCGCGCTCGGAGTTGGAACGGGCGAAGGCCAATGTCGAAACGATCATTTCGAAAAAGAAGCAGGTCAACGCGCGGATCGATCAGGCCAAGGCCGAAATAGCGGGAACGCGGGTTTACGAGAGCTACTCGCGGATCGCATCACCAGTTTCGGGCGTGATCGTCAAGAAACACGCCGAATCCGGAGCGGTCGCCTCGCCCGGAATGCCTTTGCTCTCGATTGAGGACAGTTCGCTCTACAGGCTCGAGGCGGCGGTCGAAGAATCGCGTTCGCGGTTGGTCCGGGTCGGGAATCGCGTGCAGGTCAGGATCGACTCGATCGGCGACGCCGAGATCCAGGGTACGGTCGCCGAGATCCTGCCGTCGGCAGATGCGGCCAGCCGCAGCTACACGGTCAAAATCGATCTGCCGGCGAACCCGCTTCTGAAAACGGGGCTTTACGGCCTGGCGCGCTTTCCGACCTCGCAGAAAGACGCGATCACGGTGCCGGGAGAGGCGATCGTCGAGCGCGGCCAGCTCTCGGGCGTATTCGTCGTCGGCAGCGACGGAATCGCGCAATTCCGGATCGTGACCGTCGGCAAGACCTCTGAAGGTCGGGTCGAAATTCTCTCGGGTTTGTCCGAGGGCGACGAATTCGTCGCGTCCGGTTCGAAACGGGTCACCGACGGCGCGATAGTCAGGTGAAACGGGATCTCAAAGCCGGCTGTGGCCGAGCGATGTAAGTGACAGAAATGCTTGACAATGAAGCCGATCAAAATTCGAGATCGACAGGATTTGCCGGCCGCCTTGCCGGCGCGTTCATCAAATCGAAACTCACGCCGCTGATCGTCGCGGCCTCGGTCCTGCTCGGGGTCGGCGCGGTGCTGATGCTGCCGCGCGAGGAAGAGCCGCAGATCATCGTCCCGATGGTCGAT
Organism: uncultured Blastocatellaceae bacterium; assembly: GCA_964487505.1. Lineage (GTDB taxonomy): Bacteria > Acidobacteriota > Blastocatellia > Pyrinomonadales > Pyrinomonadaceae > JAFDVJ01. The sequence continues at coordinate 45,142 of CAZARD010000016.1, read as the reverse complement.
GTGATGGTCCAGCTTCCCGGATCGTCGCCGGAGGAAGTCGCCGAACGCGTCACCAAACCGATGGAGAAACTCCTTTGGGAGATCCCCGGCGTCGAGTGCATCTATTCGACGTCGTCGCCTGGGATGTCGATGGCGATCGTGCGGTTCAAGGTCGGCCAAAATGAAGAGGACGCGATCGTCAGGCTCAACCAGAAGCTTTTCGCGAACCTCGATCTGATCCCGCCCGGCGCCTCGCCGCCACTCGTCAAACCGCGCTCGATCGACGACGTTCCGATCCTTGCCCTGACGCTTTCAAGCGCCTCGGCCGATCATTTTGCCCTGCGACGAATCGCCGCGCAGATGACCGACCAGATAAAGGAGATCAACGACGTTTCGGAGATCAAGATCATCGGAGGCCAGAGGCGTCAGCTCCGCGTGCTTCTCGACGAAGCGAAAATGTCCTCGCGCGGGATCGCGCCGGCGGCGATCTTGCCGATGATCGGCGGCGCGAACCAACAGCTTCCGGCGGGATCGTTCGCCGAGCAGAATCGCGAATCGCTCGTCGAGACCGGCAGTTTTCTGACCTCGGCCGAAGACGTCGGCAACGTCGTCGTCGGCGTTTTCGGCGACCGGCCGGTCTATCTGCGCGATGTCGCCCGGATCGTCGACGGCCCGGAAGAGCCGGTCGATTACGTGATGTTCGGGCACGGCGCCGGCGAGCGTGAAAGAACGGCCGCCGGGATCGAACCGGCGGTCACGATCGCCGTTTCGAAACGCAAGGGAACGAACGCGATCGACATCGCGCACCGCATTCTCGAGAAGGTCGAATCGCTCAAAGGTTCGCTGGTCCCGAGCAACGTCAAGGTATCGACGACCCGAAACTACGGCGAAACGGCGGCTGAAAAGTCTAACGAACTGCTTCTTCATATGATGATCGCGATCGCGTCGGTCTCGGCGCTGATCCTTCTCGCGCTCGGGCTCCGCGAGGCGGGAATCGTCGCGACCGCGATCCCGGTGACGTTGGCGCTGACTCTCACGGTCTTCTATCTCTACGGGTACACGCTGAACCGCATCACGCTGTTCGCTTTGATATTTTCGATCGGCATCCTCGTCGATGACGCGATCGTCGTGGTCGAGAACATGACCCGTCATTACGCGCTTCCGGAAAACAAGGGCCGCTCGCTGATCGCGATCGCCGTCGATGCCGTCGACGAGGTCGGAAATCCGACGATCCTCGCAACGTTCGCGGTCATCGCGGCGATCCTGCCGATGGCGTTCGTCAGCGGTCTGATGGGACCGTATATGCGGCCGATACCGGTCGGCGCGTCGGCGGCGATGGTCTTTTCGATGCTCGTCGCGTTCGTGGTCACGCCCTGGGCGGCGCTCAAACTGCTGAAACGGGACACGACGCACGAACACGGCGACGAAGGATTCACGACCCGACTGTACCGAAAAGTAATGACCGCGATCATCGTCCGCCCGCTTTGGCGCTGGACGTTCCTGACCGGCGTCGTCGTGCTGCTTCTCGGCTCGATGTCGCTTGTCGCGCTGAAGTTCGTCAAGGTGAAGATGCTGCCCTTCGACAACAAGAGCGAATTTCAGGTGATAGTCGATATGCCCGAGGGATCGACGCTCGAGCAAACGGCGGCCGTGACACGCGAACTCGCCGCCTCCGTCGGCGCCGTGCCCGAGGTGGTCGATTACCAGATGTACGTCGGCACCGCGTCGCCATACAATTTCAACGGCCTCGTGCGCCATTACTTCCTGCGCCGTGGCCCGAATGTCGCCGACATCCAGGTCAATCTGCTCGATAAGAGCGAGCGCGACGAGCAAAGCCACGATATCGCCAAACGCGTTCGCCCCGAATTGCAGAAGATCGCACTCAAATACGGCGCCCGGATCAAGGTCGCCGAAGTGCCGCCCGGTCCGCCGGTGCTTCAGACGATCGTCGCCGAGGTTTACGGCCCGAACTACGAACGCCAGATCGAGATCGCACGCGGCGTCCGAGACATTCTCGACCGCACCGACGGCGTCGTCGATGTCGATTGGTATGTCGAGGACGATCAGCCGAAGTTCAATGTCTCGGTCGACAAGGAAAAGGCGGCGATCAACGGCGTTTCGGCCGAGCAGATCGCGGCGACGCTGCGGCTCGCGCTTGAAGGCGCGAATGTCGGACTGCTCCATATTCCGAGCGAGAAGGAGGACGCGGTCATCAACCTGCGTCTGCCAAAGGCCGAGCGATCGAGCCTCGCGGATCTGCAGCAGATCAAGGTCGCGGGTTCAAAAGGGAATCTCGTGCCGATCAGCGAACTTGTCGAGATCAAGGAGGTCAAAGCCGAGAAGAGCATTTATCACAAGAATTTGATGCCCGTCGTTTATGTCACCGCCGACGTCGCCGGATCGGTCGAAAGTCCGGTCTACGCGATCCTCGGCCTCAATGACGCGATCGAGGCGATGAAACTGCCGGAAGGCTATGCGCTCGAGCGGTATGTCGCCGCGCAACCCTTCCTGACGGACAAGTTCGCGATGAAATGGGACGGCGAATGGCATATCACGTACGAGGTGTTTCGGGATCTCGGACTCGCGTTCGCGGTCGTGATGGTTCTGATCTACATCCTCGTCGTCGGCTGGTTCCAGTCATTCAAGACACCGCTCACAATTATGGCAGCGATCCCGTTCTCGCTCGTCGGGATCCTGCCGGCGCACGCCTTGATGGGAGCGTTCTTCACCGCGACATCGATGATCGGATTCATCGCCGGGGCCGGCATCGTCGTGCGGAACTCGATCATACTCGTCGATTTCGTCGAACTCCGGATGAAGCATGGGATGTCTCTCGTTGACGCGGTCGTCGACGCGGGTGCGGTCCGCTTCCGGCCGATGCTCCTGACCGCGGCGGCAGTTATCGTGGGTTCGGCGGTGATGCTTGCCGACCCGATCTTCCAGGGCCTCGCGATCTCGCTGATGGCCGGCGAGGTCGCCTCGCTGCTGCTTTCGCGGATGGCGGTTCCGGTCCTGTTCTATCTCAGCGAGCGGAAGAAACATTCCGAGCCGGAGAGCGTGCCCGAGACGCCGACGGTCGTTTGCGCGACGGATTTCAGCCCTCAATCTGCGACCGCGCTCCGATACGCGGGCACGATCTCGGACGCGGGAGGCGCCCGGCTTCGGGTCATCCATGCCGTCGAGCCCGATCTTCCGCCGTATTTCACGGAGTCTCAACTTGAAGCATTGCTTTTCGAAGAGAAGCGGACCGAGGATTTCAACCTCGCGCAGATCGCGGCATTCGCAGGCGAAAATCTGCCGGCGGATTCGGCTTTCGATCCGGTGGTTGTCGAGGATTCGCCGTCGGCGGCGATCCTCGAGACGATAAGCAAGACGAAAACCGTTCTGGTCGCTCTCGGGACACACGGCCGCGGGGGCGTTGGACGTCTGCGGTTCGGTTCGGTGGCGACGACGGTTCTCGGCGATGTCAGTGTGCCTGTTCTGACGGTCGGGCCGGCCGTGAGCGCGGAAAGTTCCGGGGAGATAAGCACGATGGTCTGCCGTCTCTCAGACACTGCGGCGATCGCATTTGCGCTTGATCTCGCGGATCGGCACGGTGCCCGGATCATCGCCGTCGACGAGGGTGCGTCGGAACCGGTCGCGCCGTCGGATCCGCGGATCGAGTCCCGATCCGCGAAGGACGTCTTCGCGGCGATTCTGGATATCTCCGCGACTGCAGATCTGATCGTCGCGGGACGCAACGAACGGCATATTCACGAACTCATCGAAAAAGCCTCTTGCCCGGTGATTGCCGTCACGGAATCCGACGCCGAGAAGTGAAAAAGTGGAATAGTAGGGCAGGGCAAAGTGCGGAGTGCAGCGCCGGTATGCACTTCTGATTCTTGCAATGCGTTGAGGCATACTGCCTGACTTTGCGTTTTGCACTGTGCACTATGCGTTCTGCACTTTGCACTATGCATGTGTTTGCACGAGGTGGCTTATGTTCGATCCAAGCAGCAGAATTCAGGATTATCTCGTATTCGGTGAATTCGGCGATGTCAATCCGTCGATCACCGATTCCTCGACGTTCACTTTTATGACGCCCGAGCGGATGGAGGAACTCTTCGAACACGAGATCGAAGGCTGTTTCCTTTATTCCCGGCACTGGAACCCGACCAACAAATATCTTTCCAAAGCTCTTGCGCGGATGGAGGACAGCGAATCCGCGCAGGTCGCCGCGTCGGGAATGGCGGCGATTTCGTCGACGATCCTTCAGTTGTGCGGCGTGGGCGACGAGATCGTCGCAGCGCATACGATCTACGGCGGAACCTACGCGCTTTTCAAGAACATCCTCCCGCGCTTTGGAATCGCCGTCAGGTTCGTCGATATCCGCGATCTTGCCGAGGTCGAAGCCGCGATGAGCGATCGGACGCGGGTCGTCTATTGCGAGACCGTCAGCAATCCATTGCTCGAGATCGCCGACATCCCGAAGCTCGCCCAACTTGCCCATTCGCGCGGCGCGAAACTCGTCGTCGACAACACCTTCAGCCCACTCATCGTTTCGCCGATCAGGCTCGGCGCCGATATCGTCGTCCACAGTATGACGAAGTTCATAAACGGCACGAGCGATTGCGTCGCGGGAGCGGTTTGCGCGTCGGACGAGTTCGTCCATCGGTTGACCGATATCACTTCGGGAACGGCGATGCTGCTCGGGGCGGTCCTCGATTCGGTGCGCGCCGCGAGCATTCTGAAGAATCTGCATTCGCTCCATCTTCGAATGCGGCAGCACAGCGCGAACGCTCAGTTCGTCGCAGAGGGCTTCAAGGAACTCGGGTTGCGGGTTCACTATCCGGGACTTCCTGAACATCCGCAACACGAACTGCTGAGATCGATAATGAACCCCGGATACGGTTTCGGGGGGATGCTCGCGCTCGATGTCGGCGAACTTGAGATCGCAAACAAACTGATGACGCGGATGCAGGAGGAAAAGGTCGGTTATCTTGCGGTCAGCCTCGGTTACTTCAAGACTCTGTTCTCGCCTCCTGGACATAGCACGTCGTCGGAGATCCCGCAGGAAGAGCGCGATGAGATGGGGCTGACGGATGGATTGATCAGGTTCTCGATCGGGCTCGACAACGACATTGCGCATTCGTTCGACCGGATCAAGCGGTGTCTGAAAGAGCTCGGCATCGTTTGACGCTGCGTGACCATAATCCCGGATTACGGATTTGAAGAATTCTGCCACGGATGTCACGAGCTTCGCGAGCAAAACACGGAATAATGTGTGAGAATTCGTGCGGTCTGTGGCGAAAAGCCGTTAAGTCATCTTATCGCGTAATTTGGGACTAAGATTTGTCTTACAGCCATTAGTAGCCATTGTTAGGCGACTTACGGCTCGTTTTCAATTTTTCTGCTCAGCTCGGGATGTAGATTTCGCGTCAGCCCTCGTAGAGGGCAGAAGCGTGTAGCGCGCAACGCCAGCTGCGGGAAAACGCCGGGCAGCAAAGACGCATCGAGCCCTCGTAGAGGGCGGCAGAATGCGAACCGCGGAGTCGGGCACGGCTGAACAATCGATTGTTGATCACGGTCCCGCCCTTTTCGCCCTCTACGAGGACTCGATCCGGCAATCCCGCGCTTCCCCGCAGCTGGCGCTGTGGGCGGCGAAGCGGGGCGCTCTCGCCTTCTACGAGGGCCGATCTGGTGTCTGGTGATAAGTAGAACATAGTCAATTGTTTAAGCCGGATTACGCATTTGAAAACTTCTGCCACGGATTTCAGCAATTTCGCGAATAAAACACAGAATAATGTGTGAGAATTCGTGCGGTCCGCGGCGAAAAGCCGTTAAGTCATCGTATCGCGTAAGCTGCGTTAATGGAAAAGAGCCCGTGGATCCGGAATCCACGGGCTTTCTTGTTTTCGCTTGATCAAAGATCAGTGCACGTTGTAGTTCGCGACCGGGTAGTCGCCCGACGAGCCGATCGGGACGCCGACCGGTCCGCTCGTCGATCCGTTGTACCAGAACGCCGAAGTCCCCGAAGATCTCCAGATCGCGACGTCGGTCTTGCCGTCGCCGTCGTAGTCGCCCTGAGTCGGGAAATCCGATGCGGCGAGGCCGAAGATCGCGTATGGGGCCGCCGAAATAACTCCGGTGGAACTAGGCCTGACGAACCAGTGGAGCGCGCCGCCAACGTTGCGTACGGCCGCGATATCCGTCTTGCCGTCGCCGTCGTAATCGCCCGGAACGATGCTGTCGCTCGGGGTTCCGAAGACGATGCTGTTATCGACCCCGGCGGTCGTCTGTAGCATCCAGAAACGCGCCTGGCCCCCACCGTTGTTCCGCTGCATCACGAAATCGTTCTTGCCGTCGCCATCGAAGTCTCCCGGAACGGGGAAATCACCATTCGAGCCCCACGCCTGGTACGAGATCGGTCCGCCAGCTGTCGTCCGGAAGAACCAAAAGCTCTGCGCTCCAGCCGTCGCGCCGGGCCGATAAACGGCCACGTCAGCCTTGCCGTCGCCGTTGTAGTCGCCAATCACCGTCGGGTTGTCGCCAACCTGGCCGAAATCTTCGATGCGAACCGTATTCGTCTGGCTTTGAAGGATGTAGAAGAACGCGTTGCCCGTCGGCTGACCGGTTCCGATGGGTCGCCAGATCGCGATATCGGTCTTGTTGTCGCCGTCGAAATCTTCAGGCGTGAAGTTGTCGGATGCAAGCCCCCAGTCAGACGCGACGGTAGTGGCGGTGCCGGCATAGTTAATGAACCAGCGAACCTGCCCGTTGGCTCCGCCGCCGACGTTGCGGACGACCGCGAAATCCGATCTGCCGTCGCCGTTGAAGTCCACGACGTGTTGAGCCGGCGCCGCAGTGGAGGCCGTGATGTTGATGTCGTCAACCCCGATCCATTCATCGCTTCCGGCAGCGTTCGACGTAATGATCCTGACCTGCACCAGCGCTTGGTTGTTGCATTCGCTGGGCAATGTTGCGCTGACCGGTGTCACAAGGGTCGCGGTGCTCGGGCCTCCCGACGCGTCGGCAACAAAGGCCGAAGGAATGTTCGTGAAATTTCCCGTATTCCCGACCCGGTACTGAAGCGCGACCGGTTGGATCGAGTTGTCCGCCGAACCGTCAACATCACGCAAGTTGTAGGCGACATTTATGTTCGACTGCCCGGTGGTATTCAGGTAAATGATCAGATACGGCGCATCCGCAGTTCCGGAACCCTGAAGCGCGACCACCGGATCGGCCAACGTGTCGAATTCGGCCACCCCACCTGATGTAAGGGTGTTCGGGCTCGTCTGGTTTGCGATCAGATCCAGATCGTTCGGCAAAGCGCTCGTCGTGAGCAGCGTCTGCGGATCGACCGCCGTCAATGTCGTGATATCTTGGCCGAGATAACCTTCAATACCCAAAACAGGCGTCCAATTGTCATTGGTCGTCAAAACGTTGTTCGTCCAGTTCTGCGAGAAAGGTATGCTCTGAGCAGTGTTGTCCGCCAATACCGTCGATGTGCGACCTGAACCGAACTGGAAATAGATTACGGAGATAACAACAAGAAGACCTACAAGGCCTCGAAGACAATTTCGTTTCATATACTATGTTCTCCAAATTAGGGCCAAATTTTCTTAACGAAAATCCAAAAAGCGCACCTTCGACCTAACCGTCTCAGAATGCGAAAATCTTAAGATTCCCATTTCATTGCAGAATAGCACAAGTTCGGAAATCTGCGGAACAGACTCCGTGTTTGATTTCAAATTGAGTTAACATTCACTCTGTTGGAGTAGTTCACCGACGATGTCGAACAAATTGGCCAAATCCTGGATTCAGAGGCTTCTGATGATTACCGCGATGACCGTTGTTGCATCGGCGCAAACCGATGACGAGACGATCCGTGTCGATACGCAACTGATCGAAGTTCCGGTCGTCGTGACCGACAAGCTGGGGAAGCCGATACTGAACCTTAAGAGATCGAATTTCGTTGTCTACGAAGACGGAAAGCAGCAGGAAGTGACGGAATTCGGGCCGACGACGGCGCCGTTCGAGGTCGCATTACTGCTCGATACATCAGGCTCGACACGGGCCGATCTCGCGCTCATCCGGCGCGCCGCGTTCGAATTCATCAGTTCGCTTCGAACGGGCGACCGGGTAGCGATTATCGCCTACCGTACCGAACGTTCGGCCGAAGCCGCCTATGCCGTGAGCGAGATAGTTTCGCCTTTGACGGCCGATCGCGCCGCGCTCACAAAGGCGCTCGATTCGGTTCAAACCAGCAACAGCACGCCATTTTACGACAGTCTTTCGGATGTCGCGACCAGGATCTTCGCCGATAAGCCCAAGCCGGACCTTCGGGGGCGGCGCGCGGTCGTTGCGCTGACCGACGGGGTCGATTCGATCAGCGTTTCCGAGTACGCCGGCGCGCGCAACGAATTAGAGTCGCGGGGGATAATCGGTTACTTCATCGAGATCAATACGCGGGACTATTTCGAAGAGAATCTGACCGGGAACTGCCAAATCGCGACCCGCCTGTCGTCGTCGCAGATCCGCCGCTTCTATCGTACCTACTACCCAAGTTCGAAGGTCGAGAAGACTTACGATTTCTGCAAGCTCGGCGATTTTGAGCGGCTCGAGATCAGCAAGGGACTCTACGAACTGGCGGCGAAAGAACTCAGAGAACTGGCGTCACGTTCGGGCGGCAAGGTGTTTCCCGCTGCGGATCTGTCCGAAACCAGGGAGGCTTTCCGATCGATCGCGGACGAGATCGGAACGAAGTACTCGCTCGGGTATTATTCGACCAACGAAAAGCGCGACGGCGCGTATCGCTCGATCCGCGTCGAAATCCGCGGCGGCCCTCCCGGCGCCATCGTCCGCGCCCGCGAAGGATATGTCGCGGCGAAGTGATTACAACCTACTCATTCCAGATTCAAGATTCCAGAACGAGATTTCAGCTGCGATGCCCGGTGCCGGAATCTTGGAATGCGAAGCTTGGAATCCCGGAGCATCGCTTCAGGATTGAAAACCATCGATCGCAAATGCGAAAATGCCCGTATGTCTTCGAAATTCAAACGGATCGTTTTGATGGTCCTCGACAGCGCGGGGATCGGTGAAATGCCCGACGCAGCGGATTGGGGCGATGCCGGAAGCGACACGCTCGGGCATATCTTCGCTTCGCGGCCGCTCGACGTGCCCAATCTGCGAAAACTCGGTCTCGGAAACATACGCCCGCTCGCAAACCTTGAGCCGGACGCCGCGCCCACTGGAAGTTTCGGCAAATGTACCTTGAAATCAAACGGCAAGGACACGACGACCGGGCATTGGGAAATGGCGGGGATCATTCTCAAGCGCGCGTTTCCGACCTTTCCGAACGGATTTCCGCCGCGGATAATCGAGGAGTTCGTCGCGAAGGCATCGGTCCCGGGAATTCTTGGCAACATACCGGCGAGCGGAACCGAGATTATCAAGGAACTCGGCGAGGAACATATGCGAACCGGAAAGCCGATCGTTTACACATCGGCCGATTCGGTCTTCCAGATCGCGGCGCACGAGGAGATCATCCCGATCGACCGTCTTTACGAGATCTGCGAGATCGCGCGCAAGATCCTCGACGGCGACGACAAGGTCGGGCGCGTTATCGCGCGACCGTTTCTCGGATCGAACGCGGCGGACTTCAAGCGGACGGAGAACCGGCACGATTATGCGGTCCCGCCGCCGCCGGACAATCTTCTGCCGCTTCTCAAGGACAATGGACTCGACGTCGTCTGCATCGGAAAGATCGCGTCGATCTACGATTCGATCGGCGTCACGCAGGAGTTGTCGGCCAAGAACAACGAACAGGTCGTGAACGTCACGATTTCCGCGCTCGCGGCCGACACCCGCGGACTGGTCTTCTCGAACCTGGTCGATTTCGATATGCTCTACGGGCACCGCCGCGACGTCGAAGGATACGCCCGCGCGCTCGAATCGTTCGACGCGCGCCTGCCGGAGATCATCGACGCGATGCGCGACGACGATCTGTTGATCCTGACCGCCGATCACGGCAATGATCCGTCGATGCCGGGTTCCGACCACACTCGGGAATACGCGCCGCTACTGGTATATGGAAAGAACGCAAGGGCCGGCATCGACCTCGGAACTCGCCAGAGCCTGTCGGATATCGGCCAGACGATCGCGTCGAATTTCGGGCTGGAATTGAAGGACGGTGAAAGCTTCCTCGGGGAGATCGTCCGGACTGTCCGGATCAACTGAGGAGCAATTGAAAATTGAGAGTTGATAGTTGAAAAAGGAAAGTATCAGTTTTCAATTTTCAATTATCAACTGATCGTTCAATTCCAGGTCGCGCGCGAGCGCGGCCTTTGTGTTTTCCGTCAACTCGCGTTCGATGGCGATCGCCGGATGGTCGGCGCCAACCGCGACGGGCTTCGCTTTTCCGCAATCGAACTTCAGGAACTGGACCGAACTGATCTTGGAATCTTCGTTTTGGCGGACATCGGGCCGCGCATAGGCGCGCGAGCCGTCGTCGAGCCTGAGATAGATGCAGTCGGGAAGTCCGACCCATTCGGCGAGCTTCGCGGTTCTCTCGGCGACGTCCGTGATCTCGATCAAAAGCGTCGCGCATATCTCACCCGGACCGCCGATCAATTCGTTGTAGGTGTCGAGTTCGTGTTGGATGTCTGCCTCGCGCACGATCCGTTCGGCACGGACCATCTCGAGCACCTGATAACGGACGGTCTCCGTATTCTCGAAGAGGAATGTCAGGTTTTCGCCGCAGTGAATCCGACGCGCGTCCTTCGCGCGCATCGCCGACTCGCGGATCGCGGCACGCTGTTCATCGTACGTTACAAAATCGAGAATGTCGGTTCGCTCAACTATTTTCATAGGGGTTTTCCGTTTTTTGCCGCAGATTTCACCGATAACGAGATTCCGAACTGAGAATCACAAAAACCGTTGGAGAATCCCGAACTCCGGCGCCGGAAGACCGTCTCGCCATTTGTGAAATCGGTGAAATTCGTGGCGGTCTTAAAAGTCCTCGCCGCGATAGGCTTTCGCAAGGATCGTCATCGGATGCAACGGCTTCTTTCCGGCGTGCTGTTCGAACTGGATCGCGGCCAGCGGGCAGTCCGTCGCCCAAACTTCGGCCTCCGCGTCCTGCTTCATCCCGGCGAACGCTTTCTTGCCGATTCGTTGCGACGGTTCGAAGCCTTCGACGGTCATCGCGTACGTCCCGTCGTGGCCGCAACATTCCATAGTCGTCACCGGCACGACCCCAAGTATCTTGCGGATCAGGTCGCGGCCCTTGAATCCAACCGCCTGCGCCCGCAGATGGCACGGAGCGTGGTAGGCGACCTTGCCTTCAGGTTTCGATTTGACGTCGGTCGAGAAGCGATCCTCATTGCGGATCGACCAGAGGTATTCGCCGGGATCCATCGTTGCCCCGGCGATCTTTTCGGCATTGGCGCGGTCGACGATGTCGACGAGGCTCGGATATTCGCGCCGGAGCATCATCGCGCACGTCGGATTTATCGCCAGCACTTTCGCGCCATTCTCGACGTACGGAAGCAGCTTTTCGATATTGTTCTTCGCCATCTTTCGGAGGCCTTCGATATCGCCGTGCTCCCACGCGGGCATTCCGCAGCAGTTCAATCCTTTGGCGCAGGCAGTCTTGACCTGGTTTTTCTCGAGCACCTCGACGGTGTCGCGGCCGATCTGCGGTTCGTTGTTCTGGACGTAGCAGGTCTGGAACAGCACTACCTCGCCGTCGTCGGCGATCTTGCCGTTCTTCTCGGCCCATCGTTCAAAAGTCTCGCCGGCGAAATCAGGCAAAAGTTTGTCACGATGGACGCCGACGAGCTTTTCGAAGAAGTAACGGTGGATCTTGTTGCGGTTCGCGGCGTTGGCAAGGATGACCGGCAGCGTCCGTGCCATCTTGCCGGCCTTGTCGGGATCTCCGAGTATCTTGTCCCGGAGGCCGGCTCCCTTCTCGCGATGGCGGATGGCCTTGTAGCGATGGACGAGTTTCGGGAAATCGAGCTTGAATTCGTGGTTGTCGCGTTCGGTGTACGGACACTGGACCTCGCAGAGTTTGCACTGGAAGCACTCGTCCATTACCTGTTCGGTCTCTTTGTCGGTGAGTTTGCGGACATCGCCGTCGTGTACCTCGTCGATGAAACTAAAGAGCGACGGGAACGAGTCGCAATACTTGAAGCACATCCGACACCCGTGGCAGATCTCGAACGTGCGTTCGACCTCTTTCAACATTCCGGCCTTGTCCCAGTATTTCTCTTCGGCTGGATCGTAACTAAGACCGTCAGATGGAGCGTAGGCGATGTTCATCACGGTATTCCATTGCGAAAATCTCAACCAATTTCAAGATTCCACAATTCCATGATTCCAAGTCGAGGTGGATCTGGAATCATGGAATTTGGAATTCTGGAATAACGACTCCGTCGTTAGCTGATCCCGTCGAGCAGGTTTTGGAATCGTCCGGCGTGCGATTTCTCGGCCTTGGCCAGCGTTTCGAACCAGTCCGCGATCTCGTTGAAGCCTTCCTCGCGAGCGGTCTTCGCCATTCCCGGATACATATCGGTGTATTCGTGAGTTTCGCCGTGAACCGCCGACTGAAGATTGGCGATCGTGTCGCCGAACGGCAGATCGGTCGCCGGGTCGCCGCACGATTTCAGATAGTCCATATGCCCGTGGGCGTGGCCGGTCTCGCCTTCGGCGGTGTCACGGAAATTGCCCGCGACTTCCGGGTAGCCCTCGACGTCGGCAACCTTCGCGAAGTACAGATAACGGCGATTCGCCATCGATTCACCCGCGAACGCGGCCTTCAAGTTCTCCTGTGTTTTCGAACCTTTGAGTTCTGCCATTGTTTTTCCTCCAAGCTGTGATTAGATTTAGAATTATTCTAAATCTAATGTAGTTCAATAGCGTGATCGAGTCAAATGAAGTCAGCGGAGTTCGAGGGGTTTTTCGATAGTCGGTGTCGTCGTGAAGGCGTGAAGAAATCGCACCGTCCGGCGGCGAACGCGCGAAGGAAATCCCGCGAACGCAAAGAATTTGATTCCGATCTCAGGAATTCCGGACGCGAGATGTTCATTGTCTTGGTCGGCATTGCCGAAGAGTCGAATTCTTATTGCCGGAATCGTCAAACATCGTCAGGTGATGCGATCGCCCGGCATTCGTTCGCCCTTCGGTTTGCACTTCACGGATCGGTGAAAGTTCGATTACACTTCCCGTTATGAAGATCCTGATTCCGATCGTCCTGCTGATTTTCTCGCAAACGGCATTCGCCCAATCGACCGAGTTCGACAACTACAACGAATCGCCGTCGCGGCTGCGTGGCGTGATCGAGAAGTTCAACGAGGACCGTGGGATCTTGGAGCGGTTCTACACGGCCGAGCTTTCGGAGAACCGCGACGCGCGGTTACGGAAGCTCTTCGACGATTGGCTCGCGCTGCTCGGCCGGCAGGATTTCGATAAGCTCAGCCAAGCCGAGCAGATCGACTATCTTCTCTTCCGCAACTACCTCTCGCACGAACGTGACGAACTCGCTCGCAGGCGTGCGCAAATCGCGGAGACGGCCTCGATCCTGCCGTTCACGAAAGCGATCAGTGATCTCGAGGACACGCGGCGAAAGCTCGAATCGATCGATCCGGCCAAGACGGCAGCGAAGCTCAATGAGTTGGCGAAGATCGTCGAGCAGACGCAACGCGACATCGAGTCGGGAAAGATCGCCAAGCCGAAGCGGACTGTCGCCAACCGGGCCGTGCGCTATATCGGATCGCTCCGGCAAACGCTTTCCGGCTGGTACCGTTTCCATAATCTCTACGATCCGAACTTCACTTGGTGGAATTCCGATCCGTACAAGGCGCTGGACGGCGCGCTCCTTTCATACCAGAACTACGTTTCCGAGGAACTTGTCGGGATCCGCGCCGATGATCGGGTAACGATCATCGGCGATCCGATCGGGGCCGCGGCGCTGAAGAAAGAACTGGAGTTCGAAATGATCCCGTACACGCCCGACGAGTTGATCGCGATCGCGAACAGGGAATTCGCCTGGTGCGAAGCCGAAATGAAAAAGGCGTCGCGCGAAATGGGTTTCGGCGACGACTGGAAAAAGGCGCTCGAGGCCGTCAAGCAGAAATACGTCGAGCCCGGCAAACAACCGGCGATGATCCGTGATATGGCGTTCGAGGCGATCGAGTATCTCGAGAAGAACGACCTCGTCACAATCCCGTCGGTCGCGCGCGACGGATGGCGTATGGAGATGATGACTCCCGAGCGCCAACTCATCGCGCCGTTCTTTCTCGGCGGCGAGACGATCCTCGTCTCATATCCGACGAACGGGATGACGCACGAGCAGAAGCTGATGTCGCTGCGCGGCAACAACCCGCATTTCTCGCACGCCGTCGTCCATCACGAACTTATCCCCGGGCATCATCTTCAAGGCTTTATGAACGCCCGCTACCGGCCGTACCGGCGGACGTTCCGGACGCCGTTCTGGACCGAAGGCTGGGCGCTCTACTGGGAGTTCCTGCTCTGGGACCGCGGTTTCAACAAGACCCCCGAAGACCGCGTCGGAGCGCTGTTCTGGCGAATGCATCGCTGCGCCCGGATCATCTTTAGCCTCAGCTTCCATCTGGAAAAAATGACGCCGCAGGAATGCGTCGATTTCCTTGTCGAACGCGTCGGCCACGAACGCGAGAACGCGCTCGGCGAGGTTCGTCGCTCGTTCTCCGGCGATTACGGCCCGCTATACCAGATCGCGTATATGATGGGAGGATTACAGTTCTACGATCTCCACCGCGAATACGTCGGCGGGAAGAAAATGACCGACAAGCAGTTCCACGACACGATCCTGAAAGAAGGCCCGATCCCCGTCGAGATGGTCCGCGCCATCCTTTCGAAACAGGTTCTTTCGAAGGATTTCAAAACGAACTGGCGGTTCTACGACTTGAAATAACCTACTTCGTCTTGAATCTGACGACGTATTCACTGATCGGGTAGCCGGCCTTGGTCTTGAACGCGGATCCGGTAAGAACGAATTCGTACGGCGTGCCGGGCTTGAGTTTCACGCGGAGCGTGTACTCGGTCGCATTCGCATTGTAGAAGCCGACGGTCTTTTCGATCTCGGGAAAACCGCTTCGTCCGAGGCTGCCGACGCTGATCGAAACGCCTTTGCCGACGAGCGGCCGATCGAAAACGAACGTGATCTCGGTGATTGCCGGATCGACGTCCTCGGCGCCGTTGGCAAATTGCCTGATCGCGGAAACCGTCGGGCGCATCGCCTCGAACGAATCGATCTTGTCGCGGACCCGGTTTGCGAGGTCGGTGTGGTAGCCGGCGAGGACCGGCATGAACGAACGGAAAGTCGGAAATTGCCCCCGGTTGTTCGCATATGTTCCGAAGAGCACGAAGAGTTCGTCCATCCAAGCGAAACCGTTGATCTTTTCCTCGACTATCTGAGAATTTCCCGCTTCGATTCCGCGGTGTTCATACAAATATCTCGCGACGCCGGCACGGACCAGCGATTCGCTGAGCGGCGCCTGCCATCCGCCGTACGCCTGGCGCGCCATTTTCTGGGCCACTTCCCTAAAGATCTTCTCGCACGCGGCTTGAAACGGGGCCGGGTTCTCATCTACCAGGTGATTTATGAAACTATGGTTGAATTCGTGGATGACGACCGGCAATTCGGCCTTGGCCGAAAATACCGGAATCCCGTCCGGTCCCGCCTCTGACGCGCCCATGATCGCGAAAAGATCGGTGCGGCCGCGCGGAAACACGACCTTCTCCCCGAAATTCCCGTACCCAGAAAGCAAGCTGATGAAGATATGGAACGTGCCGTTCGGGCGTTCTCCGTAAAACTTCGTGAACCAAGCGGTGTCGACCTCGTTGACGACCGTCTGATAGCGCCGCTCGGTTTCACGGAAAAGATCAGAATGCTCTTTGAAAAAGCGCTCGCAATCGGCATCATTCCAGAACTTTTTCAGCAGACGCGCGAATTCCGCCGCTTCCTTGGCACCATAGTCTTTATGCGGAACGGTCGCGGTAAATGCAACCTTCGGGCTGAAATCGGGATTCAAATGGACGGCAAGACTCAGATACTGCGAGAAAGCCAATCCGTTCGTTTCCCGGAGTTTGCGGGCGAGACGAACGACCTCGTGGTCCTTGTAGCTTGAAAAATGCCGATCGACATCGGCGGCGTATCGACCGATATTGTCGTTCTTGAACTCGCCGAATTCGGCAAGCCGCGCGACAATCGTCGCGAGTTCGACCTGCGTGTCGACCTTGACGATGATCGAAGCTCTCGGCTGCGCGAAGATCGCGATCGAAGCAAATAGGACGAAAACCAAACAAACCGAGCGGAAAACGAAAACGAACATAGCAGCAATCGAGATTTCAATATTGTACGAATTCCGGAATTTTTGGCAACATATTCGGACCAATGAAAAAACCGACGATCCTTTTGAGATCAATCGCAATCGCCCTCGTTCTCGTCGCGCTATCCGCGGCATTTGCCCAAACAGACGGTCCGATCCTTGAGCGCAGCGTCCGCGCCCATATGGTGTTTCTCGCCGGTGACGCGCTTCAGGGCCGCGGCAGCGGGACCCAGTTCGAGCGGATCGCCGCCGAGTACTTCGGCTCGATGATGGCGCAGTTCGGAGTCGAGCCGGCCGGTGACGGCGGCGCTTCTTTCGTTCAGACCGTTCGTTTCGTCAGGAATTCGTTCGCCGACAATCCGAAACTGACCTTCGGCGAGGCGTCTCTCGAGCACGGAAACCAGATGATCGTCCTGCGGATGAACGCCCCGTCCGTTTCGGGCCCGCTCGAAAAGTTCTCGCCCGACAAGAAACCGCCAACGGGCGCGATCGTCTTCGTGAGCAACAACGGCGAACCGGTCACCAATCAAGCGATGGGTGCGATTCTCGCGTCGGGCGCGGCGGCGGTGATCGTCGAGGAAACGGCGCAATGGCGCGCGAATTGGAGCCGTTTCGCTTCGCGCAAGGTCTCTTGGACGGTACTCGGAGCCCGTGAAGAACCGCAGTCAGCGATGATCGTCGTCAGCAAAGACGAATCGGCGAAACTCGCGGCGGCGCCCGACGGCACCAGGATCGAGATCAAGGGAACGCCCGCTCCGGCACAGGAACAGCGGACGTGGAACGCCGTTGGCAAGATCGTCGGATCCGATCCGAAACTCGCCTCCGAAGTGATCCTTCTGAGCGCGCATCTTGATCACCTGGGCGTCCGCGAAAATGCGCCCGGCGGGGACAAGATCTTCAACGGCGCCGACGACGACGCGTCGGGCTGCGTCGCCGTGCTCGAGTTGGCACGGGTCCTCGCGGCGGGCGCGAAACCGAAGCGAACCGTGTTTTTTGCGTTTTACGGCTCGGAAGAGGCCGGCGGATTCGGGTCGCGCTTCTTCGTTCAGAATCTCCCTTTCCCGAAGGAGAAGTTCGTCGCGAATCTGCAGTTCGAAATGATCGGACGGCCCGATGCGAAAGTGAAGGCCGATGAGCTTTGGCTGACCGGCTTCGAGCGCTCGAATCTCGGCCCGGAACTGGCGAAGCAGGGCGCCAAGCTTGTTGCCGACCCGCATCCGGAGGAGAATTTCTTCCAGCGCTCGGACAATTTCACGCTCGCGCGCGAGGGCATCGTCGCGCATACCGTGTCCAGCTTCGGGCTCCATCGCGACTACCATCAGTCGAGCGACGAGCTGTCGACGATCGATTTCACGCATATGACCCGTTCGATAAACTCGATGGTCAAACCGGTCGTCTGGTTGGCGAACTCGGAATTCAAACCGGCGTGGAACGAAGGCGGCCGGCCCTGAAGCCTTATGCTGACGATGTACGAGATCACGTTGCGTGTCCGGGCGGATCTGACCGACCGTTTCGAGGAGTTCATGCGGGTTCGTCATATTCCCGATCTCATCGCGACCGGATTCTTCCTGTCGGCAAGATTCGCGAAGCGCGGCGACCGGTACCGCGTCTGGTATGAAACGCACGACCTCGACGGATACCTCGCGGCAGACGCCGAAAGGCTTCGTGCGGATTTCCTCCGGCATTTTCCGGAGGGCGTCGAGGCCGAGCGCGAATCGTGGGAAATCGTTGGCGTTTGGGACGCCGCGGGCGCGGATTGATATAATCTCCAAGTGCTAATACTCGGGATCGAAAGTTCGTGCGATGAGACCGCCGCGGCCGTCGTCCGCGACGGGTGCGAACTGCTTTCGTCCGTGATCGCGTCGCAGATCGAGCTGCATCGTCCGTTCGGGGGTGTGTTTCCGGAGCTTGCGGCGCGCGAGCATCTCGAGAAGATCCAGCCGGTAGTGCGCGAAGCGCTGGATCGTGCCGGCGTCGCCTTTTCCGATATCGACGCGATCGCGGTCACGCGCGGGCCCGGTCTCATCGGATCTTTGCTGGTCGGCGTCAGCTATGCGAAGGGCCTCGCGCTCGGTTTGGGGATTCCGCTCGTCGGGGTCAACCACATCGAGGGCCACGTCTTTTCCGTGAACTTCGAGAATCCGCCCGTCCGGTTTCCGGCGCTTGCGCTTATCGTGTCGGGAGGGCACACGAATCTCTTCCACATCCCGGAAGAGGGCAGATACAAAGTGATGTCCCGAACCCGGGACGATGCCGCCGGCGAGGCTTTCGACAAGGTCGGAAAGATGCTCGGGCTGAGCTATCCCGGCGGGCCAGTCATCGAACGGATCGCGCGCGACGGCGATGCCTCGAAGATCAGGTTTCCGATCGCGAAGATCTCGGACGGGCGTCCCGATTTCAGCTTCAGCGGCCTTAAGACCGCCGTCTCGAGATACATCCGTGAAAATGCCGTCAAGCCGGCGACGAGCGACGACGATGTCTCGCAGGAAATACGCGATATTGCTGCCGGGTTTCAATCGACGGTCGTCCGGAGCCTTATGGCGAACGTCGAGCGACTATCGGACGAATATCACCCGCGGACGCTGATCGTCGCCGGCGGCGTCGCCTGCAATCAGGCGCTCCGGGCCGCGGCCGGGAAATTCGCGGCAGGCCGCGGTATTCCGGTCTATTTCCCGTCACGCCATCTGTCCACCGATAATGCGGCGATGATCGCCTCTGCCGGCCATTTCCGACTTCAGCGCGGCGAGGCCGCGGACCTGTCGATGAAGGCCGATGTGACCATCAGGCTTCAAAATGTCGATGTCGAGGACGGGGAACTGAAGCGAAAGAAGGTGCGTTACAAACTCTAGGGATTTGCGATTTGCGATTGCCGATTTGCGATTGATGCCGTCCTGACCGTTTGACGACTGCTTGGACGCAATTGATCTGCGATTACGGATTGACTGGCCGTCTAATTAACCCCGGCGATTTGGAATCGTGGAATCTGAAATGTTGGAATTTGCGATTCAATCGCAAATCGCAAATCCCAAATGGAAAGCGTTATCCAAAGACGCGCGGGAGTCGTCTTTCGAGGTTCTTCGGGAGCAGGATCTCCATCGCGTCGTCGACCGTGACGATACCGGCAATGTCCCCTTCATCGTCGATCACCGGCAGCGCGAGAAGGTTGTATTCTGCGATCGTCTGCGCAACCTCTTCGGCATCATCGTTCGGATGGGCGAACTGGAACTGGCCGCGCATCACTTCCGACAACGGCAAAGTGGGGTCCGCGAGGATAAGGCTGCGGAGCGTGATCAGTCCGCACAGCTTCCACGATCCTTCCTCTTCGACGATGTAGAGGTAATAGATCATGTTCGGCGTCTCGGCCATCTCGCGCAACCGCGCGATCGCCTGCGCAACCGTCAGGTTCTTCGGAAAGACGATGAACTCGGTCGTCATCAAACCACCCGCCGTGTCGTGCGCGAACGACATCAGCTCGGCCACGTCCGCGCGTTCTTCGTCCTCCATCAAATCGAAGAGTTCCTGCGCGCGTTCATCGTCCATTTCACCGAGAACATCGACGGCGTCGTCCGGCGACATTTCCTCGAGAATGTCAGCCGCGCGCTCTTTTTCCATCTCTTCAAGAATGCGCGCCTGGTTTTCGGTCGACATTTCTTCGAGGATGTCGGCCGCTATCTCGTCGTCGAGCGATTCGACTATCTCCGTGCGGTGGATCGGCGAAAGCGCCTCGGCGAGCTGCGCGATCTCGACCGGATGGAGCCGGGCGAGTTTGTCCTTCGAAGATTTCAGCTTTACCGTCGCGGACGCCGAATCGGTCGCGAGATAACCGACGTCAGCCCAATCAATGACCTCGACGGGTCTTGAGCTGCCGTAGAAGCCCTTCGGCATCAGCCGCCGCAGAAATCCCTGCAGCGAAACGTCGGCGCCGCTCACCCGCCACGCCTTCCCGACCTGAATGATCTGGACGTCATTGACGCGCACGACACGTTTGCCGTCGACGTCTATCAATTGATTGTCGAGCACGTCCTTGTTGAGCAGGACTTCGCCCGTGCGGCGTGTGAACGGACGCAGATCGAGCACGCCGGAATTCATTTTCGCGCCGCTTTCGCCGATCGTCGCGATGTTAGCGCGGGGCATGAAGAAAAGCCGGCGCCGATAACGCGCGACCAATCCGATGACCGGCGGGTAATCCTCTTCGCCGTATCGCACGACGACATCGCGGACCGTCGCGATCCGTTCGCCGCCGGCGTCATAGATCGGGCTGCCCAGGATTTGGGAAAGGTACAGCATCAGTTAAGACTATATTCGATTGCGGCAGAAAACGGGAGCGAAAGTTGGGTGACCGCTTAACGAAAGAAGAACGTGCCGAAGATAAAGAATGAAAGCAGAAGCAGAACGATCCCGATGATCAGATAGTCGTTTTTCCCCTCGATCACGAACAGGCGACCGGTATCGGACACTGAGGACTTGTGTGTTCTTCGATTCATCGGGGGACAAGTTATTCCAGATGCCCCTAAAATACTCTAAAAAAAGGTACTTTTGCAAATTTCAGCGGAACTTTTTTCCCTCAGTTCGAGAAAACGGAAAGTGTAATACACTGTTCAACAAAGCCAAATAATTTTGGAACAACGTCCTCATTCGGAATTTGTTTTAGATATGGACGCTCGGAAGGCCGACCGTCATTGACCTAACCTCAGAAGAGCTCGGAAAAACCCAACTTATGAAACACGCTATCACAGCATTTCTTTTCTTGATTCTCTCTGCAACGGCATTCTCGCAAACACGCTCCCGCGTCTTTGACAACTTCGATGTTTCCGGCGGCGTGACGATCGTTTCATCGACCGTCGCACAAACACCGGCAGTTCGGTCGAAATCGAAAACCCTGGTCAAGAAAACGGCCAAGGCGACGATGACCGTCCAGGAAGGACTCGGATCCACGGCCGCCGTCGGAAATACATACAAACTCGTGATGGGCACCGGGTCGGGGCTCAATGGATTCACGACCGGCAGCGCGCTATACGATTCTTACATCGTTGAGTCCGCCCGCCGCAACAATATCGACCCGCTTCTGATCTACGCCCAGATGCATCAGGAATCGTCATTCAAACTCCGCGCGACATCTTACAAGGGCGCGAGCGGTCTGATGCAGCTGATGCCGGCGACGGCCCGGCGGTTTGGCGTCACCGATATCTACGATCCGAAACAGAACATCGACGCCGGGATCCGGTACATGCGATGGCTGCTGAATACATTCAACGGCGATGTGGTCCTCGCGCTTGCCGGCTACAACGCCGGCGAAGGGGCCGTCTGGAAATACGGCAATCAGGTGCCACCATACCGCGAGACCCAGGAATATGTACGCCGCATCACCGCCCGCTACAATTCGATCTCGAACCCGAACTACATCCGCAATTCGGTCAAGAAGGTTTCCAACCAGCAGGCCGAAAAACTCGAAAGGAAGGACAACAAGCCGCTGACCGTGTATGAGCCCGACGCGCTCGCGATCCGGTTGCCGGATGGAAGGATGCGGCTTGTAAATCAATAGGATGCCGCCTTGGTTTCTTCTCCTCTTGTCTGAAAAGACCTGCGGCCGGAGCGTTCCGGCCGCTTTTTTTGTTCGACGCCGGCGAAGTGATGTATCATTGGCGCATCGGGGGCGCGAAAACTATGTTCTGTATCAAATGCGGAAAAGAGAATCCGGACGAGGCCGTTTATTGCCTGAAATGCGGATCGAAATTCGAGAATGAAGAAGAGACGCGGGTCGCGGTCAAAGCGGGAACGCCGCCGATCAGGGTTGAGATCGACGAAACTGACGTCTTCTCGATCACTCCGACGCTCAAATTCGTCAGGATCGGCTACGTCCTTTCGATTATCGGCGCGCTCGCCTTGGTCGCGTTCTTCAGCGTGTTCCTCGTTACCGTGCCGACTTGGATCGCGGTCGTACTCGGACTCGCGCTCTTTTTGATCCCGGCGTATTATCATTTTCGCAACAAAATGATCCGATACACTCTGACCGACGCCAAGATCGAGATAGACGAGGGATTCATTTTTCAAAATTCGCGCAGCATTCCGCTCCGTTCGATTCAGGACGTCTCGGTCTCGTCGACCATCACGCAGCGGTTTCTCGGCTTCGGCAATCTCGTCATCGACAACGCGAGCGAGGACGGCGGCAAGGTAATTTTGCGTAACATCAATACTCCCAAGAAATACGCCGATCTGGTTCTGCGCGAGATGAGATCGCTCGACAAATAACGTTGCATCGGTCAAACACAGATTTTTTATGAGAACCGTTTTTGTCACCGGCGGGGCCGGATTCATAGGCTCCGCGTTCATTCACCTTGTTCTGCGTGAGACCGACGACGTGCGGATCGTGAATTTCGACGCTCTCACTTACGCCGGAAATCTCGAAAACCTGAAAGGGGTCGATGAGGCCCGCCACCGGTTCGTCCGGGGCAACATCTGCGACAAGGACGTCGTGCTCAGCGCGCTTCCCGAAAACGCGGACGCGATATTCAATTTCGCCGCCGAATCGCACGTCGACCGGTCGATCAGTTCGGCCGGCGAGTTCGTGATGACCAATGTCTTCGGCACACAGGTCCTGCTCGATTGCGCCCGCGCCCGGAACGTCTCGCGATTCGTTCAGGTTTCGACCGATGAAGTTATGGGCAGTTTGCCCGAATCGGACGATGCTTTCTTCCGCGAGGATTCGCCGCTCGAGCCGAACTCTCCGTATGCCGCGTCGAAGGCCGCGGCCGAGCACTTCGTCCGCGCGGCCCGCGAAACATTCGGACTCGAAACGGTCATCACGCGTTGCGGCAACAATTACGGCCCGCGCCAGTTTCCCGAAAAACTGATCCCGCTGATGATCTCGAACGCTTTGCGGGACGAGCCTTTGCCGGTCTACGGCGACGGTCTGAACGTCCGCGACTGGATTTATGTCGACGATCACGCGCGCGCCATTTGGCTTGCGTTCGAGCGCGGACGGCCGGGCGCGCACTACAACATCGGCGCCCGCAACGAGCGGCGCAATCTTGAGGTCGTGACGTCGATCCTCGACGCCGTCGGAAAACCGCATTCGCTGATCCGGTTCGTGGCCGACCGTCTCGGACACGACCGGCGGTATGCGATCGACGCGGAACTCGTCGAACGTGAGCTCGGGTGGAAACCGCTGACCGCTTGGGAAGATGGGTTGCGTTCGACGATCGACTGGTACCGGACCAACGTCGATTGGGTCGAACACATCCGTAACGGCGAGTATCGCGAGTATTACCGGAAAATGTACGGGGAGATTGCCGCGTGATGAAAGTCTTGATCACCGGCGCCAACGGAATGGTGGCGCGCGCGACCCGCGCTCATTGCGAATCGATCGGGGACGAGGTCCTCGCTTTCACGCGCGCCGACCTCGACATCGCCGACCGCGTGCGTGTCGCCGAATGCGTCGATTCGGTGAGGCCCGACGCGATCATCAACTGCGCGGCCTACACCGATGTCGACGGGTCGGAATCGAACGTCGATCGATGCTTCGCCGCGAATGCCGCAGGCCCGGAGAATCTCGCGCTCGCCGCGCGGCGAACCGGATCGCGGTTCGTCACGATCTCGACCGATTATGTCTTCGACGGCACCAAGGAAGGATTCTATGACCAGCGGGACACGCCCGATCCGAAGGGTGTTTACGGCACGGCCAAACTTGAGGGCGAGGACCGCGCGCGCGCTGCGTTTGCGCGATCTGTGATCGTTCGAACGGGTTGGATCTACGGTTTGGGAGGCACGAATTTCTTGAGCGTCATGGCGGACCTTCTCGCGGCCGGAAAGTCGATCAAGGCGATCCACGATTCATTCGGAACCCCAACCTTTGCCGGCGACCTCGCACGGCGTCTCCGCGATCTGGCCGAGCTCGATCTGCCGGCGGTTTATCACGTCACGAACTCCGGCCCGGGCACGAGCTATGCGGGGTTTGCGGAGAAGGTCTGCGAGATAAGCGGATTCGAAAAAGACCTACTGATCTACGCCTCGGCCGACAGTTTGGAACGGCCGGCCCCGCGGCCCTCGAACTCAAAGATCGCCTGTCTTTTCAGCGAGCGGTTCGGACTCCGGCCGATGCCGGATTGGGAAGACGCGCTTCGGAGATTCCTGGGCCGATCGTGATCGGGATTTTCGATTTTGGATTTTGGATTTTGGATTGAGGTGATGGAGGCCTGATCCAAAATCCAAAATCCCAAATCCCAAATCAATTATTCGGTCCGGCTGCGTTCGGCTTCGAGTTCTTCCATCAGCGGAGTCGAATCATCGGAGTGCGATGTATAGTAGTTGTAAGTGTAGCCGTAGCCGTAGTACCCGTACTCGACCGAATCCGCCTTGATGCCGTTCAGGACGACGCCGTAGATGCGAGCGCCGAGATTCGCAAGTCTCTGCTTGAAGCGCCGCATCAAATGAATAGAACTCTTTCCGGCCATCGCCACGAGGATGACACCGTCAACGAGGGTTGCAAGGATCGCCGCGTCGGTGAACGAAATGGCCGGCGGCGAATCGATGATCACGTGCTTGAAGTTCCCGCGCAGGAACTGGAGCAAGTTGCGCATCTCGTTCGAGCTCAGCAACTCCGCAGGGTTAGGCGGAAGCGGACCGCTCGTAATGATCTTCAGCTTCGGCAGATTTTGGAACGTCCGGAGCAAAGTGTCCGGATTCTTCTCGCCCGAAAGATAGTTCGTCAGCCCACTAGAGTTCGGCAGATCAAAATGGCTGTGGAGCCGCGGACGACGAAGGTCGCAATCGATCAGCACGACCTCCGCGCCGGCCTGTGCGAGCGTGATCGCGGTGTTGATGGCAGTCGTCGTCTTGCCTTCCGCCGGTTGCGATGAGGTGACAAGCATCGTCTGCGGCGGTTTTCCGGCCGACGAGAACAATAGCGATGTACGCAGGTGGCGGTATGACTCCGCCATTGCGGAGCGCGTGTCCTCGAGTGTAACAAGCGCGGTCGAACCGGCCCTGTCGCCGCCCTTGGGCGCCAGTACGGGCCTTCGCTTGTCGGACGCTTGATGCGGGATGAGGGCCAGCGTCGGCAACCCGAGATGGCGTCCGATGTCGTCCGATGAGCGGATCGAGTCGTCAAGATAATCAAGCAGGAACGCAAGGCCGATCCCGGCCGCGAGCGACACGAGGAACGCGACCAGGATGTTCCGGTTCCGTTGCGGACCGATCGGCGCCGTCGGACGGATCGCCTCGCCGGTGATCTTGATATTGTCCGGCCGGTTGCTGCTGAGCGAAAGTTCCTGTTCTTTCTGTCGCTGCGTATAAGTATCGAGCAGGCTGCGGTTCGTTTCGATCGCGCGTTTGAGCGTCGTCAGTTTTGTCTCGGCCTGACCCTCAAGATTGGCCTTAGATTCTTCCTGCTTGTAACCCTCGTAAAGCTGCGCTTCGCGGCGCTGCAGCGTTTCGAGTTGGGCCTGCAGTCCGGAAACAACCTCTTTTTCGGCGTTTCGGACAAGCTTTGAGCCCTCTTCGTCGATCTTTTTCGTGATCTCCTTCTGCAGGCTGACCTTTTGTTCTTCGAGTTTCTGGATCCGTGCCGAAACCTCTTTCACCTTCGAGTATTCCTCGGTGTACTTCTCGAGGAGCGCCGCCCGTTCCTCTTCCGCGTCCTTTTTCTTGCGGTCAAGGTCCTCGATCCGCTTCTCGAGGTCGGCCTCGCGCTTAAGATTCTGTTCGCGTGCCGCGAGGATCGCTTTGTTGTCGGGGACGACCGATAGGATCCCGCCCTTTCCGTCCGCCGCCTTCTGCGCCGCCCGGTATTGCGCTTCGATCTTCAACCGCTCGTTGTGCGCGTCCTGGTATTGCGTGTACAGCGTCTGGAGCGCGGTGTTGCGGAATTCGAAACCCTTCTCCTGCAGCGGAAGATTGTTTCCGCGCAGCAGGTTGATGAGCTCCGCCTCCTGATTGCTGATCGCGGTCTGCAGTTCGTCGATCGACTTGCTCAGCTCCTCATACTGAGATTTGGCGCCCTGCGTTTCGAGTTCCTGATCGTTCTTGATGAAGACCTTGGCGAGCATATCCGTGACCTTCGGCGCGACGTCAGGGTTCGTCGACTGGATCGTCAGCGTAACGATGTTCGTGCGTTCGACCGGTTCCACGCGGAGCCCGCTAAGGAACGTTCCGGCGTAACGATCGGCTAGCGCACGTTCTTCGACGGTGAGAACGACCGGATCAGCGGCGTTTCCGTTCGAATCGGAAATGACCGGCAGCGATGGGGAAGTTTCGGTCTTCGCCTTTTCTCCGCCGAAGATCGACCTCAGCGAACTGAGCATTCCGCGGTTTTGATCGGCGAAAAGGTTCGGATCGCGGTGAAGCCCGAGCGCGATCACGGTCTGACGCATCAGGTCCGGACTCTGCAGCAGCTGCAACTGCGTGTTCATGTAGTTCGCGTCGTTGCCGAAATTGATGTTGATCGCGTCCTTTTGCTGGACCTTGGGCTTTCGCGGTTCGATGACCAGCGTCGTCGTCGCCGAATAGATTGACGCCTGGCGGTACATATACAATGCGGCGCCGGCCGTCACCACGATCGATAGCGCCAGGATCAGCGGCAGGCGCTTGTAAACGACGTTGAAATACTCGCGGATCGTTCGCCGGTCCTCGAAATTCTCGTCATCATAAAACGGCGAATACGAGGCGGGATATTCGTCCGGTTTCGTGACCTGCAAACTGTTCGGCAAAGGCAGTAAACGCTCGTCCTTCTCCATAAAAACTGATTCTGAAAGCTCCGTCCGTACTCAGATCTGGCAAAACTACTTTATAACACAATCGCGCTTTCCTTTGCCGCGTTTTCGCTGTGATCCGTGAAAAAACCACGATCAAATGGCTTTTCCGAAGGATCGGCGCGGTGCGGGCGTTTTGTCCGGCCCGCCCGCGAAATGGTATATTTTAGCTTTGAAGCTCGTTTCTTATTTTTCTTTGCTTACACATATATGACAGTCTCTTCCAAAGAATTTTGGCCCGACAACGATTTTGAGCTGGGTATCGAAGGTTTCCGTTTTTCCGACCTGTTTGACGCGCGTCGGCTGAAGGATCTCGCCGACAAGTTCTACGCCGAGGTGCGCGATCGTGAGCCGGTTCTTTACGAGGCGCTGATGAATTACATCAACGCCCGCGGCGAGGGAATCGAAAAGCGCGCGGTCTCGAACATTCTGACCGACGCCGCGCCGCATCTGTCCGATTTCATCGCCCGCTTGTTCGGAATCACGCGCGAACGCGAGCAGTTTCAGCGGACGATCCTGCGGCAGAATCCGATCTGGCAGTACAAGTTCTTCGTCCAGCGCCGCGCGATAAAGAAATATGCGGCCGACAAGGTCGGAGAGCTCGATGCAAACGGTCTGACGCAGGCGATCAGGGAACTTCAATTCGCGGCGTTCGATGAAACGATACCGTTCGACGAGGAACTCGCTGTGGCCACGATGGCGGGGCGGCTCGTCGATGCGGAAGACGAACTGAGCAAAGGCGCGGAGCTCTCGGAAGCTGCGCGTTCGACTGTCGCGAAGGTCGGCGATGCATACCGAAAGCTCGAGGACAAGACGTTCGGGAAGTTGTTCGAAAAGTACGTCATCGAAGAGGAAGGATCCGGCGAGATCGTGCAGGTCAAGGCCGCGCTTAGGATATTGGAGCAATGGTCGGCGATCCAGTTCCACGGGAAGGCCCGAAAGTGGTATTCGTTCAAGACCCCGCATACGATCGACTACCAGAATCTCGTCCATTTGACGCGTCCGGACGCGAAGTTCCACAACATCATGCGCGGTCACGACGCGGACCTTCGCCGACGCGACGGCTTCAAGCTGACCGATCACCGCGGCACGCAGCGCGACGCGCTGTTCGAGGTCGACTACTGCCTGATCTGCCACGAGCGCGACAAGGACAGTTGTTCGACGGGGCTTCGCGAAAAGGACGGCGCGCCGAAGCGGAACCCGCTCGGGATCAAGACCGAAGGCTGCCCGCTCGACGAGAAGATCTCGGAGATGCATCTGATGAAGCGCCAGGGCGATTCGATCGCCTCGCTCGCGCTTGTGACCATCGACAATCCGATGTGCGCCGGAACCGGTCACCGGATCTGCAACGATTGTATGAAGGGTTGCATTTTCCAGAAGCAAGAGCCGGTGAATATCCCGCTCGCCGAGACCGCGAGCCTGACGGATGTCCTCAGCCTTCCGTACGGTTTCGAGATCTACGGTCTTCTGACGCGATGGAACCCGCTCAACGCGAAGCAGCCGTATCAATTGCCGTACAACGGGAAGAACGTGCTCGTCGTCGGGCTCGGCCCGGCGGGCTACACGTTGTCGCACTATCTCCTCAACGAAGGGTTCGGAGTCGTGGGGATCGACGGTCTCAAGATCGAACCGCTCCCTGCGGATCTGACAGGCGACCTCGGCCGGTCGGTCCCGAAGCCCGTCAAGGACATCTCCGAAATCACACACGAACTCGATGACCGGGTACTTTCGGGCTTTGGCGGCGTTTCGGAATACGGCATCACCGTTCGTTGGGACAAGAATTTCCTGACGATGATGCAACTGATGCTGTTCCGCCGCAAGCAGTTCCGCGCATACGGCGGCATACGGTTCGGCGGGACGCTGACGATCGACGACGCCTGGGATTTCGGGTTCGATCATATCGCTATCGCGACCGGCGCAGGCAAGCCGACGATCGTCCCGATGAAGAACAATCTGATCCGCGGCATCCGCAAGGCGAGCGATTTCCTGATGGCGCTCCAGTTGACCGGCGCGTTCAAGAAAGAAATGCTTTCGAACCTGCAGGTTCGTCTGCCGGCGATCGCCATCGGAGGAGGTCTGACCGGTATCGACACCGCAACGGAGTTGATGGGGTATTATCCGGTCCAGGTCGAGAAAATGCTCGCGAATTTCGAGACAATCGCAGCCGAGATCGGCGAAGAAGGGGTCTGGAAAGCGTTTGACGAGGAAGAGAAGAAGGTGATGGGCGAGTTCCTTGTTCACGGCAAGGCGATCCGCGACGAGCGCCGACGGGCCGCTGAGGCAGGCGAGGAGCCGAATTTCATTCCGTTGCTGCGATCGTGGGGCGGCGTCGCGCTGGTTTACCGCAAGCGGCTTCAGGATTCGCCGGCATATCGGCTGAATCACGAGGAGATCCAGAAAGCGCTTGAAGAAGGGATCAACATCATTGAGCTGATGTCGCCGACCGAGGCCGTTCCGGACGAGTATGGGGCAGTGAAGGCTATCGTGTTCGAGAAACAGAACTACGATCCCGAGTCCGGAAAGTTCTCGCGGTCGGGCGAGTTCGTGACGATGCCCGCGCGCACGGTTTGCGTCGCTGCCGGCACGTCGCCGAACGTGATCTACGAAAAGGAATATCCGGGGACATTCCAACTCGACGAATGGCGGCAGTTTTTCCGGCCGTTCCGGCTCGAGAAGAATGGCGACGGAAAATTTCATACGGTCGAGGCCGCCAAAGGCGAAACCGGATTCTTCACATCGTACGAACGTGACGGCAAGTTCATCTCGTACTACGGCGACAATCACCCTCAGTACGCGGGCAACGTCGTCAAGGCGATGGCGTCGGCGAAGAACGGCTACGAAAAGGTCGTCGAACTGTTTGCGGATGAACTCCGCAACACGCCCGACGCCGATCGCGAGCCGCTGTTCGAAGACCTCGTGAAGAAGCTCGACGGTATGTTCAAGGTGACCGTCGTCAAGGTCGATCGGCTGACGCCGACGATCGTCGACGTCATCGTCAAGGCGCCGCTGCAGGCTCGCAAGTTCGAGCCGGGCCAGTTCTATCGTTTGCAGAACTTCGAGTCGAGGGCGGCGCTCATCGACGGCAAACGGCTGATGATGGAGGGCCTCGCGTTGACCGGCGCGTGGACAGACAAAGAAAAGGGCCTGCTTTCGATGATCGTTCTCGAGATGGGGACGTCATCGAAACTCTGTTCGCTCCTCAAGGAAGGCGAGGAAGTGATCGTGATGGGACCGACCGGAACTCCGACCGAGATTCCCGAGAACGAGACCGTGATGCTCGCCGGCGGCGGACTCGGAAACGCCGTGCTGTTCTCGATCGCCAAGGCGTTGCGCGAAAAGAACAACCGGGTGATCTATTTCGCCGGTTACAAGAACGGCGCCGATCTTTACAAGCGGGAAGAGATCGAGAAAGCCACGGACCAGGTGATCTGGGCGACCGACGCCGGCGTCGAGATCGAACCGCAACGGCCGCACGACGCGCATTTCCGGGGAAACATCGTACAGGCGATGGTCGCCTACGCGGAAGGCAGTCTCGGAACGAAAACAGTCGAGTTGAGCGATGTCGACCGGATCATCGCGATCGGGTCGGACCGTATGATGAACGGCGTTCGCGAAGCTCGCTTTGGTGTTCTGAAACCTTTTCTGAAGCCGGACCATATCGCGATCGGGTCGATCAACTCGCCGATGCAGTGCATGATGAAAGAGGTTTGCGCGCAGTGTCTCCAGCGGCACGTCAACCCGAACACGGGTGAGGAATATTTCGTCTTCTCGTGCTTCAATCAGGATCAGAACCTCGATTTCGTCGATTTCCACAACCTGAACGACCGCCTCCGCGGGAATTCGATCCAGGAAAAACTGACGAATATGTGGTTCGACGTGAAAGTGGCGAAGCGGTAGGTGGCAGTTGTCAATGGA
>CAZARD010000016.1:0-14051 GCA_964487505.1 uncultured Blastocatellaceae bacterium | reverse complement strand
TGGACAATGGACAACCGCTTTTGACCACTGTCCATTGTCCATTGTCCATTGCCCACGGCCGTCTACTGTCTGCTTTCGGTCCGACAAACAATGCAACAAACGGGCGAAAATGAGATCAGTCCCGAAAGCCGGGACCTCGGCTTCGGGGCGAAGGTCGCATCAGAAAGCCGGATGCGGTTCCTGAACCGCGACGGATCGTTCAACGTCCAGCGAACCGGGATCGGCCGGTTCACGACGATCAATCTTTACCACTATCTCCTGACGATGTCGTGGACCAGGTTTCTCGTTATCGTTCTCATCCTTTATTTCCTGAGCAACGTCGTATTCGGACTGGCGTACGCCGGGTTTGGCCACGAAGCGCTGGTCGACACGTCATCGACGCCGACCGAGAACATACTGGTTCGAGGGTTCTTCTTTTCGGTTCAGACCTTCGCCACCATCGGTTACGGAACGATCCATCCGGTCGGTATTCTTCCGAATCTGGTCGTCACCATCGAGTCATACTACAGCCTTTTGGCCAACGCGCTGATCACGGGCGTCGTGTTCGCGCGGTTCGCCCGGCCGACGGCAAAGATCATTTTCAGCGACCGGGCGGTCGTCGCCCCGTACCGGGACGGTACCGGCCTGATGTTCCGTATTGCCAACGGGCGCGCCAATCAACTGATCGACGTAAACGCGCAGGTCGCGTTCTCGCGGTTCTGCAATGAAGACGGGAGAGTCGTCAGAAAGTTCGATCTGCTGCGGCTCGAGCGCGAGAACGTGTCGTTCTTTCCGCTCGCCTGGACGGTCGTCCACCCGATTGACGAGACCTCGCCGATGTTCGGAATGAACGCGGACGACCTCGGGCGGGTGGATGCCGAGTTTCTGATACTTCTGACCGCGACGGATGAGACCTTCGCGCAGACCGTGCATACGCGCTCGTCTTACAAGGCCGCGGAGGTGATGTTCGGGCACAAGTTTGCGTCGATGTACAACCCGATCGAGAACCACGAACCGATCTCGATCGATATCCGCAAGCTCTCGGCGATCCAAAAGGCCGACTGACCGGCTACTTTCCCTTCGGTTTGACCAGCCTCAGATTCCAGGTGATCGTCGTTCTGCCGTCGGGCAGCGACCTCGATCCGGAAAGCGTCGTCGGTTTCGGCGAAGATGATTTGCCGTTGGCCTCAAAACTCGTTCCCGCGATCCGGCTTTCCGGCATGCTGACGACCTCGTTCTTGGGAGCGGCCTCGGTGTCTTCGCAACTGGAAGCCGACCGTTTGGTCTCGAACCTGCCGATCATAGTGCCCGGCGGCGCGTTCACGCGGATCGTGTAACTGCCGTCGTCGTCGATCTCGATGAACACAGGCATCGAATCCGTGCCTTGGCCGATCTGGGTCGTCGTCTCGGAATACTCCTCGTTGTATCCCTTCCAGAACGGATTGCGGCCCGGCAGGCGGCAATACAGTTCGCCGGTCGTGCTCGAGACCTTTGTGTAGATCAAGCTTGTCCGATGGATCACCCGCGCGTTCGGCGAGCCTATCGATTGGCCGTCAGCGGGCGGTTGAAGCGTCGCCTTGATCAGATTCGACCAGTTCGACGTCTCGGTCAGCCGCCGCTTCATATTGCGCGATGCCGCGCGCATCTGGCCCGAGTCGGTCTTTTCTTTCGTTTCGTCCCAACGGTATTCGTATTTGACGATCCCGACCCAGTGCGGTTTGCATTGGTCGGCAAGGTACGGCCCCAGGCTTTTGACGAGGTTCTCGGCCATTTGGCGCTCCGATCCCGGCCCGCCCGATTCGCGGGCCACCATTGTTGACGATCGCGTGTCGAGACCGCTCGCGGTGTAGGTCATCGAGCCTCCCGGTCCGGGAGTGCCTTTGACCGAGATCACGACGCCGGAATTCATTCGGTTTCCGATCTGCTTCAAGACCTCGTTGGAATCGCCGCCTTCGAGTAGCGCCCGTTCCCGTTCGTCCTGGATGGCGTCACGGAGGTCCTGATCGTCGAAGGGTTCGACGCACGGTTTCTCGCGTTCGAGCGCCGCCTTGATCTCGCTTCGAAGCGTCGCTGTGGCGCTCTCCCCTCCGGCGCCCGACGCGGTGGAATCGTGTATGACGATCGATGTCGCCTTCTGGGCGATCGCCGGAAAACTCAATGAGAATAGGAAAATGAAGACGGCAAGAAAGAACCGACCGCCCTGAGCGGAGCGTCGGTTCCCGTTGTTGATCGGTGACATAATGTCCTCCTTTCGGAAATGACACGTACGTTACGGCAGATGCGCTACATATACCGGAGACCGTTGGTTCAATTCCTGCGCCCCGAGCGTCTCCATTTCTCCGAAAAGATCGTTGAACGATCGTCTATATTGCGATCCGTGTCCGACGGGCGCCGGATCGTTTACGTAAACCTGATCGCCCGTCATTCCGCGTATGACACGGATATGCGGACCGGCCGGCACGAGCGACGCGAACCACAACGGGCCGTACTGCATCAGCATCGCCTCGACCGCGGCCGGCGTGTAGCACTGCGGCCATTCGAGCACAAAGCCGTTTCGTTCAAGTATGTAGCGGTCGTTCGGATCGAGTCCCGGACCGTTCTCGGCGTACTGCGGCATATAATTCGTGCCGCCGGGGTTTTCGGCTATCCGCCGCGGATCATAGGAAGCCTGATCCCGCCAACTGAGGATCATCGCCATACTGGCGGCCCAACACGACATATTGGTGTCTTGGGGGACCAACTCGACATCGTAGATCATAGTCTCGTTCCTCCCTTGGAATCGTTCTGCTTCAACTTAAATATATCAGACCCCAAGTCGTTCGTTCAGTGCCGGCGGGAGTTCCGATATGATAAGTTCTTAGATTGAGATTCACCCAGAAAATAAGATGTTTACCGGAATAATCGAAGAACTCGGATCAGTCAAGGCATTCGACCGCGCAGGGTCGGGAGCGCGCATCACGGTCGGCGCGACGATCGTGACCGATGGTACCAATGCGGGCGATTCGATCGCCGTCAACGGCGTTTGTCTTACGGCGATTGACGTGCGCCCGGGATCGTTCGCGGCCGATGTTTCGGATGAAACGCTCAACGTTTCGACCCTCGGACGGCTCCGGGTCGGCGCCCCGGTGAATCTCGAACGCGCGGTCACGCCGACGACAAGGCTCGGCGGACATTTCGTGCAGGGGCACGTCGATGCGCGGGGCATTTTTCGTTCGGCCTCGCAGAGCGGGGAATTCTGGACAGTTCGGATCGGATTTCCGGCCGAGATAGGACGGTATCTGATCTACAAAGGATCGGTCGCGGTCGAAGGGATCTCGCTGACCGTTGCCGCGCTCGGGGCCGATTGGTTCGACGTTGCCCTTATCCCGAAAACCTGGACGATGACGAATCTCTCATCGTTGCGTTCGGGCGATCCCGTGAACCTCGAATCTGATGTGATCGCGAAATACGTCGAGCGGCTGTTGATATCCCGCGATCGCGGCGAATCGGCCCTCACGATGGAAAGGCTCGGCGAGTTGGGTTATCTCAACCGCTGAACCCCGCACGAAGTAAGGTGCGGAAATGCAGAACCCCGCACGAAGTAAGGGGGCCCGATCGCGGGAGCGATCGCCTCGGGGCCTTCGCGGAGCTTGATTCGCGACCGGTCCTCCGATTGCCCCCGCGTCGATTCGCCGACGCTGCGTCACACGTGAACGCGTAACTCGAACCCCGCACGAAGAAAGGGGGGCCGATCGCGGAAGCGATCGCCGGCGTGGGATTTGCGGATCGCGATCGAAGCCCGCCGCTGTTTGCCTGACCGAACTCGTTTCCCATTCGCCGTCAGGATGGGTTGCTTGCGCCCGCCAACTGCAGATCGAACTCAATCCCGAGCAACCGGAGCGGGGGAAGACACCGGACCGCCCCATTCGAGGCGGATGTCGTTCGGACTTGGGATGTGGGACTTGGGATTTCGCTCGGGCGTGGATTTCGTTTCTTCGCAGACCTAGTCCCAAATCCGAAATCCCAAATCCCGCATCCCGCATCCCAGCCAACGGCCGTCACTTCTTCGGCATCTTCTCGTCCATCATCGCGGTCTGGTAGACGAACGCGGCCATGATCGTCGCGGCCTGTTTCATATCGTCGGCCTGGATCCGATCGTAAACGTCCTGGTTCGAATGATGCGTCCGCGTGTCGTATTCGATCTCGTCCTGGATGAACTGGAATCCCGGAAGCCCGATGCGGTCGAACGACAGATGGTCGGTCCCGCCCGTGTTCTGCATCGTCAGGGTCGACGCGCCCATTTCGCCGAAGGGCATCAGCCACGCGCGGAAAATCGGCGCGACATTTGCGTTCCCTTGCAGATAAACGCCGCGGATCTTGCCGGTGCCGTTGTCGAGATTGTAATAGGCCGAAAGCTTGTCGTAATCCGCTCCCTTTATCAGTTCCGGTTTCTGGGCGTTCGGTTGGGGGATTCCGAAAATGTTGCCACCGCCCTTCATTTCCCCGAAATGCTGTTTGACGTAATTCGACGAGCCGAAAAGTCCCTGCTCCTCTCCCGACCATAAACCGACGCGTATCGTCCGGCGCGGTCTGAGCCCAAGGGTCTTAATGATGCGCGCTGCTTCCATCGCGACCGCCACCCCGGCCGCATTGTCGGTCGCGCCCGTGCCCGAGTGCCACGAATCCATATGCCCGCCGAGCATCACGAGTTCTTCCTTGAGCATCGGATCGGTTCCCGGGATCTCGGCGACTGTGTTGTATGCCATCAGGTCGTCGTCGTGGTACTGGACCGCGAGGTCGACCGTGAGCTGCACCTTCTCGCCGGCTTGGACCATCCTTACGAGACGATTGTAGTCCTCGGTCGCGACGGTCATCTGCGGCACCATTTTGGTCTCGGCCTCTTTGTCCCAAGGCTGCAGACGCTTCTGCGTAAAGAAGTCCAACGGATTCGCCGGGATATCGGCCGCGACCGACGCAGCCGAAACGAAGAGCGTCCCGCCGCTGCCGTTCGAGCTATTGTCGACGACGAGCGCTGCTCCCTCTTCGATGAGGAACTTGGTGCGCTTGACGGATGTCATGAAGCGCTCGAGCCGCGATTGCATCTGCGCTTGATTGGGCTGGCCACCCGGCCGCTGCATCATCGCCGGGTCGGGCGAGTTCGCCATCGCCAGCAGCTGCACGTCGGTGAGCCTCTCTCCCATTCCCTCGAAATCCGCCTTGACCTCGCGGACATCGGACATCAGGACGATCTTGCCCTTGAGCTGACCCTTGAATTTCGCGTAGTCGGCCTCGGTCTTGGCGTCGAAAAGCACGACATCGGCCGAAAGGACCGTGGACGGCTGGGGCGCGGGCGCCGGTTTCGCCTTCTTGTCCTTCGCGTTCGGGGTCGGCGCCGGCGGCATCACGCTGATCCCGGGGGTCCAGGCCTTTGGATAGGCAATGATCGGGAATGCGTACGGTGCCGAGACCTGCGCCGAGAATCGCTTGAGTTCCCAGCCGCGGCCGAACGGGCCCCAGGCCTCGAGATGCGCGTTCTCGAGACCCCATTTGGCCATCTGGTCGCGGGTCCACTCGTTCGCGCGCTTCATGTTCGGCGAATTCGTCAGCCGTCCGCCGATCACGTTGGTCAGATAGCTCAGCGTCTGCATCACCTGCGAATTCTTCGTTCCTTCGGTCTTGATCTTCTCAATGACGTCGGCGGGGGCCTGATAGATCGGCTTTGTTTGGGCAAGCGCGGCGGTCGGCAACAAGAATGCGGCCACCAGCAACGCGCTGAAGATCCTGCGTTGTAGCATTTGTATGATTTCTCCTGAAGTGTTTTTCGATTGCCCTGCTTGAAATGAACAAAACATAAGACGTTGATTCCGCGGTCGAGGTTTCAGTGATTCGGGAATTCGAAGGATTCCAAATTCCAAGAATCCAAGATTCCAGGAGGCTATCGGAATAATCAGCGAATTCCTATTTGGTTGGGTTTCAGCGTTTGGAGCACCCGTCGTATCGGTAGCACCTCGTGGAGCGGAGCGAATCGTAGTGTCGGAACTGAACATCTCGAAAAGCGTGTGAAACACGCGTCTCCGGGCCGTTTGGGCAGGAGACGCGTGTTTCACACGCTCGTTGATCGTATTGGAAATCCCACACCAGGCACGGCTGCGCCTTTGCCTGGTGCTATCGACACGACGCGTGCTCCGCACGCTAAGCAGGTGAAATCTACGCTCAGACTGGTTACTCCGACAGGCCCCCAGAGACTCCAGATTCGGAGGACTCGAGATTCAGGGATTGATTTCAAGAACAAGAGTCACCGCAATCTGGAATCTTGGAATCCTGAATCTTGGAATCTGAAATCCGGACCTACGACTCGGTCGTCCAGGTAAGCGTGTAGGCCGGCGGGACGTTTTTTACGACGAGCGGGCTCCGCTTTGACTTGCCGTAGCGGGCGCGCATGAATTCGCGGAGTTTGATCGCCGACGGCATATAGTAGCCGTGGGCGTATTGGAAAGTTCGAAACGTGCAGCCGAGCTGCATCAGTTTGTCGATCTCGCCGAGGATGCTCTCACCGACCTCGTTCGGGAGCGAAACGAACGGCAGACAGCAGATGACGAATCCGACCTTTCCGAGACCCGATCTTTCGTGGATCGAGACCGTGTCGACGGCATTTCCGCAGACGATGTTGAGGCCTTGGTACTTGAGTTTCAGAGAGCGGACGAGGTTCGGGTCGAGCTCGATCCCGAGATACGACCCGTCGTCGGGAATGATCTCTTGCAGATACTTCGTTATCGCGCCGGTCCCGACGCCCAATTCGATGACGATATTGTCCTTCGTCGGCGTGATCCCGTCGATCATCGCCGCCGCAAGTTCCGGCGACGACGGCGCGATCGATCCGACCTTTAGCGGATTCTTCAGGAATGCTTGAAGGAACTGAATGTTCTCGTTCATCGGGTTGAGATCGAGCGGTCTCAAAAAAAGCACGAACTTCCGGACGATCTGCTCGCCCGAAATACGGATCTGATTTTACCCTTGTCTAGTTCGCCGAGGCCGAAACGTCGGACGCGCCCGAGTCTGCGATATTGGCGTCCGCAACCGCAATTTTATAATCGCATCCTTCGTTTTGGCAATAGCGCGTTCGCCCGTCCTTTCGCGTTTTCTCAAGCAGGAACGGCGCGTTGCACTGCGGACACGGTGTTGCGATCGGCTTATCCCAGTAAACGGCATCGCATTTGGGATAGTTCGAGCAACCGTAAAAAACTTTTCCGCGCCTCGATTTCTTGACGGTCATTTCGCCCTTCGTGCATTTCGGGCACGGAACGCCGAGCGTTTCGCGCTTGATGTAGTCGCATTTAGGATAGTTGGAGCAGGAGATGAACTCGCCATACCGCCCCTGGCGGCGGACAAGATTCGCACCGTCGTTGGGACATTTTTCATCAAGTTCGACCGGCGGCGCTACCGGTTTCGAATCTCCCTTTGCGATCTTCCGGATATTGCGGCACTCCGGATAACCGGTACAGCCGTAAAACGCCCCGAACCGGCCCTTCTTGAGCGCCATTTCGCGGCCGCAAAGCTCGCACGAAGGAACCTCTTCATTTTCGAT
Organism: uncultured Blastocatellaceae bacterium; assembly: GCA_964487505.1. Lineage (GTDB taxonomy): Bacteria > Acidobacteriota > Blastocatellia > Pyrinomonadales > Pyrinomonadaceae > JAFDVJ01. The sequence continues at coordinate 6,508 of CAZARD010000016.1, read as the reverse complement.
TTCGGATTTCGGATTTTGGATTGAAGCGTCACTTGCAGCTTCGGATTTGGGCTTCATCGACGAGATCTCGCGCGTGTTCTTGCACTCAGGATAGTTCGAGCACGCGAGAAACTGGCCGAAGCGGCCCAATTTGATGACCATCTGCGATCCGCATTTTTCGCAGATATGCTCGGTCGGTATCGCCGCCTTCTTCTTGTTCTTGATGCTCTCTTCGGCGATCTTCAGATCGGCCGAGAACTTGTCGTAGAAACCGCGCATCGCCACGCGCCAATTGAGCTTTCCTTCTTCGATCTCGTCGAGCTGGTCTTCCATCTGCGCGGTGTAGGCGGTGTTGAACAGATCATCGAAACTCGCGATCAGAAGGTCGTTTACGGTCGTTCCGAGCGGCGTCGGACGGAACCTGCCCTCGAGCCTTTCGACATACTCGCGATCCTGAATGGTCGTCATAATCGCGGCGTAGGTCGACGGCCGGCCGATGCCCTTTTCTTCAAGCGCCTTGACGAGCGTCGCTTCGGTGTAGCGAGGCGGCGGTTCGGTATGATGCTCCTCGCCGGTGATCGAGTTGAGCTTCAGGACCTCGCCTTTTTCGACCTTTGGAAGCGTGCGTTCCTCATCGTCTTCCTCGCCGTCGGCCGGTTTCTCGTCGCGGCCCTCCTGATACACTTTGAGAAATCCGTCGAACTTTTGCACGGAACCCGTGGACCTGAAGATGAACCTGCCGGCGCGGATGTCGATCGTGGTCTGGTCAAAGACCGCGGGCATCATCTGCGAGGCCACGAAGCGTTGCCATATCAGTCGGTACAGCTTGTGTTCGTCGGGGCTGAGGAACTGCTTGATGCTCTCCGGGGCGCGGCGGACGTCGGTCGGTCTGATTGCCTCGTGCGCGTCCTGCGCTCCGCCCTTCGTTTTGTAGATCGTCGGTTTCGACGGCAGGTAACTTTCGCCGAACTCGCTGCCGATGAACTCGCGGACCTCGCCAAGCGCGGCATCGGAAACGCGCGTCGAATCGGTTCGCATATAGGTGATCAGACCGACCGCACCCTCGGCTCCGAGTTCAATTCCCTCATAGAGCTTCTGCGCGACGGACATCGTTTTCTTGACGCTGAATCCGAATTTGCGCGAGGCTTCCTGTTGAAGCTTCGAGGTGATGAAAGGCGGCGTCGGGTTGCGCTTGCGTTCTTTGGTCGCGACCGACTCGACGACGAAAGGCTGCTGTTTGGCCTCTTCGACTATCGATCTCGCGGTCGCCGCGTCCTTGATATGCGTCTCGGTTTTTTTGACGGCGTGATCAAAACCGCCGGTCTTGACCGTGAGATCCTCTATCTTGAAAAGCTTCGAGTCGAATTTCGGCGGCAACGCGGCGCTTAGATTGGCGATCACCGTCCAGTATTCGGTGCTGACGAAGTTCTCGATCTCGCGTTCGCGCTCGACAACCAGCCGAACGGCGACCGTCTGGACCCGGCCGGCCGAAAGCTTTCCTCCGATCGTCTTCCAAAGGATCGGCGAGACCTTGTATCCGACGAGCCGGTCGAGCACGCGCCGCGCCTGTTGGGCATCGACCAGGTTCTTGTTGACTTCTTTCGGATGCTCGAAAGCTTCGTGCACGGCTTTCTTTGTGATCTCGTTGAACATTACCCGGAAGACCGGTTTGACCGGCTTTTTCGGCACGATCTCTTCGGCGAGATGCTGGCAGATCGCCTCGCCTTCGCGGTCAGGGTCGGCAGCGAGGAAGATCGCTTCGGACTCTTTCGCGGCCTTCTTCAGCTCCGCCACCGTCTTCTTGTTGTTCCGCTTCTTCGTATCCGGGATCACCTCGTAAGACGGCTCGAAATCGTTGTCGATGTCGACCCCGAGTTCCTTCGCCGGCAGGTCCTTGATATGCCCGATCGAAGCCAAAACCTTGTAGTCTGCCCCCAAATATTTGTTGATTGTTTTCGCCTTCGCGGGCGATTCGACGATGACTAGATTCTTTGCCATTAGTGAAAAAAATAAGTCAGTCGCAAAGGATGCGCTGACGTTCTGAGTTCTAACACCGAAGTTGCAATGGTGTCAATGTGCGCGGAAACGGACGATCCAATTGTCAATGGACAATGGACAATTGACAGTGGACAGTGGACAACGGACAGTGGCCAATTGAGGAAGGGCTACATTAGCCACCGTCCATTGTCAGTTGTCCATTGACAACTGTCCATTGTCATTTGTCCATTGCCTCCTACGTCTTCCGCGAATAGTGATTTCCGGGCAGCACACGGATAATATCTTTCAGGTCCAGTGCGACAAGCGTCGAGCTAAGTTCGCCGAAACTCATTCCGGCGCGGTCGAGGATCTCGTCGAAGTGCGAAGCGCGGTCAGCTCGCAACAAGTTCCAAACGCGCCGTTCCTTGTCGCTCAGACCTGCCGGGGCAAGCCCGGGCTGCTCCGGAAGCGCCGGCGGACGGTCGTCAAGCTTGGGCGGCAGGATCCGTGACGAGATCTCGGTCGGAAGTTCGCATACGACGTCCTGCCACTGCTGGACGAGCTTCGCCCCGGACTTGATCAGATAGTTCGTCCCTATCGAGTTCCTCGAGGTGATGTTGCCGGGCACGGCGAGCACCTCGCGGTTCTGCTCGGTCGCGAGTCGCGCCGTGATCAGCGAACCGCTCCTGTCGGTTGCCTCGACGAGTAGCACGCCGAGGCTGAGGCCCGAGATGATCCGGTTGCGGTACGGGAAGTTCTCGCCGAGCGGCGGCGTTCCGAGCGGAAATTGCGTTACGATCGCGCCGCCGGCATCGATTATTCGGGCTGCGAGTTTCGCGTTTTCGCTCGGATAGATGCGGTCGATACCGGTCCCAAGCACGCCGACAGTCAAGCCCTTCGCGTTGATCGCGCCGCGATGGGCTGCCGAATCGATCCCGCGCGCGAGGCCCGAAACTATGCAGATCCCGTTTTCCGCGAGATCTCGGGCCAGCATCTCCGACGCGTTCTCGCCGTAGGTCGAACAGCGCCGCGAACCTATGACGGCGATCGAAGGCGCTTCGAAACACGCCCGCCAGTTGCCACGCACATAGAGCACGATCGGCGGATCGGGAATCTCGCGCAGAAGAAAAGGATAGCCGCCGTCGTCGAGGAGCAATACCTCGCCGCCGAGCGCTTTCACCTCGTCGAGTTCCCGGGACGCGCGATCGTGAAACTCGCGCTTCAGGATGCTTTCAACGGTTTCGGCACGTAGCCGCAGCGCCTCGAGCTCGCGCCGCGTCGCGTGAAAAACCGCGTCCGCCGATCCGAATCGTTCAAGTAGCTTCGTTGCCGCCCGCGGCCCGATGCCGGGAGTCATGTTGAGTGAGATCCAGGTTTTCATTGTTCTATTTGGGATTTCGGATTTGGGATTGCTGATTTCGTGCGGCCTTTGCAGTTTTTGAAGCGGCGACGATGATACGAACGATTTCATCGGCCTCCTGTTGAAGGCTGAGCAACCGTTCTTGGCTGACAATGGATGAGTCGCTCAGGATCTCAAGCCAGTACGCCGTTTCGTCGGCCTCCTCTTCAACGATCGCAAGTTTGCTGATGAAGTCAGCGGTGGACTTGGCACGGCAAACCGCACGATAGTTCTAGCCGACGGATGTGCCGCTCCGGACTAGTTGACTGCCGATTGCGTTTGCAACCCGCGACTTTGGAAGATTCTCGACAAGGTTGATGATTCGTAAGGTAAACTTCTTCGTCCGAAGTTTCATTTCGTTCTGAGTCATGAGTGTCTCCTGTGTTCTCGAAGATTCGTTCGAGTTCCGTTGGGTTCGAGTGTCCACGGGCCAAGAATTGCAAGGTTTCCGTATCGGCCCGCACTGAGTGCGGCCGAAGATACGATCCGACGCACGAAAGTAATTGGGTTGACTGCGACGGAGTCCGAATCGCACAGACCCTTGATGATCCAACGCTTATCCAGAGAGTTGAAACTGCACCTTCGGATCCGTCAGATCGAACCAGATGAAAGCGGTTCGGGCGATCGGGATTCGCGCGAAGCGTTTCAATCCGCAATCCCAAATCCCCAATCCAAAATCGAGTTGGCGGAAGCGTGTGGGAGTCGAACCCACCCGAGCGTACTCTCGCACTCTCGCAAACGGTTTTGAAGACCGCGCCCATCACCGGACAGGATGCGCTCCCGCGTGAAGTAAGATTGTTACCAAACTAAGCCGTCGAATCGCGTTCTGTCAAGCATTTTTCGGTATCCGGCGCCCCGTTCGCTTGCCTTGACCGCCAATTTTCGGGCGTGTTATTCTTTCTCTTTTGGAAAGCGAGCTCGATTTTGGCTCGGTCTATCTATAGAACAGCATTAGATTCCGAATTTAAGATATGTTTTTGCTAGCCTTTGCTGAAGGAAGTTCCATTCAACTTGTGCCGGACGGCACGTTGCTCATCCACGTCGCTCTAGTTCTGTTGATGATCTACATCCTGAATCGGACGTTCTTTCGTCCGATCAATCGGGTCATCGAGTCGCGTGAGAAGAACAAGGGCGGCCGGTCGATCGAGGCCGAAGAGATAATGCGGGACGTCGAGGCGAAGCGCGAGAAATACAACGTTGCGATGCGCGACGCGCGCTCGGAAGGCTACACGATCGTCGATAACGAGCGCTCGAAAGCTCTTAAGAAAAAGGAGCAAAAGATCGGCCGGGTCAAGGAAGCCGTTGCGAACGAGTTCGCCGCCGAGAGCGCGGAACTCGAGAAGCAGACCGCCGAAGCCCGGGATGCGATCAAGTCTGCAGCTGAGAATATGGCTGACAAGATCACGGCGAGCATTCTTAAGGCATAGCTGTAAAGGTTCATATGTTTGCATTCATTTTTAATTTGCTGCTGCTCGCCGGCGGTGGCGGCGGCGGAGAAGGCTGGTGGCACAAGGTCGAACCGTATCTGAATTTCCCGGGGTTCGAGGCCTGGAAGTTCATCAACCTGACGATCTTTGTCCTGATCATGTATCGGCTGTTGAAAAAGCCGCTCAGCGAGGCTTTCAAAGCCAAACGCGAGATCATCCGGGCCGAACTGATCAAGGCCGAAGAACAGAAACAGGCGGCGCTTTCGGAGTTGACGTCGGTCGAGGCTAAACTCGCGAATCTTGACGCCGAACGCGATGACGTGATCGAACGCGCGAAGGAAGAGGCCGCGGCCGAAAAGACGCGCATTGCGATCGAGGCCGAGGACGAAAGCGAACGGCTTCGTACCCAGGCCGAGGGCGAGATCGAAAGGAAGGCGGCGCAGGTCCGGGCCGAACTGCGGCGGTTCTCGGCCGAAGAAAGCATTCGCCTCGCGGAGGCTAAATTGAAATCCGGAATTAACGCCGAAAGCGATTCGCGACTCGTTAAAGCCGGTATCAGCGCGATCGGAGGATTGAACTAGCAATGAGTATCGAAACTGTCGCCCGCCGGTACGCGACCGCGTTGGCAGATGTCGTGATCAAGCACGGCGGCGCGGAACTGGTCAAGAGCGAGCTGAGATCGTGGGAAGAAATGATCGGGTCGAACGCCGATCTGCAGCGCGCGTTCTCAAACCCGGCGATCGCGCATCTCAGCAAGGAAAAGGTGCTCGAGACGCTGATCGGAAAGACGAACCCATCGACGACGACCGCGAACTTTCTGCGGATACTGCTTCGGAATAGCCGGCTCGGCGAACTTCGCGAGATCAACGACAAGTTCTCGGCGGTTCTCGACGAGCGTTCCGGGATCGTCGGCGCGGAAGTGACCTCGGCCCGCGAGCTTTCGGAGTCGGAACGGAACGAACTGGGCAATTCGGTCGCCAAGCTTACCGGAAAGCAGGTCAAGCTGAAGTTCGTGGTTGACGAAAATATCATCGGAGGAGTTGTGACCCGCGTCGGATCGACCGTTTACGACAATTCCGTAAAAACGCAATTAGAAAATCTAAAACAGCAATTGGTTAACGGTTAATCTCGGGTCATCGGCCGAGGGTTTCGGCCGGCCGGCGACAGACGGTTGACGACAAGCGATTTACGAATCATATGGAAGCAATTAAAGCCAACGAAATCAACGAAATCATTCGCGCACAGATCGAGAACTTCGACGCGACGATGACCGTCGCCGAGGTCGGCACGGTGATCAAGGTCGGCGACGGCATCGCCGAGATCCACGGGCTTGAGAAGGTCATGGCCGGTGAGCTGCTGGAATTCCCGTACGGAGTCCGCGGACTCGCGCTGAACCTCGAAGAAGACAAGGTCGGTACGGTTCTTTTCGGGGACTTTCAGAAGATCAAGGAAGGCGATGAAGTGAAGCGGACCCGCCGGATCATGAGCGTCCCCGTGGGCGACGCGATGATCGGCCGCGTTGTCGACGCGCTCGGAAACCCGATCGACGGCAAGGGCGAGATCGTCACCGACAACTTCAACCCCGTCGAACGCATCGCGCCGGGAATCATCGACCGCCAGCCGGTGAAGGAGCCGCTCCAGACGGGCCTCAAGGCGATCGACGCGATGGTCCCGATCGGCCGCGGCCAGCGCGAGCTGATCATCGGCGATCGCCAGACCGGCAAGA
>CAZARD010000015.1:8124-54076 GCA_964487505.1 uncultured Blastocatellaceae bacterium | reverse complement strand
TCTTGAAATCTGAAATCCTGGGAGGCTGTCGGAATAACCAGCAATTGCGGATTTGTTAAGGTTTCAGCGTGCGGAGCGCGCGACGTATCGATAGCACCGCGTGGAGCGGAGCGGAACGTGGTGTGTCGGGCCCGGTTCTGGCCGGAGCGTGAGGAGCACGCGTCTCCGGTCAGTTTGGGCAGAAGACGCGTGTTCCACACGCTCGTTGATCGAATTGGAAATCCCTCACCAGGCTCGGCTGCGCCTTCGCTTGGTGCTATCGACACGACGCGCGCTCCGCACGCTTAGCAGGTGAAATCTAAGCTCAGACGGGTTACTCCGACAGGTTCCTGGAATGCTGACATCTGGAATCTGGAACCCTGAAATCTGGAACCCTGAAATCTGGAATCCTGGAATCTGAAATCATGGAATCTGGAATGCTGGCCTTCTGGAATCCCCGCCAACGTGCCTTGCAAATCCGCAATTCCAAATCCCAAAAAAGATGGCCCGCCGGTTTCCCGACGGGCCGAAAATTCCGATTTGGAACAATTCTTAGAACTGCAGACGGGCTCCGAACTGCATCTGGAAGACCTGGCTGCCCGGGTTGTTTGCAACAAGGATCTTGCCGAAGCTCGGGTTGCCGTTGACGGTCGCCGTCGGACGCTGTTCGCGGACCTGAAGGAAGTTCAGATTCGTGATGCCGTCGAGGCCGCAACGGGCGTTCGACGTCGCGCAGTAGTTCGTCGAACCGAAGCTCGAAAGCTGAATGTTCGAGAAGTTGAAAACGTTGAAGAACTCCGTGCTCAGGATGAGCCGGCGGCGTTCGCCAAAATTGATCGACTTCTGGACACGCAGATCGACGTCATACAGGTTTCGGTTGCGGAACTGGTTGCGCTTGATCTCGAAACCCGGGACGAGGATCGGACGTTCGGTGTTGTTGCCGTCGCCGTTGATGTCAGTACCGACGGTCGAGTTGACCGGGACTCCCGAACGCAGACGGATCGTGCTCGCGACGTCGATTCCCCACGGGAGGAAAACGATCGGGTTCGCGACGAACTGATGACGACGATCGTTGCGGGCGAGGTAGTATTCGCCAGTCAGATCGTACGGATTCGAGTAAAGAACGCCGCCGGCATCGCGCTCGTTATCATCGTCCGACAGGCTCTTCGAGAGCGTGTAGAACATATTCATACGAGCGTTGACCTTGCCGAACTTGCGGTTCGCGTTGACACGGAACGTCAGCGCCTTGTAGAGCGAACGGGCCGATGAATCACGCAACTGCACCGTGCCGATCGTCGGCATCGGGCGGCTCGCGCGGTTCACCAGGACGCGTCCGGTCTGCGGCTCGATGCCGGTCGGGGCCGGCAGGTTGATGTCGCGATTGCGCTGCAGATAAACGGTGTTCACCTGCGAGTAGTCGATACCGACGACAACGCCGTCCATCAGCTGCTTTTCGATACCGCCGCCGAACTGGAACGACATCGGGTTCTTGAAGTCAGGCATGATGCCCGTGAAATTGGCATTCTGGAAAACGCCGAGGTTCGACGGGGTACCGGAGGTCGCGGCCGCGATCGCGTTCGCGATCGCCGCCATCTGCGTCGGGCTCAGCGTCGGCAGGTTCGACAGCGAGATGCTGTTGAGATTGATGCCGAGGATCGCGAACTGACGATAGACGGTGTTCGGGGCAAAGCCCGTTCCGCCGACGATCGAGACGTACTGCGGATTCGCGGCGTCGAACGCGGCCTGGTTAAATCCGGTCGCGTTGAAGGCCGGGGAACCGAGCGTCACCGAAAGGTCGCCCGCCGGATTACGGAAGTTGTTGAACGGCCCCGCAAGCACAAGCAGCGGCGTGCGGGCGTAGTAGACGCCCGAGAACCCGCGGATGACCATCTTGCCGTCGCCCTTCGGATCATACGCGAAACCGACGCGCGGTCCCCACTGATTCTGGCTGTCCGGAATCTGGGTTGGGTCGATCGTGCGGCCGCCGAACAGCGGGAGCGGGGTGCTCTTGATCAAATTGATGACCGGCGAGTTGTTCGCCTCGGCCGACGGGTTGAACTGTTTCTCAAAACGGAGACCGTAGTTCAGCGTCAGCTTCGACGAGAAGCGCCACGAATCCTGAACGAACATTGCGAGTTCGCGGACCGTGTAGGCCGCCTGCAGGTTTCCGATCTGCTGGTTGTAACGGGCGGTGGTCGTATCGAACCGACCGAGAAACGCGCCGGCGCGGGTCGATCCGATCGCATCGAGAATGCCGGTCGTGCTGGTCAAACCGGCGAACGTGTAAACGCCGGTCTGATTGAACCCGAACGTCTGGCTGGCATAAATATTGCTGAACTCACCGCCGAACTTGACCGTGTGGTTGCCCTTGATCCACGTCATCGAATCGACGAACTGCAGTCGCTTGTCCGATTGAGTCGTCGGCAGGAAGTTACGGGTGCCGTACGTACCGACCGCGGTGTTGATGTTGGCAACGATCGCATTCGGGATACGCGGCCGCTCTTCGCGCGCAAACTGGAACTTGAACTCATTGACGAATGTCGGCGTGAAGTTCGAAACCAACTGCGCGACGACGATGTTGTTGTTGTTCTTTTCGGTTCCGTTCGTCGGAAGCGAGTTGGTCGTCGTCGGGTCGAGCGCCGTCTCGCCGGTCGAAACAGCATTCTTCGCATTGTTTCGGCTGTAGCTGTATCGAACATTGAAACGGTTAGAGTCGTTAATGTTCCAGTCAATGCGGCCGAGCGCGGCGTAGGCATCATTCGTCTGCTGGAAAGGAACTTCGAGCGCCCGATAGAAATTGAAGGCCTCCGTTTGCGTCGCGGTCGGGACGACGCCGACGAGATTGCCGTAGAGAACCTGACGAGGAGCGCGGAAGCGCTGCTGTTCATAGGAACCGAAGAAGAAGAACTTGTCCTTCACGATCGGTCCGCCGATCGATCCGCCGAACTGGTGCTGGGTCGGCGCGAGCGTCGCATCGACACCCTGAACGCCGTTGATGACGATCTGGCTGAGACGCTGCTCATAAAGCGCATCGGCGAATTTGTTCGCCTTCGCCATCTCTTGGGGACGAAGCAGGTAGAACAACGTTCCGCGAAGATTGTTGTCGCCCGATTTCGTGACCGCGTTGACGATACCGCCCGACGAACGGCCAAACTCCGCCGAATAGCCGGCGGCAACGACCTGGAATTCGCGGATCGATTCCTGCGGGATCGTGAACGCCGAGTTCGAACGTTCGCCGCCGCGGATACCGCCGAAGAACGGCTGGTTGTAGTCAACACCGTCGACGTTGACGTTGGTGTTGATGCCGCGCTGGCCCGAAAGCGTGATCTGTCCGCGCGACGGGTCGACCTGAGCGGTCGGCGTCAGCGTGACGAAATCCTGAAAGCGGCGGCCGTTGATCGGAAGATTCTGGATCGCCGTTTCGTTCTGGACGGCGTCAAAGTTGCTGGTCGTCGCCTGAACGCCTTCCGCCGTGACCTCGACCTGGGCCGAGACGCCACCCGCGCCGAGCGTGAAATTGGCGTCAGTGACACGGCCAACCTGTACTTCGACTTCCGCCGCTTGTTCGGCGAAACTCTGGGCCGTCGTCTTGACCGAATATTTGCCCGGCTGCAGCAGCACGAACTTGTAGACGCCCTCGCCACTGGTCGTGGTCGTTTGCGTCTGGTTCGTGGCCAAGCTGGTCAGGGTAACCGTAGCGTTCGGAACAACGGCACCGGTCGAATCGGAAACGATACCGGTGATGCTGCCGGTGCTGCCCTGTGCTTGCGCGAAGACCGACACGGCGGCGAACAGCGAGAACAAAGCCACGGCTAAAAATCTGAAAGAAAAGTTTTTAGTCATTAGTTTTATTAACCTCTTAAAATTCGAAAAATCTTTAGAGCAAAATTGCTTGAAATACTCGGGACGGGCGAATCTATCTTGAAATTTGGATTTTTTGATACTGATTTTTGGATTTTTCGGCGATCAAGCCGACCAAAATACCTGTCCAAATCTCAAAACAACCCGCGTCGAAAACCGTTAATTACTGATTTGGCGCACGTTCACGGTCATTGCTTGATCCTGAAGCAAGACCCGTCATCCGCTAAAACAAATCCACGTGTCGGATTCATAGCAAATTGAGTTCCGCAGTCAAACCGATTATCTCGCGAGGTTGTTACGAAGAAGTTACGCCCGCCTCAACAAATGCTGAAGCGGGCTTGTGGCTCGCAGAGGCGTGTCCGGCCTTAGTTCTGCGGAGTATAGCCGCTTTCGACCGGTTTGTCCCCGAACTGGCCGAACTGCGACGCGGCAAATCCGGCGGTCGATTGCCACAGATACCAGATCCCGGTCGCCGGCCGGAAAACGGCGACGTCGTACTTTCCGTCGCCGTCGTAATCGCCCGCGGACGGAATGTCGCCGTTCAAGCCGAATTGGAGCGAGGTGACGCCCGCCTGCGATCGGTACAGATACCAAACGCCCGTCGAAGGCCGGAATATCCCGAAGTCCGATTTCCCGTCGCCGTCGTAATCGGCCTGCACCGGCCGATCACCCGGAAGACCGAACTGCGTCGCCGAGTATCCCGCCGAACTCTGAAGCAGGTGCCAGATACCGTCGTTTGGCCGGTAGACCGCGATATCGGCCCGCCCATCGCCGTCGAAATCATCCGGAACCGGAAGATCGCCGTTCAAGCCGAACTGCTGGATCGTGAACGAGGTCCCGCGGCTGTCGAGACTGTTCTTGACGTACCAGACCCCGGTCGACGGCCTGAAGATCGCCATATCGGTGCGTCCGTCGCCGTCATAATCGGCCGGAACCGGAACATCGCCGTTCGCCCCGAACTGGTAGGCGGTGTAGATCGATCGCGAATACAAGTGCCACGTGCCGGAATCGGGGCGGAAGACGGCGAGATCTGTCTTGCCGTCGCCGTCGTAATCGCCGGGCGCGATGACATCGGTCGAGATCCCGAAGGTCTGAATATAGAACGTCGGGGTCGCGCTGTTGGCGACGTACCAGACGCCGGTCGACGGCCGCCATACCGAGATATCGCTCTTTCCGTCGGCATCGTAGTCGGCGCGTCGGTTTTTCGCGATGACCTTCGAAGCCACCGGGCCGTCTGCGATGTTGCCATCGATATTGAAGGTCACGCCGCCCCAGGTCTCGTTGTGCGGCGCTTGCCACTGTTTGATCCGCTGATGGTTGCCCCAAGCGGATTCGGGTACGACCGGCGACGGCGAATTGTAGGTCCACACCGACATCACGTTGTCCCAACGCGCCAACCAGACGGCGTCCATCCGGCTTGCTTCGGGAATGCTGAGCCAATCACCGACGGCATTCGTCGGCGAGCCGTATACGCCCGATTTGAACCCGAGCTCCTTGATCCGATCGGTCCAGCCTTTGAGGAATGCCTTGGTCGGAGTCGAACACGCGCCGGTGCCGCTGAGATCGTCGTAGCGCTCCATATCGTAATAGAGCACCGTGCCGGCCGTCAGTCCGAGGGCGATCGCGTCGGCGACCGCGATGTCGGCTTCGCCGCGCCCCTGCTGTTCGGCAGTCGCCGGATCCGAACTATGTTTGGAACTCGAAGTGCTTACCGAACAGGGTGATTGGTAGCCGACGACCGTCGGGATCAAGCCCCATCCCTGATTTGCTACCGCATCGACCCAAGCGGCGTTCAGTTGCGGCTGGCTGCATCCGCGATTCCTTCCCGACATATAGATGTTGGAATCGTAGAAGTAGGAATTGTCCCACCACGTCTGCATCTGCGAGATCGTCGCCGCGGTACATTTGTCGAAACCGCGGTTGATGCTGATCCGCGTGTTGCCGCCCGGCGGCTGGGCAAAGACCGACCGTTCGGCTTCGAGCCTGGCGTTGGCTTTCGCAAGATCGAGCCGCTCGAGCACGAGCGCCGGCGTGATGTCGCCCGTCGCCGTCCGGATCCGCGTTTCCTGCCAACATCCCGATTTGAAGCCTTCGCAGCGTCCGTTCGAGGTAAGGAACCAGCGCGTTCCGCCGAAGGCCGATTCCGCGACGATGTTCTCGCCGTCGATCGCCGAAACGGATTCATCGCTTCGGCCCGGCCCGTCGGTCTCCGAAATCGGGATCCAAACGCCCTGCCGCAGCCCGTAAGTTGCGAATCGTTCGAAATTGGAACTCGAAGATAACCTGATCCGGAAGGTCTCAGCGTCGATGAACTCCACCCGGTCGAGCGTCGCTTCTTCCCGGTGGCGCGGTGTCAGATCGACCTCGGACCTCGACTGTCGGCCGTCGCGAGAGGTTCCGATGATCAGCCGCCCTGCCTCGGGCATTGAAACCGCGACAGTGAAACCCACGGGACCGGCAAAGACACCGGCAAACGACTCGTCCGCGCCGATCGCGAATCCGGCCGGCGTCCACGATGCCCCGTTGTCGGCTGTGAACAGCAAACGATCGTCGAGAACCGCGAATCCGGACGATTCGCCGGAAACCTGGATCTGCTTGATGAGCGCGGAAGGCGGATCGGACCGGTCAGTTCTCTCCGAGCGCTTGAGAATGTCGCTGAACGGGTTTGCCGCGTTCGCGACGACCGCGGAAAAGACAAGGAGCAACGAAAACAGGGTTTTCGGATCAATTCGCATGGGACACCTCGAGGATCGATCAAGAATTGTTATCGAAATCGCAAGAATTATAGCCGAAACGGATGGCAAATCGCCAGAGGGTTCGTCAGTTAAGCGAACTCGACCCGGAAACAAAAATGACCGGAGCAACGCCGCTCCGGTCATTTACAGGATCTTCGATGTTTCTGTCGCGTCAGCTCACCAAATGAAGCAGATGCCCCATCTGCAGCTTTTTGGTCGTCAGATACTTCAACGTGTTCTTCGACGGACGAAACTCGATCGGGACGCGCTCGGCGACGACGAGTCCGCCGTCACGCATCGCTTGCAGCTTGTCCGGGTTGTTCGACATCACCCGTACCCGCCGAATTCCCAGATCACGGAGAATCTCCACGCATTGACCGTACTCGCGAAGATCGACGCCGAGCCCGAGGCGTTCGTTCGCCTCGATCGTGTCGGCGCCTTCATCCTGAAGAGCATAAGCCCGGATCTTGTTGATGATGCCGATACCGCGGCCTTCCTGATGTTGGTAAACGATCGCGCCGCGCCCCTCGCGCCCGATCATCTCCATCGCACGCTGCAGCTGCGGCCCGCAATCGCATTTCGTCGAGTGAAACACGTCACCCGTGAGACACTGCGAATGGATTCTGACGAGCGCGGGGACGTGTTCGCGGAATTCACCTTTGTACAGACATACGAACTCCTCGTCGCTTACCAACGAGCGGTATCCGGCGATGCGAAACTCCCCAAATTCGGTCGGAAGCCGGGCTTCTGCAACTTTTTGGACGCTTGGGACGTTATTGACGGTGCGAAATGCGGTCGAATGATCTTTGATTGGCTCGATTTTCATACTTTTTTGGCCCTCCGCGTGAGCGGTTTGAGCGATTTTAGGAAAACATTTTCACCATCTAATGTCAAGTTTTGATTTTTTATTTTCGCTCTGCGTGCATCAAACGTCGGAAATTTGTGACATTTTTCACATTGCGCGATTTGAGCGGTTTATTTATACTTGACTTTTTTGTAAATATGATTTACGGTAAGGGCGAATTAAGGGATCGGACGATCCGTTTTTTGAACAAAATAATCGTTAAGGGGGATTTAATAATGTCTAATTTACATATTTCCGAAGCAGCAAGCAGAACGCCGTTCAACCAGCGGATCATGGCGAATCTGACGGTCCAGGCGAGCTGGGTAGATAGGGAGAGCGGCGAAACCGTTAGTGTCTCGGGCGTCACCGAGAACGTCGGCGAATCGAGCACCCTCGTCAATCTTGAAGTACTTCCGCCGGTCGGAAGCGAAGTTCAGTTGCGGATCGTCGAGAATGAAGAAACGATCATCGAAGTTCCCGCCGAGGTCATCCGCGTCGAGCGCGACCCGAGCCAGCCGTTGGCGGCGCTCTCGATCATGGAGAACGTTAAGAAATGGAAGCAGATCGCGATGACGGCAGCACAGAACTGGGTCACGCGACATTGGCAGCTGAATTACGAAGAAGAATGGGTCAACTGATTTCGGATTTCTGATTTGGGATTTTGGATTTCCGGTTGGTCTCCTGAGTTAGGTCACTCAATTGAGCGGGGCAATGCGCCGCTCTTTTTTCGTTTATTGCGCCGGATCACGCGTCACGGCAAACCCGATCGCGAAGAAGCCGAACAGATGCGGGGGATCTGATCTCGAAGGCCTGCTTCTGCCTGTATCGAGGGCTTGGCGGCAAAGGATTCCCGATTCACGCTTCGGCCCGTCCGGTCCGTTGATTTGCGCGCTTTTGTCCTGGCCGGCAAACGAGCGCCAGGCTTTTCGCATCTTTTGTACTTTCAGAGCGATCCACGAATGAGAAATTTCTTTGCAATCATCATCTTGATACTGGCCGCCGCCGCGGGCGTCGGCGCACAGACGGACGGCGAGAAGCCGATCTCGCAGACAGAATATGTCAAACGCCTCTACGAACTCCAGAAGACACCGTCGAAGACTGACGACCTGATCGCCGATCTCCGTCGCCGCGGCATCGACTTCGTCGTCACCGACGGATTGCGCGGCTTAACGACCTCGAAAAGCCGAAACAACGCGGAACTCAAAAGGGCCCTGGACGAGGCCGGAAAACGCAAGGCGGATCCGGTCGCGGCGAAGCTCCCGTCAAGATCCGAAGCTGCTTCGATCATCGCAAAGGCGAGGGATGCGGCGCTGGCTGCCGTCGAAGAGATGCCGGACTTCGTCGTCAAACAGCAGATCCAACGGTCGGCCGCCTATGCCGGCACGAACAACTTCCGGAATCTCGACCGTCTCGTGGTCGCCGTCAGCTACCGGTCCGACGGAGTTGAGGAATACCGGGTCCTGTCACGCGACGGCGTCGTCCAGGTCAATCCCGAAACGAAGCGCTCATACGAAGAAGTCGGCGGGACGAGCTCGACCGGGGAATTCGTGACCGTGCTTGCGACGATCTTCAAATCGGAGAACGAGACCGAGTTCAGCGTTTCCGATACGGGTCAGGTGCGAGACCGGCGGGTCGTGGTATTCGACTTCAACGTCGAGCGTGAAAAAGCGCGGCAGGGCCTTGTTTCCGGCGGGACGATCGTCGACTCGACCGTTACCGGAATGAAGGGCAAACTTTGGATCGACCGCGAGAACTTCCGCGTCCTTCGAATCGACAGCCAAGCGACCGAGATTCCGGAATCTTTCCCGATCAGGTCGGCTTCGCGCATCATCGAGTATGACTGGGTGAAGATCGCCGAGGTCGAATACCTGCTCCCGTCGCTTTCGGATGTCCGGCTCACGATCCGCGAAGGCCGCGAGGTCTACGAAACTCGCAACGTGATCCGGTTCAAGGGTTATCAGAAATACGGCACGGAAGTTCAGATCCTCGACGACGACGATCCGGGCCAGCAATAGTTCATCTGGAACGCTTCAACGATCGGAAGAGACCAAGGTGCCGCGCTTGCGGCCGTTGGTCTTTCCGGGGGACGTTCTATATTCTGTCTTTGCGATGAAACGACGATTCCCGAGATTTGCCGTTTGCGGCTTTTGGCTTATCCTCTTTACGATCGCCGTCGCCGCGCAGGCGCCCGCGCGGAAACCGAACCAACGTGAGGCTGACTTGCTCGAACTCATCAAACTTGACCGCTCGATCAAACTCGATATCCGCTACGCCCGAAGCGACAATTTCGTCGGTCGGGCTGTTTACACCCAAGCGCGTGCGTTCCTGCAGCGCCCGGCAGCCGAGGCCCTGGTGCGGGTCCACCGGAAGTTGAAAGACCAGGGATTCGGACTCGCGATCTTTGACGGATACCGGCCGTGGTCCGTGACGAAGCTCTTCTGGGACGTCACGCCCGAAGACAAACGAAAATACGTCGCAAACCCGAAGACCGGATCGCGCCACAATCGCGGCTGCGCGGTCGATCTTACGATGTACGATGTGAAGACCGGCAAACTCGTGCCGATGCCTTCGGAATTCGACGATTTCTCGGAACGGTCGGCCCCGGATTACAAAGGGGGCACCGACGAGGAACGCCGCAACCGCGATCTTCTGCGGCGCGCGATGGAGTCCGAAGGTTTTTCCGTCAATTCGGACGAATGGTGGCACTTCGATTACAAGGATTGGCGGGACTACGCGATCTATGACATTTCGTTCGACGACGCCGGCGGACTTGACCGAAAACCCAAATCGCCGCCCGTCAAGATCGAGCGCAGTTGGAAAAAGATCTTCGACGACGCCGGCGTTACCGGCGGAACCTACATTTATGATCTCAACCGAAACCGGTATCTCGTTTCCGACCGCGACCGATTCACGACCGCGTTCTCGCCGGCATCGACCTCGAAGATCATCCACTCGCTGATCTTCCTCGATTCGGGAGCGGTCCGCGACGAGAACGAAACGCTCAAATGGGACGGCACGAAATACGCGATCGAGAGTTGGAACCGCGACCACAGTCTTCGCTCCGCGTTCAAGGCATCCGCGCTTTGGTTCTACCTTGAAGTCTCGAGGCGGATGACAAAGGAATCGATGCAGCAGTACTACGACGCATCAGGCTACGGCAACCGCAACACGAACGGGTTCGGTGACGCGTATTGGGTCAAGGGCGATCTGAAGATCACGCCGCGCGAACAGATCGAGTTCCTCGTCAAACTGTACCGGAACCGCCTGCCTTTCTCGCCGCAGGTGATCGATATCGTCAAGGACATAATGATCGAAGAGAAATCGGCCGATCAGACGCTCCGCGCGAAGACGGGCTGGTCCGACGCCTATTCGCCGCAGGTCGGATGGTGGGTCGGATATCTGGAGCGCGGCGGCAACGTCTATTTCTTCGCCACCGAGATCGACATCCGCTCCGACAAGGACGCGCCGAAACGTAAAGAGGTCACGCGACGGATCCTCGACCTCGTCACCGGAAACGCGAACGCCAAGTGATCGGCAGCGCTCGATGCGACGGTTCGCGATCGGGACTGCTGTGCTAGAATCCAAACCTATGAACGAAGAAGCACTGGCCGAATACGGCAAGCGCGTGCAGCGTTGTTTTGGCTGCTTTGTGGCCTATCACTTGAAGGATATGTATCTCGGCGAGGACGCATCGTTCTTCTGCGAACACTGCAAGGACGATTCGATGTTCCATTTTGAGGTCTTTTCGAAATTGATGGACGTTTCAAAGATCCGGGAGGTTGCCGACGAACATCATCACTGATGCCCCGAGTCCTGCTCCACATCGATAGCCCGTACGAATCGCGAACGGTCGAGGTCGGAAACGAGATCTCGATCGGTCGGACCGATGCGTCGACCGTCGTGATCGACGATTCCGGTCTGTCGCGCAAAAACACGACCTTCTTCCGCGACGGCGAAGACCTGTTGGTCGTTGATGAGAATTCAACCAACGGCACCGTTCTCAACGGATCCAGAATCACCGGTCCGCCCGTCATCCTGCGTGACGGCGACCGGATCACGATCGGCAGTGGGACGACGATCCGCGTCGAGTTCCAGAGTGAAAGGCCGGCGGACGAGCCGAAGGCCGCGACCAAGACCGCCCACGAGCCAACAGCGAAACCCGCGGCGTCAAGATCAAAGGCGAAGGAGGCAACGCAGACGGGTCCGGAGAATCGACTCCTTCTCGTCGCCGCGATCGTCTCCTCCGGGTTTATCATCGCGGTCGGCGCGATCCTGCTGATCGTCGTCAACTACACCGGCATCGGCAATTCCAAGAACAACACCGCGATCCCGCCGACCGCCGCCGGAATGCTGATCCCGATCCGCGTCACCGACCCGCTCGGCGGCGAGGACCCCGAAGATCTGGACGATCTGATCGCCTCGTGGGAAGTCGAGGAAAAGGAACTCGACCTCAAGACGCTGCAGGACGTGAAGGTCTCGTCGGACGATTCGACCGACGAGAAATATCTCGAGGTCACGGCAGCATTTCTTGCCGACAGAAAGCAAAAGTCCTTTGAGCCGCGATTGCAGCCGACCGGCATCTCGCCGCCCGGCCTGCAGGTGCCGCCCGAACTGCGCGGCGACGGCGTCATCAAACAGAAAGCAAAGCTCGCCCAAATGAACGCGGGCGGGTACAAACAGCCGCTCGATTTCTCGGACCTTGCGCAAAAGCGCGTCGCGCGCGAGTTGATCGAGATGCCTATGGCGACCCAGACCTATTACCTGGAGGTCGGCGGCAGCGCGACGACCGATTCATTCACGGCTTTCAGTTTCCAGACCGGTGACACGCCGATCCTGCCGGGCTCGCCGAAGTATCAGCCGCTGACGCAGGTCGCGGCGAAATTCGGCGCGAACCTCGACAACCCGACGGACCGCAAGCAGATCCGCATGCGGCTCCTGAGAATGTTCAACCAGCGCGCGAAGCCGGTGCTCGAAGAGGTCGCGGCGGCCTATTTCCAGCGATTCGGCCGGCCGTTGCGCGTCACCAGCCTGACGCGTTCGATGGACTACCAGATCTCGCTCAACAAGACGAACGCCAACTCTTTCAAGGTCCGCGGCGAAGGCAGCCTGCCGCCGCATACTTCCGGATGCGCATTCGACCTCGCACGCAAGCATATGGGCGTCGATGAGCAGAATTTCGTGATGCAGAAACTCGCGGAAATGGAACGCGCGAAGAAACTCGACGCGCTGATCGAATACGGCGTCAACGCCTGCTGGCACATCTTCATTTACTACGACGGCATCGCGCCGGATATGTAAACCGACCGGCGGCGTTTGTTCAGCGGCACGCCGAATCACTAAAATCTTTATTGATGGCGGAACACGAAGGTCACCGAAAAAAGAACCTTACAGTGCTCGCGCGCAAGCTGAGCCGTCTGACGAGCGAGCAAAAGCGCGCGGCGCTGGAATCGAGCGCGGCACTCGCCGGCGTTTCGCTGCGGGTCAGCCGCGAGTTCGTTGAGAACGTCCCGAAGGCCGCGAAGATCCTGAGCGCGTCCGAACTCAGAGAGTGGGCCGAGATGGGCCGGCGCTTGGCGATGGGCAATGCCGATCTCGGCGCGCGCTTTTTCACCGCCGGAGTCAGCGGTCTGAAACACGTCTCGGCCGAAGCTCGCCCGATGGTCTTCCAGATCTGCATCCGCCAACTCGTCCTTTCGAGTTCAATCTCGCTCGAAACGTTCGAACTGATCCCGAAGCTCGCCCGAAAGGTCGATGACGAAAGGCTCTTCACCGAGATCCTGCGTCTCGCGTCGGAAGTCGCCAACCGCTCGGCCAAACACAGCGCCGATTTCCTACGGGCGACGCCCGATGTCGCGGTGGCTCTTAAGAGATTCGAAGATTCTGGCATCGTCGCCCACGCGGCGGTCGCGCTGGCGATGAACTTCGCCGGCAGGACAGGCGGAATGACCGCCGATCTCTGGTCGAACCTCCCCGAGGCGCTGAAACGCCTGGACGGCGAAACGGCGGTCACGCTGCTCAGTTCCGCGGTCCGGTTTCTTGATTTCGGCGGCAGCGTGACACTTCATTTCGTCTCGGCCGGGAGCGTCGTCCTCGAACGCGCGCCGGAGGTCTTCGATGTCTGGCGCGAGGCGCTCGAGAATGTCGCACGCCACGGGAACGCGGTGCTGATCTCTTTCCTGCGGGCGACACCGAGGTTTTTCGCACAGGTCGCGACGCTCAAGAAGCGTCACGAGATCGTCGCCGTCGCCCGCCGCGTGCTGACGCTCGTCGCGTCGATCGCGGAAAAGGACGCCGAAAGCGCGCTGGCAGCGTTCAAGTCATCGGCCGGGGCGCTGAAAAAGGTCTCGCTCGATCAGTTCGAAGAATGGGTCACGACCGGGCTAAACGAAAAGGAGAACGCGTCGGCAAAGGCCCGGAAGAGCTATTTCGCGCTCGAGACCCGACAATCGAACGAGCTGCTCCGCGAAGCGCAGGAAGGTTTGCCGCTCGATGCTGTCCAGACCGTTTTGCGGATCTATGTCGAAGGCCTCACCGGCCGGGAGATCGAGATCGCGCCGCTGACCGCGATGCCGCAGGAATCGCGGATCGGCGACGGAAGATCGATCTATTTGCCGGCGAACATCAACGAATTCGATTCCGACGATCTCGACTTCCGGCTATACAAAGTGCTCGCGGCGCACGGCGCCGGACAGATCGAGTTCGGCACGTTCAAGAAAGACACATCAGAGCTCAAGGCGGCCTTTGCCGAGCTTTCGGAACTTTATTCGGCGACGGCCGATCAGACCGACGCGTTCTCGCTGGCCGGCTACATCGAGGACGTGACGCAGGGCGAAAAGGCGCTCGCGCCGGAAGAGGTCCGCGCCGAGATTCGGCGCCGCGCGAAAAAACTTCCAAAGGACTCGGACTACCGCGCGGTCCTGCAGGTCTTCCCCGAACCCAGGCTCGCGCGGCGGATCTTCGGAACGATGGAGAACGCGCGGATCGACTCCGCGCTCAGACGGACATATCGCGGACTCCGCAAGGACCTGGATCTGATGCGCGAGTTCCTTCGCCAGCGGAGACCGTTAATATTCGACGTCCCGATAAATCAGGTGCCGTTCGAACTTTTGTTCCAGATCACGTTGTGCGGCGGCGCTACCGACGACGCGCGGCAGTTCTACGGCCAGATCGTCTCCGAGATCGAGACGATCGTCGAGAACTACGTCGTGCGCCCGGTTTCCGGATCTGGAATCGAAGATCCAAAATCCAAGACCCAAAATCCCACCGTTGCCGACAGCCTGATGGCAACGTCGCGAGTTTACACGCTTTTCCAAAACATCACGCCCGAAGAGACGCAGGCGCAGGAATCGGAGAACGAAGAGAAGGGCGAATTCGCGTACGACGACAAGAACGCAGACGAATCCGTGCTCGAGCACGAGGTCGAACGCGAACGCAAACAGAAAAAGGCGCAGGACATCAAGGACCTGTTCAACGCCTGGAACGCGCTCGAGGACGACGATGACGAGCCCGACGACCTGCAGGGGTCCGAAGCCTGGGCGTCGGCCGAAACGCCCGAACAACCGCTCGAAGCGGGCGACGTCGCCTTCAGCTACGACGAATGGGACCGCGAGTTGAACGATTATCGGGTCGGCTGGAGCCGCGTCATCGAAAAGAAAGTGCGGCAGGGCGACCGGAACTTCGTCGAACTCGCCCGCTCGCGCTACCGCGGGGTGATCTCATCGATCAGGCATCAATTTCAGTTGATGAAGCCCGAAAACCTGACGCGCATCAATCGCGAGATCGACGGCGAAGATTACGACCTGAACGCGCTGATCGATTACGTCGTCGATAAGCGCGCCGACGGGCAGCAGTCCGAGAACATCTACACCAAGCGCCTTCGGAAACAACGCGATGTGGCGGTCTCGATACTGCTCGACCAATCGTCTTCGACGGCACGTACGATCACCCGGAATCCGCTCCAGCCGTACACGCATCCGGGCCGACGGATCATCGAGATCGAAAAGGAAGGGCTGGTGCTGATGAGCGAGGCGCTCGAGGCGGTCGGTGACGTTTACTCGATCAACGGCTTCACGAGCGAGGGACGGCGGAACGTCAAGTTCTACGTCGTCAAGGATTTCGGCGAGAAGTATTCAGAAGAGATCGAACGCCGGATCGGCGGCATCACGTTCCAGAACAACACCCGGATGGGCGCCGCGATCCGGCACGCCGCGGCGAAGCTCGTGCGCCAGGAATCTCGCACCAAACTCCTGATCATCCTCACCGACGGCCGGCCCTACGACCACGATTACGGCGACGCTCGCTACGCCCGAGAGGACGTGCGCGAGGCGCTGACCGAGGCCAAGACTCTCGGAATCACGCCCTTCTGCATCACCATCGACCGGGAATCCGAATCGGAACTTCGCGATCTTTACGGCGATGTCGGCTACACGATCATCGATGACGTCCTCAGCCTGCCCGAGCGTATGCCAAACATTTACAGGCGTTTGACGAGTTGATGCGAATCGTCTGAACCGGAAGCGATGTCAGAACCGGGAGCGGTAGCGACCGTCAAACACACGCCACTCCCGGTTCCGATGCCGGTCGCCACCGGGGCTATGTCAAAACGCATACCCAAAAGGATTTCCCCGAATTGCCGTTCGTTTCAATCCGGATTGCGCAGTCAAAAAATTCTGCCACGGATTTCAAGAATTTCGCGAACAAAACACAGAATGATATGTGAGAATTCGTGCAATCCGTGGCGAAAAGCCGTCAAGTCATCTTATCGCGTAATTTGGGTTCAACGAACGGACAGCGGTCGGAACAAGGATCGCGGCTTTCGCCGAGTATTACGCTAAAGCATAGCGTTGCTTGCGTTTATCATCCGGGCGCAGCCCGAATGATAGCGTTCAGTCGTTCGACGGCTGGGCCGGAGCCCAGCCCTGAACGATTGCCGATCGGTCTAAGGGGCATTTGACACCGCCTCTACCGCTCTCGGTCCTTTGGGATCAGACGTGTCAGAAACTCGTTGTCGTCGAACCGCGACTGCCGGCCCTGGCGGACGACGACGAGCTTCAGCGAGGGAATCACGTAAAGCCGCTGCTTTCCTGCGCCGGCCGCGACGAACAAGTCTTTCGGCAGATCCTTTCCGAATCCCTTCTGACTGATCTCGTCGGTTTCGGGCAGAATGTCGAGCAACTCCTGCAATCGGCTTTTAGGCTTCGGGGCAAGGGTCGCCCGGTCGTCGCTCGAACGATTCAGCCAGAAGGTCAATCCGTAGTTCGGGTTTGCGGAGGACCCGACGACGAGTTCTTCGAGCAAGCTCTTTTTGACGATCTGTTTGCCTTCCCATTTTCCGCCGTCGATCAGCAGTTTTCCGAACTTCGCCCAGTCTCTTGCGGTTATGAACGCGCCGGAAGGCAGATTCGGCTGACCATCCTGCATCGTCCACGAGTCATACCTGAGACCGATAGGGTCGAGAATCCGTCGCTTGAGATAATCGAGAACCGTTTCCTTTCGCGGCAAGAGCTTCCGGCGCAATACTTCGCCGAATATTTGGAACGGAACCGGACCGTATTCGAATCTGGTTCCGGCTTCGTATTTGACGGGCGATTTCGTTGCCTCAGAGTATGGTGGCGGCCGACCGATGGAGCCGGAATCGATCCCGCTCGTGAGCGAAAGCAACTGCCGCATCGTGATCTTCGACCGTTGCTTGTCCGCTTTCCATTCGGTGATGGTCGCGCTGACCTTCTCGTCGAATCCCGAGATCAACCGGTCCTCGATCGCCGCTGCGAGAAGGACGCCCGAAAAGGACTTCGTGCCGCTTGCCAGCATCTGCGAGTCGGTCTCGCGGAATCCGTTCTGATACTCCTCGAAGACGATCTTGCCGTCTTTCATTACAAGCACGGAAAGTCCGCGCATCGAACGCGAGTAATCGGCCGCGGCCTTGAATCGGACCGTTTCTGCCGTATCCTGCGCGACAGAGACGCCGCAAAATGCAAGGCCGGCTAGAACCATCGGGACCAAGAAATACTTCATACACAATTCACGGATTGTTTTGCATCTGCGCGACGATCAGCGGACGGACGTCGTTCCAGATGACGGTTGCGGTCGCGACATTGCTGTTGACCAGAATGATCGCGGTGTAGTTATGTTCAAAATCGATCCAAGGAGTGCAGCCGAACGCTCCCTGATCGCTGAGTTCGGGCCCGGGCGTAGTCGGGGTGGGCTGGATCTGAAGATACGCCGGATCAGAGTGCCACCAGCCGTAACTGTAACCCGTCAAGCGGTTTCCGCCCGGATTGTTGAGCGCCGTCAAACCGCGTCGCTGATCGGTCTGCATCTCGTAATAGGTCGGGTTTGAAATGATTCGCGAATTTCCGAACGTGCCGTTGGCGAGATACATCTGCAGGAGCTTCGTGTAATCGGCGACGTCCGAGAACGCTCCGCCCGGAACCCGCGGGTTCTGCGTGTTCGTGTACGTATACCGCGTCAGTCCGAGCGGCGTTCCGACCTTCTGCGCGAAGAATTGATTCCAGTTTTGGCCCGAAAGCACTTCGGCCACGTATCCGGCAAGCTGCATCGAGTTGCCGCCGTAATCGAAACGGGTGCCAGGGGTCGAGGCGAGCGGCAAATCGAGGATCTGTTGCGCGCAAAGCTGCAGCGTCGTCGCGCGGTCGTCGAGGCACGGCGCGTCGGACGTTCCCGAAAGACCGGAGGTATGGTTCATCAGCATCCTCATCGTGATCGAAGCCTTGTCGGGGGGAACGTTTACGAAACCGTTGACATAGGTCGAGATCGGCGCGTCGAGGTTCAGCGCGCCGGAATCGACGAGCGTCATTATCGCGGTCATCGATGGAAATTTGGACGCCGACGCGATCGGGAGAATCGTGTTGACCGTCTGATTCCCGAACGCCTGAGAGTAGATCACGCGGCCGTGTCGCGAGATCATCATCGTCAGTCCCGGAACCGTCGACGGGACGTGTCCCTGCAGCGCCGAGGTCAACGCGGTCCAGTCATAGTTTCCGACCGGAGTGTTCGTCACACCCAAACTGAGCGAGTTTGACGTGCGGCCCTTCGAAACTACCGATAGGGGCAAACTCCCGGGCGCGCCGATAAAGCCGGTCGAAACCACGGCCCGGAGCCGGTTCCACGAGACGAAATAGGTGTCCAGATCGACACCGTTCAAACGCACGACCGATCGTTTCGAGAAATTAGACCCGTTGACGACAATCGGCAGATTCTGGGCGCCTGCCTGGATCGCGGAGGGAGCGATCGAATACACGCGGGAACGCTGCGCCGAAACCGCGAGGGCCGACAGCAGTATCGCCGCCAAAATCAGGAACTTCGACATTCTGTTATAAGTCGATCCGAGAGTCCTCGCCGCGGTTTACTGACGTTGGAATTCCGGCGTTCCGAGAACGAGACTCACGATCTTGAAAACGTCGGGGTTGCCGCTTGCGGGAAGCAAACGCGCCTGACGATTGCGATTCCCTTGCTGGCCCTGTCCGCGAAGATTCGTCAGGTCGAGCTCGTCGTCGTCGGAGTCAGGCTCCTTGACGTCGGGAAGCGGCTGTTCGATCTGCTTGACGAGCGTTTGCTTCGTCGCCGGCGAGATCTCGTTGTCGAGCACGACCGCGATCGTCTTCTCGAGGATCGCCGTCTTTGAAGCCGACTCGAACCGCTTCAGATCGGCGCGCGTCCCCGGAATCCGGTTGCTCGCGAGCGCGACCGAGAAGTTGAGACGTTCGAGCAGCGCGCCGGTGTTGACCCAGTCTTCGGCGGTATCGGGATAGCCGGTCGGAGCCTGATATCCGTACGGGACCTCGCCGAGTTTGTTAAGCATCGCGACGAGCGCCGGATTGGCGGTCGTGTCGGCGCCGATCGTGCGGATCGCGCTGATCGCCAGCTCAAACGGCGTCTTGATCTTCGCGCGGTAGTTTTCGGGCGCGAAGAACTCGGGGTCGCCGAACAGCGCCTTGAGCGTCGATCTGATGTCGCCCTTCGAATCCTGAAACGCCTTCGCGACGCGACCGACGAGCGCCTCGCTCGGGTTGTCGCTGACGAACTTGATCGCGAGTTTCTTTGCGATGAAACGCGCCGTTGACGGATGCGCAACGAGCAGGTCGATAACCTTCAGCCCGTCCTTCATCCCGCCTTCGCTGATCTTCTGACCGAGGACGGTCTTCGATCCCTTTTCATGCAATCGTTCGTTGAAATAGAACTCGCCCGATTCGATATCGTCCGGAACTCCGGCCAAGCGCTGTATGCGCTGGAGTTGCCGGTTTTCCTGGCCCTTGATCTCGCGCGCCGCGGCGCTCCGGTATCCGCGCGGGTCGGCGATAGTCCAACCGGTGAACGCTTTGGCGACCTCGATGATGTCCTGCTGAGTGTAACCGCCGTCGACCCCAAGCGTGTGGAGTTCCATCAATTCGCGGGCGTAGTTCTCGTTCAGGCCGCGCCGCTGCTGTTGAGCCGGCATCTGATTCGGATTCTCGCGCATTTCACGGATCCTGGCGTCGATCTGGGCATCCGTTGCTCCGGTACGCTGCTTGATCCGCTCACGTTGCTCGGTCGTCAGATTTCCGTTGCGCAGCACGCGCTGAAGTTGGGTGTTCCCGTTGCCGCGGGGATTCAAGTTCGCACTCGGCGAAACGTTCTCAAAATTGTCAAGATAGAAGAGCATCGCCGGGTGCTGAGCCGTACCGACGACGAGGTCCCTGAAATTGCCGAGCGCGTTCTTGCGCAGGACATCGCGCTCGTAGGATGGGATATACCAACGGACGGCGGCCTTTCCGGCGAACACATTGAAATGGTTCTGCCAGAAATCGACCATCGCTTCCTGAAGCTGGCGTTCGGAATAGACAGCGCGCAGGACACGGTTCGCGGTTATCTGCGGGACAAGCTGCGTTGCCGGGCGCAGATCATATTTCACGTAATACTCGCGCAGTTTCTGCTGACGTTCGCGCCGCTGGGCATCGGTCATCTCTTCATTGTTCGCCGCCTGGTTATTGTTCCGGTTCCCTTCGAGCATCCGCAGGAGCGCCCCCGGATTCGGATACTTCTCGAAAACTTCGGCGGTCGACATCTTGAAGATCTCAAGGTTCGCCACCTTCGACTCGGCGACCTGATCGGGAATCGATGCGGCGTCGAGCTGCTTGTCGATGTACCGCTGCAAGCCGAGCGACCTGACCTTTTCGACGTCGCCCGGGCGCGCTCCGAACCCAAGACGATTCAGGACGTGCAGGATCTTCTGTTCTTCGGTGAGCGATTTGGGCTTTGTCCCACCCGCGCCGGCGCCGGATGCGAACAGCGGCACCGCAAGAACAAAGATCAGATTCAGAGCGATGATTCGGACGACGATTGAATGATGACGATGCATTTTCCAAAACCTCTCGTATATTTTGGCTACCCTTCAAATGGTCGCGCTGAATTCTATGACGCGCATCCGCGGCAAAAGGACGAAGAATGTCCGTCTTCGCCGTTTGTCTTCCGATGTTAGCACCCGAACCGTCCGCACCGGAAAGGAGTATGCTGCCGCCGAAACGGGAATCGTAGAACCCTGTTTGCACTTCCGGGTCAAATAGCGGACTCTTAGAAAGTCAATCCTTCTCTTGCATCATTAGTTTGATGGCTCGTCTAAGACGGTTTTTGGGAAAGTTCGAGAGAGCAGGCAGGAAATAGTTATAGAAGTCGCTCTGCTAGTTTGAGCATCCGAAACCCGATACTTCGCAGGCTGACCGTTTTCCTCTGAAGTCCAACTCGATTCGACGCTTCTTTTTGATCGCCCCGGATAGGGGCAATGGTAACCAATATGTCAATGAAACTTTATGTAGGAAATCTCTCGTTCAACACGACCTCCGGAGATCTGGAAAAGATGTTCAGCGAGATCGGAACCGTCGAATCGACGAATGTCATCGAAGATCGTGAAACGGGACGCTCGCGCGGATTCGCGTTTGTCGAGATGTCTAGCAAGGAAGAAGCCCGCCAGGCGATCAGCGTGATCAACGGCAAGGAACTTGACGGTCGTGAACTGATTGTCAATGAAGCCAAACCGCGTGAGAACAGCGGCAATCGCGGCGGCGGCGGAAACCGAGGCGGCGGTCGCGGCGGGTACGGCGGTTCGCGTTGGTAATCCTTTAGCGAACGAAATCAAATCGCGACATCGGGCGGATCCGGGCCACAGCCCGCTCCCGTCCGATGGCGCGATCTTTTTTTTTCAACCCAAATTCAACGATGAAATCAGCCTGGGAATTTCCTCGGATCTTCGCGTTTGCGAATCTGATTGCTATTTGATTCGTAACATAAGAACGCGAACCGGTTGCCCGGGGGTCGGTGGTGCCCATTGTGCAACCGGCCCGCACGTCGCTTTCAGCGACGGCGCATGTTTTGCCAATGCCCCGGGGTTCGCTCCGCTTCACCCCGGGCTTTATTTGATGTCGCCTTCGGCGACCCTTGATCTGGGCCGGCAGATATAACGATCGAGTGATTTCGGTTCAATGCAATCAGTTCTTGGTCAGATTGCGCGTCGTCTGCTCGACGACCGAAACATACTCCTGCCGCGTCTCGGGCAATACCAACTGGTTCTTGCTCGAATCAAGCTCCATTTGACGCGCCGCGTCGGATGACCGGTCTTCGACCTGCTTGCGCGGCATGCTCGCAAAGAACGCGTTCAGAACAAAAGCCAAGCCGACAAAGAAACAAACGATTCCGAGCGCTCCGAGGACGAAGAACTCTTCCTTGCCTTCTATCGAGGCGACGATTGCGAACCCGATCGCGGCGCCGAGACCGACCGAACCGGTGATGACGCCCGTGCGCAATCGGCGAAGCCTTTTTTCGTCCGGCGATTCGAGAAACTTCTCGATCTCGGGTAAAACCTCTTCGGCGACGATCTTCAGGTCTTTCGCCGTCTGCGTCTGGCGGATTCGCGCGGCGACCGCGCGGCCGATCTCCTCGCGGGCAGTCGCCCCCGATTCGGTCAGGCTATCGGACCGCTCAATGACATTCCGGACCGCGACGAGATTCGCGCCGCACGCCCGGCAATACTGATTTGCATTCGGATCTTTCAATCCGCAGCTCGGACAGAACATTTCGGATTTGGGATTTGGGATTTCGAATTGGGCTCGGTCTTCAAAACCGCGCCCTCATCCATTCTCCATTTTCAATTCACAACTATTTGTCATTGCCGCATTTGACGATCGCGTCGATCGATCCCTGCGTGATCGGATGATATCCCGGTCTCGCTTTCGCATAGAGCAGGCAAGCGCGCGGCATATCCTTTTTCGACAGTTCCGTGAACAACGGACGAACGAACTTGCGGCGTCCGATCGTTGTTACGAATTCCTCGAGCCGCGAGTTCGCAGTTTCGTATCCCGACCGGATCGACATCATCAGCCACTGGAACGCAATCTCGGAGTTCCCCGCCTTCGTGAAACTGAACGCGGCGTCGAGTTCTGTCATTCTCGCCGTGGATATGTCATCGGGCATTGATTTCAGGAATTGCAGCCATTCCTGCGTCGTCCATTTCGAGGTTACGGCCGGCGCCGGAGCGGGCTTGCCGGCAAGAAAGTCCGCGGCGATCGCCGCGACGCGTTCAAAGTTGTCCGAGCGCGGATCGGGCGCGTCGGCAGGCAGTCCGGGTTTGCGGAGCCACGCGTCGACCTCGACGGGCGAGACGACCCCGGGCCGTTTCGACAGAAGGTTCGCGTCAAGATAGGCGTAGAACGTATCGGTGGTAATCGACTTGAAGGCGTGCGCGTTGAAGTACGCTTTCATAAACCGGTCAAAATCGGGGCGGCCGTACTTCTCCTCGAGGTAACGCAGGAACAGCGCGCCTTTTTCATATGCGACGTCCGTCATCCCGTCGTCCGGATCGCGGCCGGTAAGGTCGATATGCAGAATCTGGTCGCCCGGTTTCATCCCTTCGAGCGTTTCAAGCAATGACCGTTTGCCGAGCATCGCTTCCATCTCGCGCCGGTTCTTGCCGTAGACCGCCTCGATGATGCGCCGCTCGAGATACGTCGTGAATCCTTCGTTCAGCCAAAAATCGCGCCACGTCGCGTTCGTGACCAGATTTCCCGACCACGAATGCGCGAGCTCGTGCGCGACGAGCGAAACCAGGCTGCGGTCGCCGGCAAGGATCGTCGGAGTAGCGAACGTGAGCATCGGATTTTCCATCCCGCCGAAAGGGAAGCTCGGAGGCAGCACCAGAAGATCGTATCGGCCCCAGCGATACGGACCGTAGACCTTCTCTGTCGCCGTCACCATCTTCTCGGTGTCCGCGAGTTCGTACGCCGCTTTCGAGATCATCGATGGCTCGGTGTAAACGCCGGTCCGCCGTCCCAGGCTCTTGAAGCGTATGTCGCCGACCGCGATCGCGATCAGATACGGCGGTATCGGCTTCGACATCTGAAAGCGGTAATCTCCGGAACGCGCGTTCGTTTGGCTGTTGCCGGCGGCGCTCATCACGGCGAGCAGGTCCTTCGGTGTCCGAACTCGCGCCGAATACGTGATGCGGATCTGCGGCGAATCCTGGATCGGGACGAACGAACGCGCGTGGATCGCCTGGGCCTGCGAGAACATATACGGCTGTTTCTTGCCCGCCGTTTGTTCCGGCGAAAGCCATTGCAGACCGGATGCGGCCGGACTGGTCGAGTAGAAAACCCGAACGCGTTTGGCGGCCTTCGGCAGTTGGACGGTCAGTTTCGAACCGAGGATCTTGTCCGCCGGCGCGAGTTCGAATGTCGTGGGCTCAAACGCGCCGGCCAACGTTCGCGATGTTTCGACGCGTTCGATCCTGAGGTCCCGCGTGTCGAGGATCAGCGGCGCATCCGGATCGGTCCGGACGATCGTCAGTGTTGCCGATCCCTTGATCGACTTTTCTTCAAAAGAGATCTTCCAATCGAGATCGGCGTTGACGACGTTCACCGAATTGGGATCGGAAAACGAATGGATGTCCCGCGCGAACTTCTGCGCGTCCGCGCCCAAAACCAAAAACAGAACGAAAAGCACCGGGACGAAACAAGTTCTCATAATGAAACCAGTTTATTTGATAGTTCCGTCCGTTCAAAACCCGCGTTAGTTTTTTCGCTTCGACTCGAACTCCACGATCTGCTTCAGGTACGCCTCTTCCGAGGGGCTGAGGACGATATCGGTCGCCTTCAACCCGATGACGGGCTTGTACCAGAAGAACTGTTCGTAGAACCGCTTCAAGTCGGGATCTCGGAACTCGAGCCCGCGCAGTGCGAAGAAATAGTTCCGAAGATACCGAACCTCCTTCGCCGAGAGTTGAGCGAACTCCTCATCGATGACTCCGTCCCAAGGCTTCAGGAACAGGTAGCGGCTGATTCTCTCGAGCGAGTCCTTGTCGAAACACTCCGGTTTCCGGTCGCACCATATGCTCCACCAACCGGCCGGCCAATTGTATTCGCCGAAGAAGAGGTCGTTGTCGGGCCTGAAGTTCTTCGCTTTCAGCCTGATGAATCCGCTGTTGAGATGGAACATCCTCACTTTCGGGCCGTCCTCGGTAAACCATTGGCGCTCGCGGTCTTGGATAAGGCCGTCGCCGACGATCTCCCAATCGGCCTTTGCGCCGTTCTTGCGGAATGACGAGACGATGGCGAAGATTCCGACGTCGGGATAGATCCGGAGTTCGAAGTCATCGATCCGCCGGTTCGCCCAACGCTTTCCGGTCGTGATCTGATAATCGAAATCGCGTTGCATCTCGACGCTCACCGAACCACGGAACCGGTAGGTGTGACGCACCTTGTTCAGTCCCTTCTTAAAGACCGCCTGAAAATAGTAGACCCAGTCGCGGCCGGTTAGATTCGCGTTCCCCTTTTTGAACGTCGTCGATGCGAGCCGTTTCATCGTGAACGGAACGTCGCGACCGTTTACGTTGACGGTGAAATCGGTGATGAACGGATGGCCTTTTACCGCTTCTTCGAAATCGCCGTCGGATGGCGGTGTCACGAATCCGACGGTCAGCGTCCGGGAATTCGACGGATTGTAAAACTCGAAATCGACCTCGACCCGGGCGTACCCGTGATCGACCACGTAGAACTGCAAAAGTTCCTTGCGGAGCGCGATCCGCGTCTCCTGCAGCGGGACGAGCGTCCCGCCCGAAGCATAAAAAACGCCGTCGTTGGCACGGACGGCGATCGTTGCGAACAGTGTGAACAGCAATGTCAGGAGCTTTTTTTTCATACAACCACTCCTTCAGTTGAATTATACAATTCCATTCTATCGCTGTTTCAGGGCTTTTTCGATCTCCGCGGCTTCGGTTTCACGGGCGTCGCGAAGTTGTTCGTGGCGGCTGTAGTGACAGTCGAACGCGCAATCGGGAACGACTTGCTTCCGGCGAGTTTGTCGTTGACGAAGATGTCGATCCGATAGTCTCCCGCCACCCAGGCCCCGCCGCCCGGTTTTCCGGTGAAGTAAACCTGATTCTGCTTGCCGTTGGTCTTGAAGCTGACGGTGACGACCCGCGTTTCGGGTTTCACGCCTTTGACGCCGACGGCGACGAAATTCATCCTGACCGTCGCCGGCAGGAATGAATCGAGCTGCACGATGCAATGGATCGGCACGTCGGTTGTCAGGAACGACTCGACCGTGTCGCCCGCCTTGCCCGCGCCGTTGTCTTTGGCGACGAAGATCTCTTCGACGCCGACCTTGTCGGGATCGGTTTGCGCCATAACGCCGGCAGCAAGTGCGGCCGCGACCAGGATCGGAAAAATCAGCCGTATCATAACCTTATTGTTGCCGACGCCGCGGAAAAAGTTGCTTTGCCCGGCGCGGAATTCGCGATCGGGCGGGTTTTTGTCCATCGCTGAAATCGGAATCCGAACAACGGGTTTTACAATTCTCCGCTCAAATCTTACCTTTGACATATGAGCATTGCGACCAAGACGGGCGACAAGGGAAAAACCGCGCTGATCGGCGGCGAGCGCGTTTCGAAGGCGGATTTTCGCGTCGAAACGTACGGCACGATCGATGAACTCGGCGCGGCGATGGGTTTCGCCCGCTCGATCTGCGACGATCAGGACGTCAATGACCTGACGAAACGGATCCAGCGCGAGCTTTTCCTCGTTGCCGGTTCGGTCGCGAATCCGAGTTGGGAAGCGGCACCGAAACCATACGTCACCGAGGAGATGGTCGATGAGCTGACGGCCGAGGTCGCGCGGATCGAAGCGATGGAAGGGATTCTCTCCGACTGGAGCCTGCCGGGGGACGTTTCGGCCGCGGCGGCTTACGACATCGCCCGCACCATCTGCCGCCGAGCCGAGCGTTGCGTCGTCCGGATGCACGAATCTGGCGAGAGCGTCGATACGCGGATCATCACCTACCTCAACCGCCTCTCAGATCTGCTTTGGCTCATCGGGCGACTGCTCGAGCTCAATGCCGGCGTCGATTCTTCGCTCCGCACCAGCGAGGGCAAGAACTGGTCCCGCGCCTGGTAGTTAACGATTCTCCGAAAACGGCTGATAGAGAACGACATACGGCCGCGAAGCGACGAAGATGCGGTCCTTGTCGTCTATCGCGAGGCCGAACGCCTGCGACGTTTTGAAATCCTTCAAAAATCCGCCCGTTGAATCGAATACAGAAATGCGGTCGATCTCGGCAACGTACAGGCGGCCCTGCGAATCGACCGCGAGGTCCATCGGCCGCCCGTGGAACTGGCCCTTCGGCGCGCGGTTGGACAAACGCTCGCCGCGGCCGCCGAAACGATTCAGGAACTTCCCGTCGGCCGAAAGCTTGAAAACCGCGTAATTCCGGCCGTCGAGAACAAAGAGACTACCCGCGCCGTCGACGACGAGGCCTTCGACGGCGTTCAGATTAAGATCCGGAGAGATCTTGATCGAGCCGGCGCGCTCGCCGTCCGCACCGAGGATCACGATCTCGCCGCGGCGCGTCGGCACGTAGATCTTGCCGTCGATCCCGATCGCCATATCCGCAGCGTAATCGACGCGCGTTTTTCCTATCTGACGGCCGCTTTCCGGTTCGAAACGAAAGATGTCGTAACCCTGTTTGACGAAAAGCGTCCCTTTCCGGTCAACGGCGAGTTTGTCGACCGTGCGAGTCGTGTCAGCCGTGATGACGGTCTGGAAAGCACCGTTCATATCGAACGCTTGAACGCGGCCTCCCTCGATGTCCGCCGAGAAGATCCGGCCACCGCCGACCGCGACCGTCCGATTGTCCTTGAACTTTCCGGCACCTATTCCCTCGCCGCCGAATTTCAGGACCTCGGCCAATGTCTCGGGCTCGTCGGGCTTCGGCGTCGCTTCCCTGACCGGTGTCGAAACCGACGGCAACGATCCCTTGACCTGATTCACGGTACGCGAAACCATAAAGAAGACGAATGCGAGGATCCCAAAGATCAACAAGCCCGTGAGGACGAATATCCCGATGATCGAACCGCCGATCCCGAAAGCAGCCTTTTTGATGATCGCGGCATTCTGCGCCGACATTCCGGAGGCGACGCCTGAAACGTTCGTCGCCTTGACCCGCATCCCCGAAATATCGACGCTCTCGCCGCGCTCGATGGCATCGACGGCGGCCTTAGATTCCGCGAGCCCGGTCCCGAACGTTTCGCGATAGACCTTGATCGCCATTATTTTGTTGCCGCTGTCGATCAGTTTGCGGATCTCCGCGATCTTCAGCGCCTTGCCCGTCAGATCGGAAAGATCGCCGAAATCGATGACGCCGGCGCCGCCGAACGAACGCGATTCGCGAATCACGTCGGACGGCACGATGACGTTGCTGCCGCAGAACCGGCATTTCTGCATTGTCGTTCCTTCGAACTCGAGCGGCGCCGAGCACGCCGGACATTTGAATGTTTCAGGCATAAGAAAATCGCTTTGAGATCAAGCCTTTCGATTATAAACTTAGTTAAAAAGAAGGCTATAAATGAGGACTCGATTTATGAAGAAATTTGCCATTTTCACGATCATACTTTTGGCGCTCGGCGGCAGCGCCGTCGCACAGAAGAAACCGGCCGCGAAGGCCGATCCTTCGAAGGAGATCCGCGCGGTGTTCGACACGCTGATCGACGGGATAAAGAATGCGGATGTCGAGAAGGTGATGTCGGTCTACGAAAAGAGCGATCGGACGCTCTTCTTCAACAACAACGGTTCGGCCACGATCGGTTGGGAAACGATGCGCGAGAACCGCGAGCGCCTCTATTCGAAAACGACGAACGTGACGCTCGAAACGACGGGCGTGCGGGTCGAAGTCCTCAGCCCGACATCGGCCTACGTTTCCTGCAAGTGGAAGCAAACACAGGACTTCGACGGTCGGCCGGAATCGGCGTCGGGCCGGATGACGCTCGTTTTCAAGAAGATCGGGAAGGATTGGAAGGTCGTTCATTTGCACACTTCTCCGGACGCGCCGGATCCGAACCGCCCCGTGCTTCCGTCGGAAAGGACGAACTAAAGCCAGATTTCAGATTCGACCCGGATTACGAATTTGAAGAATTCTGCCGCGGATTTCACGAGTTTCGCGAACAAGGACAGAATAAGATGTGAGGATTCGCGCAATCCGTGGCGAAAAGCCGTAAGTCGTCTAATCGAGCAATTTGGGTTCAAAGATCTCGATATTCCAGAGTCTTGGACTCTTTTGGGCTTCCTGTTTTCCGAATGATGAAAAGCATAACCGTATTCTGCGGATCGAACGCCGGATTCCGAAGCGATTACGCCGATGCCGCGAAACGACTTGGCGGACTGCTGGTGGCGAACGGCATCCGTTTGATCTATGGCGGCGGAAAGGTCGGCCTGATGGGCGTCATCGCGGACGAAGTGATGCGCCTCGGCGGCGAGGTCGTCGGCATCATACCGGAATCGCTCGAGAAGAAAGAAGTAGGCCACCGAGCCGTCACCGAACTGCGGGTCGTCGATTCGATGCACGAACGCAAAGCGCTGATGGCGGACCTTGCCGACGGCTTCATCGCAATGCCCGGCGGCATCGGAACCTTCGAAGAGTTCTTCGAGATCCTGACTTGGGCGCAGCTCGGTTTCCACCATAAGCCGTGCGCGATACTCAACGTCGCCGGATACTACGACGGATTGCTCGATCTCTGCGACAACGCGGTCGCAGAAGGCTTCCTGCGCCGCGAACACCGGAAGATCATCATCGACGACCCGGACCCTGAACGGCTTCTGGGACGAATGCGCGCATTCGAGCCGGCGAGCCTCGAGAAATGGCTCGACCGGAAAAGCATTTAGGTCAGATTCCAGATTCCAGGATTCCAGGATCCCAGATTCAGGTCCTTTGAAAAACCCGAGCCACCGGTCTTTCGTGTCCGGTTCGTGCTGCTTCGTGGATGAAAAACGCTGACATCCACGAAGCAGCACCAAGGTGACACGAAGAGCACTTCAGGCCACGATTTGTGGATTTCGTTGGAATCCCGAAATGTGGATTCCAGATTCCAAGATTCCAGATGGAATGGCTCATTCTTTGGAATCTTCGCAATCTTGGAAACTTTGGAATCTTGAAATCCTGGAATCCTGAAATCTTAGGAATCCCGCGTTGCTTCAATCCTGTTTCGGATAGCTCGGAAACGGTCCGTTGGCCGGCTTCTTCGTCGGCCGCTTCCTGAGTTCGTCCATCGTCACTTGGACCGCCCGCTCGAGTTGCGTGTCGCGTCCCTGACGCCACGACTGCGGATCGAGGTCGATGTCGATGTCCGGGGCCACGCCCTTGTTCTCAACATCTAGTTCGCCCTGCAGATTTCGGAACGCGACACGCGGCGCCGAAACCTGGCCGCCGTCGATCAGCGTCGGATAGCTGTAGATCCCGACCAGTCCGCCCCACGTTCGTTTGCCGACCAACGGTCCGATCTTGTTCTGACGGAACAGGAACGGCAGAAGATCGCCGCCCGAACTCGAGTACTCGTTGATCATCATCGTCTTCGGCCCGTAGATCGCCGTCGCAGGCGTCGTGAAGTCCTCGCCCTCGCGCGTTGACCAGTAGTTCATCAACGGCAACTTCATATACGAGATCATATAATCGGCCGCGCTGCCTCCGCCGTTGAACCGTTCGTCGATGACCGCGCCTTCCCGGTCGATCTGCGCGAAATAGTAGCGGTTAAAGTTCGTATAGCCTTGGCCGGCGGTGTTTGGGAGATAGACATACGCGAGCTTGCCGCCGCTCAGTTCATCGACCTTGCGCCGGTTGTCCTCGATCCAGGCGAGATTCCGGAGCGCGCCCTCGTTCGCCGTCGGAACGACCGTCACGTCACGCGCGTCCTTTCCATCGGGATTCGGCCCGACGCGGATCACGATCTGCCGGCCGGCGGTCTGTTCGAAGAGCGCGTAGATATTCTCGTTCGAACGCAGCTCGCGGCCGCGGACGGCGAGCAGGTACTCGCCCGCTTTGACGTTGACCCCGGGCTGCGTCAGCGGCGCGACGAGTCCCGGATTCCAGTTCTCGCCGTCGTAGACCCGGGCAAAACGATAGCGACCGTTCTCGATCGCATAATCGGCGCCGAGAAGTCCGACCTGATACCGCGTCGGCTGCGGCGAATCGCCGCCGAACGAATTATGATGGCCGACCGTTAGATTTCCGAGCGATTCCTGGAAAAGATAATTGAGGTCGCCGCGCGTCACGAGTCCGTCGACGAACGGCCGATAGCGTTCCTCCATCATCTTGATATTGACGCCGTGGTAGGTCGGATCGTAGAAAAAGTCCCGCTGGATCCGCCAGGCTTCACGGTACATCTGCCTCCACTCCGCGCGCGGGTCGACGTAAACCTCCATATCGCCGACATTCACGGCACCTTCACCGGGGCGCATCGGGAGAAACGTCGATGCGATCGTGAACCGTCCCGGGAACTGGCCAAAAAGCATCTTTTCGCCGTTCGCCGAAACGTCGAACTGCGTCACGCCGTCGAGCACTTTTTCGGCCTTTCGTTTGTCCGCGTCATAGCGATGGACCGACGCGCCGAACTGCGGCGTCGCGCCGGTGCCCGTCGCCGGGACCGATTCGAGCAAGAAAAACGATCCGGCGCGGGCCGGAACGATCCCGACATACGGACGCGCGGCGATCGGCAGGGCGACGATCCGCTGTCCGATCCTCTCAAGATCGATCGTGACCGTCACCGGCTCGGGTTTTGCGGGCGGGCGCGGCGGCTCTTGCTTGGCCGGATCGACGACCTTTTCCTCGTCGCTTTCCGGAGCGAGCGGCGACGGATCGGACGCTTTGAGCACGATCGCGTAGACGCTCCGCGTCGTATCGAACGGGAAGCTCGACATATCCAGCCAGCCCGTCGTCTGTCCGTTGTCGGTGCTGGCTGTGAAATAGATGTATTTGCCGTTGCGGTCGAACGCGGCGAATCTGGCGTCGGAAAGTCCATCCGTAAGCTTCGTTGACTTGCCGGATTCGATGTTGAAGACGTGGACGGCGCACAGGCGGTTCCTGAGCTGTTTTGTGTAAACGATCCATTTGCTGTCCGGCGACCAACTCGGATCGAGGACCTCGAACGGGTTTTCGAACGTGTTCGTGTCGACCTTGACCGGCGTGCCTTTTTCGATATCGATGTACCAGATGTTCAGACGCTTGTCGGTAAAGGCGATCTTCTTGCTGTCGGGTGAAAAGCGCGGCCGGTAGAAGTACGACGACGGATTTCCGAGACTGATCTTCTTGACCTCGCCGATCCCCGATTGCTCGCGCAGATGGAGCGCGTATTCGCCCGATTCATCGGAGAAATACGCGACCCATTTCCCGTCGGGTGACCAGACCGGATCGCGTTCGGCGACGCCCGGCGTGTTCGTAAGGTTCCGCGCATTTCCCTTCTCGGCCGGCACGCTGATGATCTCGCCGCGGGCTTCGAATACGGCCCGCGCGCCGGTCGCCGAAAGCGCGACGTTCTGGATGCGTTGCGCGACGCGTTCGTAACGGGGCCTGACCTGGGGGAAATCGCCGCTGACCGAAATGTTGACCTTCGTCGATTTTCCGGAACCGGCATCGAAGATGTTGATCGAACCGAATTGCTCGTAGACGATCCCGTCCGGACCGGCGGAAGCCGTCTTGAGATCGAACCCCGTGTTGGTGACCACCTGGGCGACCTTTTTCGATCGGGTGTCGAACGAATAGAGCGAAACGTTCTTGCCATTCCGGTCGGAAAGGAAATATACCTTGTCGCCGAGCCACATCGGCGCGAAATCGTTGGCATTGACGTGCGGGACCTCCTCGACCGCGGAATCGGCGATGTTCCCGATCCAGATCTTCGTCGTCCGTCCGCCGCGATAGAGTTTCCATTGCTGGAAGGCCGGCGCGAGCGGCATATACGCTATCCTCGCTCCGTCTGGCGAGAACGAGGCGCCGCCGCCGGCCATCGGGAACGGCAACTCGGTCGGCAATCCCTCACCGGTGACGGGCATCGTGTACATCCGAGGAACCGGCATTCCCGAATTCCGACCGGAAATGAAGATCACCGACCTTCCGTCGGGCGTCCAGCCGAGGACCTGATCGTTGCCAGGATGGTACGTCAGGCGGCGCGGCTCGCCGCCGCCCGCGGGCATCACGAAGACGTCGACGTTGCCGTCGTACTCGCCGGTGAACGCGATCCAGTTGCCGTCGGGAGAAAACGACGGGCTCGTCTCGATTCCGACTCCGCTCGTCAGGCGCTCCGCGGTTCCGCCGGCGCGCGCGACCCGCCACAGATCGCTTCCGAACACGAAGACGATGTCCGTTTTGTTCATCGTCGGTTGCCGCAGAATGAGCGGCTGCGCGAACGCCGCGACCGCGCCGATGACCGTCAAGATGATGATTGTTGCGATTCGTTTCATAAGGCTTTTTGCTGGGGTTCCAGATTCCATGATTCCAAATTCCAGTTCGGATTCCGCGATTCCAGATTCCAAGATTCCGCATTCCAGGATTGCAGGTTCCGGCTTCCGCGGGGCCTGACAGAGCTGGATCATCTTGAGAATCTGATTTATGACTTGCCGCTAGCTTCAGAGGCTGTTAAAAAAGCCGTCCGTTGATCTATCGGCAATCGTTCAGGGCTGGGCTCCTGCCCAGCCGTCGAACGACTGAACGCTATCATCCGGGCTGCGCCCGGATGCGCCAAACTCAAGCAGGGCTTTAGCCGAATCAGTCCCTAACATTCGCCAAACCGCACGCGGTTCTGCGCTGAACTTCCAAAATCACTGCCTTGGCCAAGAGTCGGATTCCGGATTCCGGTTCGGATTCCCGATACCCTCGTGATCTCCACTCAACAGCGTCTGGAATCCGTGGAATCGAAACTCAGTCGCGGTTGGAATCTCTGGAATCCGATCGATACGCAATCCCAACTGGAATCATTCGTTCCTGCCCAATCCCGTTCCCTGATGGTAATTCGGGTAGTCCGGGCGTTTGTAATCCTTGGGCGGATTCTTCCGCAGTTCTTCGAGCAGCCATTCGACCGCCTTTTCGATCTGGGGATCGCGTCCCTGCCGCCAGAGCGCCGGATCGAACTCGACTTCGATATCCGGAGCAACGCCCCAGTTCTCGACCTCCCATTGACCGTTAAGCCCGTAAACCGCGCCGTTCGGCGACCGGATGCTGCCGCCGTCCATCAGTGTCGGGATGCCGGAGGCACGGACCAACCCGCCCCACGTCCGTTTGCCGACAAGCGCCCCGACCTTCAGGTTCTTGAAGAACCAAGGCATCGCGTCGCCGCCCGAGCCGGCAAGCTCGTTGATCAGCATCGCCTTCGGCCCGTAGATCGCGCCGGCCGGGACATTCCAATCCTTTCCCGCACGAAAAGCGATCTTCGCCAACTGCTTCCGGCTGAGATACTCGACGACATAATCAGCGAGCAGACCGCCGCCGTTGAACCTTTCGTCGATGACGGCTCCCGCCTTGTCGTTCTGGGCGAAGAAATATCGGTTGAAACTCTGATAACCGGGGCCGCCCGTGTTCGGGATGTAAACATATCCGAGTTTGCCGCCGCTGAGACGATCGACCAACCGACGGTTGTCCTCGATCCACGCCAGATTGCGGAGCCCCGTTTCCGTGGCGACCGGAACGATCGTCACCGTACGCGCGTCCTTACCGTCGGGATTCGGTCCGACCTTGATGACGACTT
Source organism: uncultured Blastocatellaceae bacterium (assembly GCA_964487505.1). Taxonomy (GTDB): domain Bacteria; phylum Acidobacteriota; class Blastocatellia; order Pyrinomonadales; family Pyrinomonadaceae; genus JAFDVJ01. The sequence continues at coordinate 19,620 of CAZARD010000015.1, read as the reverse complement.
GCCGGTTCGCGGTGCTCTCGAATCGGCTGTATATATTGTCGGCCGACGTTAGATCGCGGCCGTTGACCGCGAGCAGGTACTCTCCCGCCTTGACGTTGATTCCGGGGGCCGTAAGCGGCGCGCGCAGTTGCGGATTCCAGTTCTCGCCGTTGTAGACACGGGCAAACCGATAGCGCCCGTTCTCGATCTTGTAATCGGCGCCAAGCAGGCCGCCGGGAACGAAATTCGGACGCGGCTGATCACCGCCCGAGATGTACATATGACCGACCGTCATCTGGTTGAGCATTTCCCGGAAGAGGTAGTTCAGATCATCACGATGCGCAACGACGTCGACGTATGGCGCGTAGATCTTCTTGGCTTTTTCGATGTCCAGGCCGTGCGTGTTCGGGTCGTAGAAGAAATCACGTTGCCCTCGCCAGATCTCGTTGAACATCTGTTTCCATTCAGCGCGCGGATCGACATAGACCTCCATATCGGCCGTCTTGACGATCCCCTCGCCCGGACGCGACGGGATCATCGTCGGGATCAGATTCCAGATCGGCCCCTGTTGGAACAGCATCTTCTCGCCGTTGGCCGAAATCGCGAAACCATTGATTCCCGTTCGGACCTCTTCAAGCTTGCGCTTGTCAAGATCGAACTTGTGCAGCGTCAGACCAAACGGGCCGGCCGGCGGCGCCGCGGGAAGTTCGGTGATGTAGAGCGTGCCGGGCTTTCCGGCAAAAAGCCCCGTAAAGTCGCGGGCCGGGATCTGCGTGATCGAGATTATGCGCTGGTCTATGCCGTCGAGATCGATACGTGTCGGTTCCGGCGACTTCGGCTTCGGAACGCGGGCGGCCTCGACGGAGTTCGGCGGCGTGGCGCCGGGCGGCGTCGCGGCGGGCGTCGCGGCAGGCGACGGCGAGGCGACCGGCGACGGCTTGGGCTCTTCCTTCCGCTCTTCGGTCACCTTTTCCTCATCGCTTTCGGGCGCGAGCGGCGACGGGATGTCGTTTCGCAACACGACCGCGTAAACGTTGCGGGTTGTCTGATGATCGATTCCCGAAAGATCGGCGAAACTGATCGTCGGTCCGATATTGGTGCTCGCCGTGAAGAACAGGTACTTGCCCGATTTGTCGAAGACCACGTGACGCGCGTCGCCGAGTCCGTCAGTGACGCGCGTCGGCGGGCCTTTTTTGTCGAGGGCGTACAAGAAGACCGCCCGAAGCCGGTTGTCAAGTTGTTTCGGATACGCCAGCCAGTTGCCGTCGGGCGACCAGGTCGGCTCCATCACATCGCCGAAATCACCGTACGTGTTTCGATCGACAAGCGTGTTCGTGCGACTCTCGAGATCAAGTATCCAGAGACTGACGTCATTGGCATTGTAAGCTATCTTTTTGCTGTCCGGAGACCAGACCGCACCCGAAAAGAAGTTCGGCTTGCCGTCGCCGAGCGTGAATTTGCGGACCTCGCCCGTGCCTGACTGATCACGCAGATGAAGGGCGTACTCGCCGGATTCATCCGAGAAGTAGGCGATCCATTTACCGTCCGGCGACCACGCGGGCTCACGCTCCATTACCGCCGTCGTTCCCGTCAGATTCCGCGCGTCCCCCTTGTCTGCCGGTACCGTGATGATCTCGCCCCGCGCCTCAAAGACCGCACGGGCGCCCGTCGGAGAAACTGCCGCGTTCGCGATCCGCGATCCGACGCGCTCGTACCGCGGGCGCACGCCCGGAAAATCGCCCGCGACCCGAATTTCGACCTTTTTCGGGTTTTTCGAACCGGTCTCGATGGTGTAGATCGCGCCGAATTGCTCGTAAACGATGGTGTCGCCCCCGGCGGAAGCGTATTTGATGTCGAGACCTTTGTTCTCGATCATCTGCTCGACCTTCTTCGACCGGGTATCGTAGGAAAACAACGTCACGACGCCGCCGTTCCGGTCCGAAAGAAAATAGACCTTGTCCCCGATCCACATCGGACATTTGTCGTTCGAGTTCTCGCGCGGAACCTTTTCGACCGTCGAATCCGCGAGCTTTGCGATCCAGATCGGCTGCGTCTGGCCGCCCTTGTAACGCTTCCAGTCTGATTGCCACTGCGAGAGGGGCTCGTACACGACGAACTGCGCGTCGGGCGACAGCCACGCGCGGTCGACCATCGGCAGCGGAAGTTCGTTCGGCAGGCCGGCGCCATCGACCGGGATCGTGAACAGACGCGAAAAGTTCGCGCTGCTGTTGCGCGTCGAAACGAAAAGAATGTTCCGGCCGTCGGGCGTCCAGCCCGAAACCTCGTCGGGCGCAGGATGAAACGTCACCCGCTTCGGAACACCGCCCGAAGACGGCACGACATAAACATCCGTGTTCCCGTCGTAATCGCCGGTGAACGCCACCATCGAACCGTCGGGAGAAAAATAAGGGTTCGTTTCGATGCCGATTCCCGAAGTCAGACGGCGCGCGTTTCCCCCGCCGCGCGCAACGATCCAAAGATCGCCGGCGTACGAGAACACGATGTCGGTCCGGCTGATCGCGGGCTGGCGGTAAAGCGTCACTTGGGCTGACGCCAGAATTGAGAACGAGACGACTAAAACAATCGACAGGATTAACTTTCTCACGTGCTTTGGCTCCGTTCGCGAACTTGATGGGCCGCCGATCTTCGAATGTCGAAACTGCACGGAACCGAATACGGCGGTTGATTAGATTTCGCTGGTTGTACGTAGCGGACGCGGGGAAAGATTCAAAAATGTCAGTCCGATTCAAGGAGGACCTGCGCGACGGCGTGCTCGGCGGTGTGCGAGATCGAAAGATGCACGTGCTTGGCCCCGCGTTCGTCAAGCAGCGCACGCGCCTCGCCGCCAACGGACAGGATGGGAACGCCAAGCGGATCGTTGAGGATCTCCATATCGTGCCACGTGATCCGACCGCGCCAGCCGGTCTTGAGCGCCTTCAGGAACGCTTCCTTGGCCGCGAACCGGGCCGCGTAGCTTTGGGAAGCGGCGGTGCCCTTCGAATCGCAATAGGCTCGCTCGGCGGGAGTGAAAACGCGCTCGGCAAATCGCGGAGTTCTTTCAATCGTCTCGCGAATCCGATAGACTTCTACGATATCGATGCCGATGGCAATTACTGGCATTTGCAAAAGCGGATACGACCGCAACGAGACTTGGATCGCTGAAAATCCCGCCGGCGATTACCCGACGGGAACCGATCGACATTCGTCCGGGCTTCGAAACGCGGCGGAATGGATGGAATTAAACCCGACGTCGCAATCCAAAATCCAAAATCGAAAATCCAAAATCGAACTGCGTTGGTGAACATTTTATCAGATAAAGACTTCTATTGGCGCGAAAAGGACGGCGTTCGGGTTCTTGTGAACCGGGCGCTCGAGGAGAAGGGCTTCGCGAACGGATTCTCGACGCGCCTCGGCGGCGTTTCGGCGTTTCCCGAGAACGATCTCAATCTCGCCGGATACGATGAGGATTCGGCCGAGAACATCGCCGAGAACCGGCGCCGTTTTCTCGGCGCGTTCGACGGCCAATACCGTCTCGCGTCCTGTTGGCAGATACACTCGGCCGACGTCCGGCACGTCCGCGACTATGACGACGCGGTCGACGGCAATCACCGGATGGATGCGCTGGTCTCGGACGCCACCGGAGTGATGCTCGGCGTCAAGACGGCCGACTGCGTGCCGGTCCTGATCGGCGACACGCGGACCGGCGCGTTCGCCGCGGTCCACGCCGGTTGGCGCGGCACCGCAAGTTCGATCGTCGTCAACGCCGTCAAACGCATGACGGAAACATATGGAACGCGGCCGGAAGACTTGATCGCGGCGATCGGCCCGGCCGCCACGGGGCGAAATTACGAGATCGGCCGGGAAGTGATCGAGGCCTTTCACGAGAATTTCCCGAACGTGGGCCACCTTTTCACGCCGACCCGCGATGGCCACGCGAGGATCGATCTCCACGCTGCCAACCGCGATCAACTGGCCGCGCTCGGCGTCAGCGAAGACAACATCTACGTTTCGAATTTCTGCACGATGGAACGCACCGACCTTTTCTTTTCGTACCGCGTCGAAAAGCGGAAATACGGCAAGACGGGGCGGCTGATGTCGGTCATCGGGCGGCGGTAGGTCCTATTTGACGCGGGATCTTAGGATGATCCGTTTAGTTCGCGGAAGATAGCAGACCGTTTCGGTGCAGGGCTGGAACGCTATCTCGGCGCGGATCGTGATGATCCTCCCTCGAAAACGGCTCGGCACACGGTAACGGAATCGGAACCTGACGCTGCCTTCGTAAACGCTCAAAGGCTCGTCCGAGAACTCGAACTTGACTCTCCGGCCGGCCGGAAAACGCACGTGAGACAGGGAAACTTGCGAAGACGTAAGACGCACCGTCGTCGGAATCAGGTTCTCGGACGCCGGACTGTTCGAATTGACGTGGATGCCCTTCGGAATGTCGAGCACGATCACGCCACCGACCCAGCGGCCGCGTTCGGCCCGCGAGATCGAGCCCGAAACGATTTGCCCGTGGCCGGCGACGGCGATCACGACTCCGAAGATGATAGACGCGAGGATCTTCATCGCGGTTCGAAACTCTCTGCCATCTCGCGGATACGCGGCTCAAACTCGTCGTAGTGGTCGGCAAGCACCGAGATCGTCAACTCGAATCCGCGACCGTTGGCGTTGATGGTTTTGCGAAGTTCCTTGACGACGACGCCGTCGACTTCCCGCTCGGAGCGCGATTCCGACGCCGGCTCGGAACCGTCCGTCAGGGTCACGGTCGCCCTCGCGCGGTACATCTCTTCCGATTCTTCCGATTCGCCGAATTCCTTCGATTGAGCCTCGAAAGCGTGGGCGGAATTGATGAGGTTGATGAACCCTTCGGGCTTCACGATCGCGAATCCGTCCGCCGCGATCTCCTCGCGTTCGTACGCACCGGCGGCCGCGCGCTTGATCTTCGTCGACGCGTAGACCATCAGCGCGACGATTATTCCTCCGATTATCCAGATCTCCATATTCTCAGATGGCGGCCCCGGCGGCCGGCGAATTGACCGAGGCGCGGGCCGCGAGCTGTCCGCAGGCGGCATAGATATCGCGGCCGCGGGGCGTTCGGACGTAAGCCGAGACTCCGTTCCGCTCTAGCAACTCCTTGAAACGCATCACTTGCCCGGGATCCGACGGGCCGTATTCGAGCGGCTCGGCGGCGTTGTGCGGGATCAAATTGATCTTCACGCGTCGTAGTTTGTGGCGTTTGAGCAACGCCGCAAGGCGTTCCGCGTGTTCGTCCGAGTCGTTGACGCCGCCGAGAAGAACGTATTCAAAGGTGAACCTCTCGCCGCGCCGCAACGTCTTTTCGAACTCGCGCGCCGCCGACATCAGTTCGCCGATGTTCCATTTCTTGTTGATCGGCATCAGTTTGTCTCGAAGCTCGTCGTCCGGCGCCGAAAGGCTGATCGCGAGATTGGGGCGGACATCGAGCGCGGCGAATTCCCGGATTTTAGGTACGATCCCGGCGGTCGAGATCGTGATGCGGTTCGGCACGATGAACAGGCCGTCTTTTTCCGCCATCAGGCGCGTCGCCTTGATCAGGTTCTCGAAGTTCAGGAACGGTTCGCCGGCGCCCATTCCGACGAGGTTCGTGCCGTGCGGCGTTTCGCCCGCGACCCCGTAAACATCCGAAAGGACGATGATTATCTGCTCGACGATCTCGCCGGCCGTGAGGTTGCGGAGCAATCCCAGTTTGGCCGTCAGGCAAAAATCGCATTTGAGCGGGCAGCCGGATTGCGACGAGAAGCAGATCGTGTCCCGGTTTTCGGTCGGAATGAAGACCGTTTCGACGGGAAGACCGTCGCGCGTCTTCATCAGGTACCGGCGCGTGCCGTCTTCCGAAACATACTTTGACTCGACCCGGAGCGTTGAGGCGGTCGCGATCTCGCCGAGCTTCTCGCGCAACGCCTTCGGGAGATCGGTCATCTCGGCGAAATCCAAAAGCCGCCGCTGGTGGATCTGCTTGAAGATCTGGCGCGCCCTGAAACGCGGCTCGCCGATCCCGCGGACGAATTCCTCGAGTTCCGCGGGCGACAGGCCGGTCAGGTGGAGCAGATCAGGAGCGGACATTGCGATTTGGGATTTTTGATTTTGGATTTCGGATTTTGGATTGACTCAGCAAGTCCGGCGAATTCAGAATCTGAAGTCTTCAGTGTTCAGGGGTAGCGATCCGGAATTCTCGGCTATCAGTGATGTTTCAGGAACCAAAATCTAAAATCCAAAATATCCAAAATCCAAACTCAATCTACCACCAGGAGCTCTTTTTTCTCGAACCGGAGCCGCCGAGCAGGCTTCCGAGAACACCACGGACGAGCTGGCGGCCAAGGTTCGAGCCGACGGCACGCGCCGTGCTTTTCGCGAAGGCGCTAAGGGCCGAATCATTGCGGCTTGATCCGGATGCGCGTTCTTCGCGTTCCGCTTCCTTCGCCTCACGCTCCGCCTCCTTCTGGGCCGCCAGAGCTTGTTGTTCCGCCTGCTGCTGGGCCGCGACTGCTTCCGCGCGGGTCTTCAGGTGTTCGTAGGCCGATTCGCGGTCGAGCACGTTTTCGTATTGCCCGGCGACGATCGAGCTTGCGATCAGCTGTTGGCGCTGTTCGGGCGTGACCGGGCCGATATGGCTGTGCGGCGGAATGACGAAGACACGTTCGACCATCGAAGGCGTGCCCTTCTCGTCGAGAAAAGAAACGAGCGCTTCGCCGACCCCGAGCTCGATGATCGCCGTTTCGACATCCACCTTCGGATTCTGCCGAAAGGTCTCGGCGGCCGATTTGACGGCCTTCTGATCGCGCGGCGTGAAGGCCCGCAAAGCGTGCTGGACGCGGTTGCCGAGCTGTCCGAGGATGACGTCGGGAATATCGATCGGGTTCTGCGTGACAAAATAGACGCCGACGCCTTTCGAACGGATCAGGCGCACGACCTGTTCGATCTTCTCGACGAGTGCCTCCGGCGTGTCATTAAAGAGCAGGTGCGCTTCATCGAAGAAGAAGACCAGCTTCGGCTTTTCAAGATCGCCGGCCTCGGGCAGATTCTCGAAAAGCTCCGAGAGCAGCCAGAGCAGGAAAGTCGAATAGAGTTTAGGCGAATTGTAGAGCTTGTCGGCGGCAAGAATATTGACGAGCCCCTTCCCGCCGATCGTCTGCATAAAATCGCCGAGTTTGACGGCCGGTTCGCCGAAGAACTTCTCGGCTCCCTGGTTCTCGAGTTCGAGAAGCCCGCGCTGGATCGCCCCGACGGTCACTTTCGATACGTTGCCGTATTCGGTCGTGAACGTGTCGGCGTTGTCGCCGACATACTGGAGAAGCGCGCGCAGGTCCTTGAAATCGAGCAGTAACAGACCGTTCGTATCGGCGATCTTGAAGCACATCGTGAGCACGGCTTCCTGCGTGTCGTTGAGCTGCAGGATGCGCGACAGAAGCAACGGCCCCATTTCCGAAACGGTCGCCCGCAACGGGTGTCCCTGCTCGCCGAAGACATCCCAAAGCGTGACCGGGCAGCCAGAAAACTCGAAGCCCTCCTTTAGGCCGAGAAGATTCAGCCGGTCCTCGACCTTCTGGTTCCCGCCGCCGGCCTGTGAGATCCCGGTAAGATCACCCTTGATGTCGGCCATGAAGACCGGCACGCCGATTCGGCTGAACGATTCGCCGAGACGCTGAAGCGTGATCGTCTTTCCGGTTCCTGTAGCGCCGGTGATAAGGCCGTGACGATTTGCCTTGTCCGGAAGCAGAAAGCACTCCGTCGATTCCTTTTTTGCAACTAAGATCGGATCTGCCATAACAATTCCTTCCAAAAATTGAATTCGGGGCAAACGTATTCTACAACATCGCGGGGCGAAATGCGGAAACGGCGCACGTTCCCCAAACCCGGCGACGTCTCGGGCAGATGAAACAATTGACTCCCTCAAGCGTAAGCAAACCGATATGAAGAAAGCTTTGCTGACCCTCGTTCTCGGGTTATTCTGTTTCGGAACCGCGATGGCACAGACGAAAGAAGTTGATCCGGCCGATGTCGCGTCGATCGACGCGATAATCAAGGCCGTGTACGCATCCATTTCGGGCGATGCGGGCGCGCCGCGCGACTGGGACCGTTTCCAGTCGCTCTTTTACAAGAACGCTCGGCTGATCCCGAGCGGCAAGAACGCAAAGACCGGCGTCACCGGCGCAAACGCTTTGTCGACGGACGAATACATCAAACGGGTCGAGCCGGTTTTCGCGAAAGAAGGCTTTTACGAACGCGAACTGGCGAGCCGCCGCGAGGTTTACGGCAACATCGCTCACGTTTTATCGACGTACGTTTCATTCCGGAAGTCGGATGACAAGACTCCGTTCATGCGCGGCATCAACAGTTTCCAGCTTCTGAACGACGGCAAACGTTGGTGGATCGTGACGATATTCTGGCAGGCCGAAACGCCTGAAAGCCCGATTCCGAAGAAATACCTCAAGTCAAAAAAATAGGTGGAGCAATACGCCGGTTTGCGCCGCGGGGCCGGAGGCGCCCCTCCGATACTTGACAGTTTTGCTTAACACTGTTAAGTTACGGTCATGGCGCGAAACCGGCTCACCGAAGAAAAGGAGAACCTCAGGCAGCTCATAATGGAGGCCGCGCGCGCGATGTTCGTCGCCGAGGGCGTCGAACGCGTTTCAATGCGTCGAATTGCCCAGAAAATAGGCTACTCGCCGACGACGATCTATCTCTATTTCAAGGACAAGAACGATCTTCTGCATCAGATCTGTGAAGAAACCTTCGCAGATCTGACCCGCAACATAAGGGCGATACAGCAACTCTCCGGCGATCCGCTCGAGAAGTTGCGGTCCGGTCTGCGCGAATACATTCAGTTCGGACTGAAACACCCCGAACAATACGCGATGACGTTCATCTCTCCGCTCCCGGCGGATGTCGAATTCGGATTTGAGGACACCAACGGGAGCGTCGCATTTGATACATTGCGATCGGTGATTCTTGAATGCGCCGACGCCAACTTACTGAAAAACAACGATGTCGAGCTGCTCAGCCAAACATTGTGGGCGGCGATCCACGGCCTGACGTCGCTTTTGATCCAGCACAGTGGATTCCCTTTCGTCGAGCGCGGACGGCTCATCGACAGTCTGATCTCGACGCTGATCGCGGGAATCCGGCGATGAGTTTTTTTGCTTTTGCGGTTAACAGTGTTAAGTTATGAAAAAGGTACTTGTGATCTTGGGCCAACCGAACAACGATTCGTTTTGCGGTGCGCTCGCCGCCCGATACGCGGACGGAGCGCGCAGTTCCGGAGCGGAGGTTGAGACGCTTCGGCTCGCCGACCTCGAGTTCGATCCGATACTCCGACTGGGATACAACGAAATCCAGGAACTCGAGCCGGATCTGGTGCGGGCGCAGGATTTGATCTCCTGGGCCGAACATCTGGTCATCGTCTATCCTGTCTGGTGGGGAACGATGCCGGCTTTGCTGAAGGGATTCTTCGATCGGGCGTTCTTGCCGGGATTCGCGTTCAAATACCGCGAGAACTCGCCGCTCTGGGACAAGCTCCTCAAGGGAAGGAGCGCCAGCATCATCGTCAGTTCCGACGCGCCCGTTTGGTATAACTTCCTGATCAACGGAAACCCATCGCAGAAGGCCCTGAAGAGAACGATACTTGAATTCTGCGGTTTCAAACCGGTACGCGTCACGAGCATCGGCTCGGTCAAGACGCTCGACAGCGCAAAGATCGCCGGATGGCTTGAAAAGGCCGAGAAACTCGGGCGGAAGCTTTATTGATGAACAAGGAGAGAAAGAAATGAAAGCAGATCAGATCTTTGCGGTCGTGAATATGATCGCGCTCGTCAGTTGGATAGTTTTGGCCGTCGCGCCACGATGGATCGTAACCCGGAAACTGCTCGGTTCGGGCGCGGTCCCGTTGCTGCTCGCGATCGCGTACGCGGTCCTGATCGTCGCCTTCTTCGGGGCGGCCGAAGGAAGTTTCGGATCGCTCGCCGGCGTGATGAAGCTTTTCACGAACGAATGGGCCGTGCTCGCCGGCTGGATCCATTATCTGGCGTTCGATCTCGTCGTCGGAATCTGGGAGGTCAGCGATTCGCAGGCGCGCGGCATCTCGCATTGGCTCGTCATCCCGTGCCTGTTCTTCACTTTCATGTTCGGGCCGATCGGATTCCTGATGTATTGGCTTCTGCGGATCCTGCTTCGCGAGGAGGTCAGACGTGATCAGACGATATTTTGACGAAGAGCGGCCGCTGATGGTCGCCGGAACCGTCTCACTCGCGCTCGCCGTGATTCTCGCCGTGATCTCGGTCTTCGACGCGACCGAGATCCTGGGCATAGGCCGCTGGATCAAGCCGATCAAGTTCTTTATCTCGATCTCGATCTTCGTCTGGACGATCGGCGTCCTTCTTTCTCATCTTCAAGCGGATGACCGGGCCAAGCGCGTCGTTTCGTGGTCGCTGATCGCGATCTTCGTCGTCGAAATGGCGGCCATCGTCGGTCAGGCGGCGCGCGGCGCGCGGTCGCATTTCAATTTCGCAACCGCCTTCGATGCGGCGGTTTACGCGGTGATGGGGATAGCGATCGGGATCAGCACGATCGTCGCCGCATACGTCCTGTTTCTTTACCTGGCGAAACCGTCCGATCTTCCGCCGACCGTCGTCCAAGGCGTCCGGCTCGGCCTTGGGATCTTCCTCATCGCGTGCTTGCAGGGAGCTTATATGTCTTCCGGAACAGGTCACGCCGTCGGCGTCTCGGACGGCGGTCCGGGCCTTCCGTTCGTCAACTGGTCGTCAATCGCCGGCGATCTGCGTGTCGCTCATTTTTTCGGGCTGCACTCGATCCAGGCCGTACCGATCGCCGCGCTTTTCATCGACCGCGTCGGTTTGCCGGCGCCGAGGGCGTTCACCACGGCTTTCGCGTTCCTTTATCTGGCATTCTTCGCGTTCGTCTTCTGGCAGGCGCTCGCCGGACGGCCCGTTTTGTGACCCAAATCTCGATGCGTTAGGCTAGGTTCATGGCGGAACACATTATCGAACGCAAGCAGACCGTTGCGAGACCGCGCGCCGAGGTGTTTGAGTTCTTCGCGGATGCCGGCAACCTCGAGCGGATCACGCCGCCGGAGCTGAATTTTCACATCATCACGCCGCAGCCGATCGAGATCAGCAAGGGAACGCTGATCGATTACAAACTACGTCTGCGCGGCATTCCGATTACCTGGAAAACGGAGATCACCGAATGGAACCCGCCGTTCGATTTCGTCGATACGGCGCTCAAAAGCCCGTACCGGCAATGGATCCATCTGCACACGTTCGAGGAAAGTCCGAACGGCGGGACGATTATGACCGATCTGGTGCGATACCGCCTGCCGCTGGAACCGCTGGGCGACATTGCGCATTTCCTGGTCCGCCGCGAACTCGAATACATTTTTGATTACCGGGAGAAGGTCGTCGCAGAGTACTTTGCTGGCAGACGGTAGGCGGTAGACGGTAGGCGGTAGACGGTAGGCGGTAG
>CAZARD010000015.1:0-8024 GCA_964487505.1 uncultured Blastocatellaceae bacterium | reverse complement strand
TCTACCTCCTCCTGTCCGACGGGATCGCGAACCGCTCGAGATCGCGGTTGAATTTCCCTTGCTCGTCGAAGAGGGGATAAAGGTTCAGGCTCGGCGAGAGAAAGGCGGCGCGGAGCTCGACCGGGCGCGATCCGGCGCGATCGATGACGCGGACGCTGGTGCCACGGACCTCGCCGATCCACATCGCGAACTCGCCGGCGTTCCCGATCGTCGCCGAAAGCAACAACAAGCGGATACGCGGCGGGCTCAAAATGATGGCCTCTTCCCAGACGTGGCCGCGTTCTTCGTCGGCAAGGTAATGCGCCTCGTCGAGGATCACGAAATCGGCGCGGACCTGTTCGCCGCTGCGGAGAGCGTCGAACAGTTGATTGCGGTAGATCTCGGTCGTTCCGACGATCAGCGGAGCGTCAGCGTTTTCTTTGCGGTCGCCGGTCAGGATGCCGACGTTCTCGGGGCCGAACTCGTCCGAAAATTCGATGTATTTCGAATTCGTCAAAGCCTTGAGCGGCGTCGTGTACCAAGCGCGCTTCCCCTGCGCCAGGAGCCTGCGAATTTCCTCGCGCGCGATCCACGTTTTCCCGCTGCCGGTCGGCGCCGTGACCAGAACATCCTCGTGTTCGATCGCCTCGAGCGCCTCGATCTGAAAATCGTCAGGCTTGAAAGGCGTAGGTTCCGGCGTGCCGATCCCCGACAATAGCCGTTCGACCGCGCGGAGTTGTCCGGGAGTTGGCGCTGCTTCGCGAAGCGTGCCGGAACTTTCAGCCGCAAGCCGGCGTTTGAATTCTCGTTCTCCGTTTGAGCGGACGTTCGAGCGGGCGTCGTTTCGGCCGCGGCGGCGGCGCGATTTGTCTCCTTTTGAACGGGCCATCGGCGGCAATCTTATCGGTTACGGGGCCGGATCGCAACACACCCCGGGCTCCAAAAATCGCCTTTCCGAAACGGACGTGAAAGATGCTAAGATGAAAAATGCGCTCGCAACGAAATTTTGCCGCGATGCATCTATTGGATATGGCGGAGTTCGTTGTCAGATATTTTTGTGTTTGAGTTATGCAAGAGCAGGATTTATTCAATAACTACGAGATCAGGAATTGGGACTTTTCGCCCCGGTTCTATAAGATTCTGGCCGCTTCGGCCGTCTTCAATATCCTCGCGCTCCTGGCCGTCGGCCAATCGAATCTGCTGACGAAAAAGGGCTGCGACAGTCCGCTCGTCGGAAAGGTCTGCACCGTTATCGATGCGGTCTACGTCGGCGGGACGGTCTTGACGACCGAAACGGGGTATGTGGACGAGGCCTACACGCCGACCGAACTGACGTCTGACGACGAGATCACGTTCATCAACGTCGCCGACCGGCTGACATATCCAGAAGGCTATTTTGCGCTCGCCAATCCCGAACTGGCGGCGATGCAGAATGATCCGAACAATCCCGCGGGCTTCGATCCGACGGTGATCAGTCCGGGCAATCCGACGACCGGATCGATTCCCGGCATCCCGAACAATCCGACGCTCGGCAACCCGACCGTCCGGAATCCGCTCGACCGTCCGCAGGTGCTGCCAAAGCGCAAGGGCAAGGTCGTCGACGATCTGACGGGGCTCGACCCGCTCGGCGGCGTCAACGACAATCCGACGGTCGACCCGAAGGTCAAACCGACGCGCCCACGGGTTTCGACAACGCCGAAGGTCGATCCAAACAATCCGACGGTCGGCCAGAACGACGGTCAGAAGAATCTTGATTCCAAGAATGCCGATGCGATCGAGATCAATCGGCGACCGCTTTACGACCTGAAAGCGATGGTCAAGGACAAGCGCGCGAAGGGCGAGCTGAACCTTGCCGCACCGTTCATCGTCCAGGCGAAGGGCAAACTAAAGGATGACGGAAAACTTGACGAAAAGACGTTCAAGTTCGTCAAGTCCGAGGGCAGCGACCCGAATCTGGTCGAACTCGTGAAATCGTCGGTGGCGGCGATCAGCGATGCCGGTTTTCTGCAGTACCTGAAGATCATCAGCGGGAAGACGATCGACCTGAGATTCGCTCAGGACGGCACCGTCATTTCGGCCATCGTCGAGTCCGAGATGGAATCTGACCTGCGGGCGAGCACGGTCCAGTTCTACATCCAGCAGGCGATCAACGCCTCGCGCTCGGGCAAGGAAAAGGCGATCGCCGAGATGCAGAACAATCCGGAAAAGGCGGCCGATCTGCTCGACGAGATCGACGATCTCGAATTGATCAAGAACGCCAAGGTCTCGGTTAACGGCAAGAAGGTCGTGATCGAATTCTCGGTTCCGCAGGAGGTCGCTTCGAAGATGATCGAACGCAAACTGAACGAACCGGACGCGCCCGAGAAAAAGCCGAACAGCTCGGCACAGGTCTTCAGCCATTCAACGAATTCGGCCGAATAGGCCCGCGGTTCCTTATCACCGAACGCGGTCCGTCGCGAGATCGACGGGCCGCGTTTTTTCGACACATGAACATCGGGCGTGACTCGGGCGTAGAAAAAATCGTAAGATAATCGTTGCTTTCCGGAGCAGTCGGAGAGTTTTCAGAGAATGACAAAGCGCAGGGCACACAATTCGATCCTTTTCCTGACGACGCTCAGCGTCTATCTCGGGATCGTATTGGTCGGCGGATCGCCGTCCGTTCTTGCGCAGGCCGCGCTCACGCCGCGTTTCGAACTCGTGACCGAGTTCGAGTCCGAGGACGATCTCGACAACAAGCCCGACGGCGAAATTGCGTTTGCCGATGACGCCGCCGTTTACAGCGAATTTGTCAGGCTCGCCGCGCAATTCGTCGCCGAAAGCCAGGACAATTTCTCGCTCAGTCCTTACACGTTCGAGCACCCGGCGGCCAATGCCCTGAACTCGCCGTTCAACTTGAGAACGCCGGGAGCATCGGTCAACTTGGCCGGGCTGGACAGACCGTTTCTCGCTTTGGGAAAACGACTTTCGCCCGCAGCGGTTTCTGTCAATGCGAGGTTCCAGGCCCTTCCCGAACCCGGCATAGATTCGTTTTCCCTGACGACGGCGTTCAAGCAATCGCCAAATCTCGGGGGCATCACGGCGGTCGCGTTCTACGATCCGCCGATTACACGCCGCGCCGTCGAAAACTCGCGGCCGGTCTTTCTCAGACGGACGTCCGTTTACATCCCGAACAACCAGGTCGCAGTCGTGACGCGTCTACCTCGTGCGTCGATCGACGATTCGCTCGCCGAAAAGCAGTAATCACAAATACAACTGATTCCTTTTCGAAGACGATCCGCGTATCGTTTTCGACAAACCACGAATTTTGAATGGAGCCGTCCGAGGACGGGACTCCGAACGAGGATTTATGCCAGTAAACAGTTTTGCAGATAAGTTAGTCAAGAAGATCTTCGGCAGCAGCAGCGATATCTTTCTGAAGAAGGTCAAGACGACGGTCGCCGAGATCAACGCGCTCGAGCCGTCGATGCAGAGGCTTTCGGACGACGAGTTGAAGGCCAAGACCCAGGAGTTCAAGGACCGCGTCGCGCGCGCGATCGAGGGCATCGAGGACAAGGCCGAACGGCGCAAGCGCGAGCAGGAAGCACTTCACGAAATTCTCCCGGAAGCATTCGCGGCGATCCGCGAAGCGTCGGTACGCGTCACCGGGATGAGGCATTTCGACGTCCAGTTGATCGGCGGTATCGCGCTCCATCAGGGGCGCATCGCCGAGATGCGGACGGGCGAAGGAAAGACGCTCGTCGCGACGCTCCCGTCGTATCTCAACGCGTTGACCGGCCGCGGCGTCCACGTCGTGACCGTCAACGACTACCTCGCATCGCGCGACGCCGAGTGGATGGGCCGCATCCACAAGTTTCTCGGGCTGACCGTCGGCTGTATCCAGAACGATATGGACGACGTCGAGCGCCGTGACGCATACGCTTGCGACATCACGTACGGGACCAACAACGAGTTCGGCTTTGATTATCTGCGGGATAATATGAAGTTCGATGTCGAGTCGCTCGTCCAGCGCGATCATTACTTCGCGATCATCGACGAGGTCGACTCGATCCTGATCGACGAAGCCCGAACGCCGCTCATCATCTCCGGAGCTTCCGACGAGGCGACCGACAAATACTACGTCGCAAATCAGATCATCCCCAACTTCGAGAAGGGCCACAAGGACGAGGAAACCAAGGTCACGACCGGAGACTACCTTCTCGATGAAAAGAACCACTCGGCCGTTCTGACCGAGCAGGGCGTGACGAAAGCCGAACGACTTCTCGGCGTATCGAATCTGTATGATCCGTCGAACATGGAGATCCTGCACTGCGTCGAGCAGGCGCTCAAGGCGCACACGCTCTACAAGCGCGATCACCATTACGTCGTCCAGGAAGGCGAGGTCATCATCGTCGACGACTTCACCGGCCGTCTGATGCAGGGACGCCGCTGGTCCGACGGGCTTCACCAGGCCGTTGAAGCGAAGGAAGGCGTCAAGATCGAGCGCGAGAATCAGACGCTCGCGACGATCACGCTGCAGAACTACTTCCGAATGTACGAGAAACTCGGCGGCATGACCGGAACGGCCGAGACCGAAGCCGAGGAGTTCGGGACCGTTTATGGTCTCGACGTCGTCATCATTCCGACGAACCGGGCGATGGTCCGCAAGGACAATTCGGACGTCATCTACCGAACGCTGCCGGAAAAATGGGACGCGGTGGTCGATGAGATCAAAGGCCTTCACGAAAAAGGCCAGCCGGTGCTGGTCGGTACGGTGTCGGTCGAGAACTCCGAGCTCATCGCCGACAAGCTCAAGAAGATCGGCGTCCCGCACAACGTTCTGAACGCCAAATATCACGAGCGCGAAGCGGAGATCGTCGCGCAGGCCGGCCGCAAGGGTGCCGTCACGATCGCGACTAATATGGCCGGCCGCGGAACCGACATTCTGCTCGGCGGCAACCCGGAGTTTCTTGCCCGCGAGTACCTGAAGCGGATGGAGATCAATCCGGACGAGGCGACCGAAGAGCAGTTCAACGAACAGCTGGCGAAGGCGAAACGGGTCGTGGAGGAGGAGCACAAAGAGGTCGTCGCTGTCGGCGGACTCCATATTCTCGGCACCGAGCGCCACGAATCGCGGCGCATCGACAACCAGCTCCGAGGCCGTGCCGGACGTCAGGGCGACCCGGGATCGTCGCGGTTCGTGCTCTCGCTCGAAGACGATCTGATGCGCATCTTCGCCGGCGACAAGGTCCGCTCGATGATGGAATGGCTCGGGATGGAAAAGGGCGTCGCGATCGAATCGCGGACCGTCTCGAAGCAGATCGAACGCGCGCAGAAGGCGGTCGAGGCGCGCAACTTCGAAACGCGCAAACACGTTCTCAAGTACGACGACGTGATGAACAAACAGCGCGAGACGATTTATGGCCTGCGCCGCCAGTTGATGTTCGAACCCGAGCATCGCGAGTATCTTCTCGGCGAGACCGGCGTCGCGCGCGATCTGCTGCACGATCTGACCTACAGCTTCCTTAATCCGCAGGTCGATCCGAAGAACTGGGAGATCGAGACTTACGCCGCCGAGATCGAGAGCATTTACGCCGTCGATCCGGCGCGGGACGCGGGGGTCGATTTCAAGACGATGAACCCTGCGCAGGTCGAGGACGCGGTCTGGGCGAAGGCGATCTCGGACTACGAAGGCAAGGAGAAGCTTGCCGGAGCCGAATCGCTCCGTGCCTATGAGCGTTACATTATGCTCAACATCATCGACACGCAGTGGAAGGACCATTTGCTTTCGATCGACCATCTGAAACAGGGTATCGGGCTTGTCGGCTACGGGCAGAAGGATCCGCTCGTCGAGTACAAGAAGCAGTCGTTCGATATGTTCCAGGATATGCTCGACCGGATCGACACGAACACGACCCGCGCGCTGTTCAATCTCGAGATCGTCGTCAAGGACGAGCAGGCCGAACGCGAAAGGCTCGAGAGGCTCGAACGCCAGCGGGCGCGACGGCAGGCAGCGGGAATGGCGTTCACCGGAGCGATGGCGACGGCCGACGCCGCCGGCGCCGAGGCCGCGCGCCACACTCCGTTCCGCCGCGACCAGCCGAAGGTCAAACCGAACGACCCGTGCTATTGCGGCTCGGGCAAGAAGTTCAAGAAATGCCACGGCGCGGGAATCTAGCCGATTTCCGATCCGTAACTTCGAACTTGGAGTCTTGAGCGGCATTGACGGTCAAGCCGCGTCATGACGGGAGAGGCCCAGCAATCGAAGATGGCAAAAGCATAAAGCCACGGTTGTAAGAGGCTGTGTCAAAACCCCGATTTGTCTTCGGCTTGATGAATTGCCACTGGCTTCAGAGGCTGTGTCAAAGGCCGTTCTTGGATCTATCGGCAATCGTTCAGGGCTGGGCTCCTGCCCAGCCGTTGAACGACTGAACGCTATGATCCGGGCTACGCCCGGATGCGCCAAACTCAAGCAGTGCAGGGCTTTAGCCGAAGTATTCGGCTAAAGCCAAGACATACTGAGGGTTACGTTGTCCACTAGCTGAAGCTGATGGCAATTCACTAGAAGAAGAGCCGCTTGATTTTGATCCATGAATCAAACCCCTGAAGGTTCTGAAACAGCCTCGTAAGCTCGCAGTGGCCGTCGACGACAGCGACAGCCCGCATTCAATCGCGGGCTCTCGCTTTCGTTGCGGGTTGTCGCGGTCAATCGGCCCGTTCCCCCCGGGCTTTTGAGGCATCCGTCACCCGGAATGTCTGCCCTTCCAGCCATTCCGTCAATCAATCGTTGAAATCAGACGCACTCGGACGGGCTTTGATCATTCGAACCGAGATTCGCTTTCGATCATACGGGTCAAGGTTTAGAATCTTCATTATGAAGACGATCGCGCTCATCCTTTTGCTCACATTTCCGATTTTCGGACAATCCTCGGATTTAGACCGGGCAATCGAATTGTATCGGGCCGGCAATACAGCCAGCGCGATCGTTATCCTTGAACGCCTCGGCAAGGGAGATCTGAAGGATGACCCGCGTGTCTGGAACTATCTCGGGCTCGCGTACTCAAAACTCGACGATCAAGTGCTGGCCGAAAAACACCTTGCAAAGGCGGCGAAACTGGCGCCGACGAACGCAACGATCGTGACGAATTACGGTTATGTGATATTGCTGCAGAACAAAACCGGCAAAGCGATCGACGTACTTTCGAAAGCGATCAAACTCGATCCCAAGAACAGTGCGGCGAGCGTCCTCCGCGCATCGGCGTTCTACCGGGAATGGAAATTCGAAGATGCGTTGAGGGACTCAGAGACCGCGATCTCTCTCGAGCCCGGATTCGCCACGGCTTATTCGTTGAAGGCGAACATTCTGGTCGGTCTTTTCGGGAGCAAGGTGAAGGGCGACGCGCCATCGGATTCCGAGATCGACCTGCTCAGAGGCGCCGTCGCGGTGCTCGAGAAATGCATCGCGACCTGCACGAACGACAGCGAGGTTGACCGCCAGAAGAATCAGATCGGAGGATTCCGAAAGTTCTTGGAGTATTTCAATGCGGGAGAGCGCCTGGAACCTGAATCCGCCGCCACGGATACCAATTCAACTCCCGTCCGGATCACCCGGGTTCAGCGGCCGGAGTATACGAACGCCGCACGGCTGAACAACGTATCGGGCAAGGTCCGAATCCTGGCGTTGTTCGATTCCGACGGCGTCGTCCGGCTGGGAATCATCGTCAAGTCGCTCGGCTACGGACTCGACGAAGAAGCTCTTCGCGCGGCCTTGCAGACCAAGTTCGTTCCGGCGACCAGGAACGGACAACCTGTCGCGGTCGTGAAGTTTCTGGAATTCGGTTTCGGAATTTACTAAAGCCCGATCGGGCGCGTCAACGGCGGCCGGAGCAAGTTTGAGAGAATTCACCGTGCCGGTCCTGACCGCGTGGTGCGCTCTGACCGCCGCCAGCGGATTCTTGCCGTTTTGCCGGTCACCGGTGTTTTTCAAATTCAGGCTCGCTTCTCAATATCCCATTGTTTTCACAATCCTCGGATTGTAGACTTTCGTATATGAAGGTCATTCTGGTTTT
>CAZARD010000014.1:0-55505 GCA_964487505.1 uncultured Blastocatellaceae bacterium | reverse complement strand
GAGCTTGAATATGAGTGAAACAACTGAAGCAAACGTGCCGTATCCGGTATTTCTGCGGCACAATGGGATCTGGGAAGGGACGTACACGCTGATCGATGCAAAGACGGGAGCGATACTCGATCATCATCGCAGCCGTTTGACCTGCAAGACGAACGGGATCGACTCGTATCATCAGCAAAACGTCTACACCTGGGACGACGGACGCGAAGAGGTCAAGGAATTTCCCGGCGAACTCGCCGACGGCTGGCTGCGTTTCGACAATCCGCGCCTCAAAGGCGAATCGCGCGAGGTCGACGGCGATACGATCTTCCTGACCTGGATCTACAAGGACCAACCGAAGAACAAGTTCTACGAGATCATCACGCTCGAGTCCGACACGCACCGATGCCGGACCTGGCAGCATTTCGAGGACGGCGAGTTTACGAAGCTGACGATCATCGACGAACACAAGGTCAGTGCGTAGCGTAGGCGGACCGACTTTGGAAGCCACTTTCTGAAATGAGACTTCTTTTGACACTTCTCTTTGTTCTTCTTGCCGCCGCCGCCGCGGTCGGGCAGGAATTGTCGGCACTCGAGATCGCGAAACGCACGGTCGAGGCCTCGGGCGGCGAGTCGTGGCGGAGTCCGAAATCGCTGGAATTGTCCGGGACGGCGACGCTTTTCTGGGGTGAGAAGGCCTACCGGATGACGACTTACAAGATGTGGCGCGTTTTCCCGGGCGCGAACGACAGCGCGCACAGCGCCAACGGAAAGGTGCGGTTCGACGCGTTCGAGGGCGATCGGCTGTTTTTCCAGATCGCGTTCGACGGCGTCAACACGTTCCAGCAGATGAGCCCCGAAGCGAAGGCCCACGAGGAATTTCTCAAATGGGGGAACAACTTCGGCTTCTCGATCTTCCGTTTCGTCGAGAACGAAGGATTTCAGCTTGTCCGCTTGCCCGACGACAAGATCGACGGGCACGCGTGCTTCATCATCAAGATCATCGATCCGAAAAAGACCGAGACGATCTTCGGCGTCGACAAGAAGCGGTTTCACATCCGCTACGCGGCGTTCAAGACGCCGATCGGCTTTCACCAACGGATCTACGACGATTTCAAATGGCATAGGAACCTGCGTTTCATACAACCGCGGAGCTTGCGGATATTCAACGACGGCGTCAAGATCGCCGACGTCTTCTGGTCCGATTTCAAGGTCAATTCACAGATCGCCGATTCGGTGTTCGAACTCAAGTAGGGTTTTCAACGTAGCTTCGGTAGGGTTAAACTCTATCGGCTGATGAGGAAATTCGTTGAAAAGATTCGGCACGCGATCGTCGAGTACGGCGTGATCGGCAGTATGACCGGCTACACGGCCGTGATGCCGATCGTCGGTTCGACGCTTCTTATGGGTTCGATGTACGCGATCGGGCCGTGGCTCAAATCGAACTGGGAGATGGGAGTCCTGATCGTCATCGCTGCGATGACCGCGTTGGCCGGGGTCGCGCTGATCGCGACGAACATCCTCGGATTCGTTGCCGGGTTCGCGTTCGATTTCCCGCTCGGGCTGGCGACTTACGTTTGCGGAATCTTCGGTTCCTCGACGGTCATGTTCATTCTCGCGAAGCGGTTCGCGTCGCGGGGCGTGAGGCCGCTGATCGAGCGGCGCCCGAAGTTGAGCGCCGTCCACGGCGCGCTCCTGAACGAGAGCGCTTTGCGGACGCTCGTTATCCTGGTCCTGATCAGGCTCTCGCCGGCGATCCCGTTCGCCGCGACCAATTTCGTAACCGCCGCGGCGGGCGTTTCGTTTCCCGTCTTCGCCGCGGCGACGGTCATCGGGATGCTGCCCCGCGCGGCTGCCGTCGTTTTTGTCGGCTCGAGCCTTTCACACCTTGATCTGAATCGTCCGCAAGAGACCTGGTCGATCGTTATCGGCGTCGCTGCGACGGTCCTCGCGATCGTCGCCGTCAGCATCTTCAGCCGACGCGCCTTGCGCGGGATCGCGGCGAATTCGCCCGAATAGACGCCGCTTCAGATTTTCTTGTCGTCGGCGAGCTTTTCGATCACGGCAAGCTGGGTCTCGATGAAATGTTTGCGTTCGGCGGCCCTTTCAAGAAGCGTGTTCGGCGGATAGATCGTGTGACCTGAATATGTCCCCGCGTAAAGTTCGAATCTCTGCCGTGAGAGGATGTTCGCCATTCCCGGTCGCCTACGGTTGCGCCGCAGCGCCGCGAGGTCGATTTCGGCGAACGCGTTGATCGATTCTCCCTGTGCCGCCTCCGCAATCACAAGCCCTTTGTGATCAACGATACACGATCCGCCGTCGGTCGAGTTCTCGGGGATCGCGATGTCGGCCAGACCGCCGGAATTCGCCGAAACGACATACGCCATATTCTCGTACGCCCGCGCCAGCTTCGCGACCTGTTTCGGCGTGTTCTCCATCCCGAAGACCTCGGACGAGGAGTGGCAGAAAACCTCGGCGCCGCGGACCGCGAGGCAACGCGCGATCTCGGGATATAGGATCTCTTCCGACGCGATGCAGGCGAGATTGCCGATATCGGTCCGCGCGACCGGAAACACGCCTTCGAGTCCGTAAATGTCGAGATATCTATCCCAGACATCGTGCGGCGTCGGGGCGAACATCGAGTTCAGACGCCGATACCGGAGGATGACGTCGCCGTTCGGGGCGATGATGAACGATGTCTGAAAATAGAGGTTCGGAAAGTGCGGATCGAGTTCATAGGCATTGCCTGCCAAATGGATCTTTCGGTCACACGCGATCTTTCCGAGTCGTTCGTAGATCTCTCCGCCGATCTCGAGGCAGGCCTTTGCGCGCCAATCGTCGATCGATTCGCCCATCGGGAACCCGGTCAGGAAATACTCCGGCAGAACCACGAGTTTCGTGTCGGCCCCGATAAAGGCTATCGCGCCGGAGATCTGCCGGCCGATCCGTTCGATCGTCGTCTTCATTATCTCGAGCGCGTCAGCACGAGATCCGGCCCGATTGACGGCGAAACACTTCGTTTGCAGCGCGATTGCCCGATAAGCTTCCATATGTCACTACGGCGGAAAAAGGATCGTACCGAAAGTTCCGATCCGGAACAACTGTTGAGGATTAGCCCTGATTCGTCGATCAATAATCCTGAATTACGCGATAAGATGACTTAACGGCCTTTCGCCACGGATTGCACGAATTCTCACTATTGTTCGGTGTTTCGTTCGCGAAATCCGTGGCAGAATTCTTCAAACGCGTAATCCCGAATAATCGCACGTGACGTCAGGACGCGGACTCGCTCGCGTCACGCCCACGAAACGGTGGTCCGATCTCCCAACTTCGAGCGGAGTTGATACTGTCAGCGTCAACACAACGGGATCATAAACCCGTTTTCTCGCAATTCAAGAAAAACCAATGGCCCGGAGCGCACCGCGTCTAATTTGGATAGATCAGGATATTCAGATACTCATCGATCTTTCCGTGATGGTCCGGAAGGATGACGGTAGTCGAATCCTTCTGGGTGATGATCGCGGGACCGTCGATGCGATGGCCGGGCCTGAGCTTCTCACGGTCGTATATCGGCGTCGGGATCTCCTTGCCGTCGAACCAGGCCGAGTGCTCCTCGTACCTTGCGGCCGAGGCGTCCTCGTCGCCGGCCTCGAACTTCGGAAGCTCGACCTTGCGCACCTGGCCGATCCCGACGCAACGCAGATTGACGATCTCGATCGGCGACTCGATGTTGAACCCGTAGTTCTTCTCGTGGGTTTCCTTGAAATCCGAAATGAACTTCTGCTTGCCGGACTCGGTCGCGAACTGGTCGGGCGTGACCGAGATCGGGAATTCGAACCCCTGGCGATAGTAACGGACATCGACCTGGTAATCGAGTTTCTGCAGTTCAACGGGAATCGCCTCGCCGTTGAGCCAGTCGGTCGCCTCAGACGCGAGAACGTTGAAGATTTCGCCGAACTCGTGATTGTCGATCTTTTCGAGTTCGCGGATCATCGTTTGCGAGAATTCGTTGCGGATGTCGGAATGGAGGAATCCAAGCGCCGAAAGCACGCCGGGAGTCGGCGGCGAGATGCAGGGATACGATCCGCAGAGTTTCGAAAGATAGTTTCCGTGGAGCGGGCCCGCGCCGCCGAACGCGACGAGCGCGAAGTCGCGCGGATCGAGCCCGCGCTGGACAGAAACCAGCCGCAACGCGCCGAACATATTCTCGTTGACGATGTCGATGATGCCCTGCGCGGCCTGCTCGATCGAGAGCCCCAGCGCGTCGGCGATCTTCTTGACCGCGTTTCGCGCCGCATCGACGTCGAGTGCCATTTCGCCTCCGAGCAGTCTCGGTGGAAGATGGCCGAGGACGACGTTCGCATCGGTCACCGTCGGTTCCTCTCCGCCCCTCTTGTACGCGGCCGGCCCCGGATCGGCACCCGCCGATTGCGGACCGACACGGAGCGCGCCCGTCATCGGCACGTGCGCGATCGATCCGCCGCCGGCGCCCACCGTGCGGACATCGACCGAGGAAGCCTTCACCGGATAATAGCCGACGCGCGTTTCGCGGACGAGATTCGGCTGCCCGCCGATCGTGACGCAGACGTCCGTCGACGTCCCGCCCATATCGAATCCGAGGACCTTGTCGAACCCTGCGAGCTCGCCGACGTACGCGGCGGCGACCGCGCCGCCCGAGGGGCCCGAGAGCAACGTGTTGACCGGCGAGCGCTTGGCCGCTTCGATCGACATCACGCCGCCGTCCGAACGGACGATATTGACCGTCGTGTCGATCTCGGCGGCCGCCAGTTTATCCTGAATGCCCTTCAGATAATTCGCCATCTTCGGCCGCACGTAGGAATTCATGACCGTCGTCAGGCAGCGCTCGTACTCACGGAATTCGGGCAGGATGTCGGTCGAGATCGTGACCGGCAAATCGGGGAACATCTCCGCGGCGATGTCGCGGATCCGGCGCTCGTGCGAGTTGTTCGCGAACGAATTGATCAGCGAGACCGTCAATGCCTCGATTCCCGCATCGTGAAGTTCGCGGATAAAACTCCGGACCTCCGCCTCGTCGACCGGCGACGTTTCGGCGCCCTTCGCGCTCATCCGGCACGAAACCCCGCGCGTCAGATAAAGCGGCGCGAGCGGATCGGGTTTCTGCATAATTATCCAACCGGCCAGCGGTCCGGGCGTCTGCGAACGCGCGACGTGCAGGATCTGCTCGAAACCTTTGGTCGTGATGAGCCCGACGAGCGCGCCCTTTTCTTCGAGCACGGCGTTCGTCGCGACGGTCGTTCCGTGAAGGATGAGATCGATGTCGTTGGCGTCGAGCCCGTTGCGCTCGACGATCTTGTGAATCCCTTCGAGAATCCCGATCGACTGATCGGCCGGCGTTGACGGCGTCTTTTCAAGCTTCAGTTCGCCCGTTTTGTTGTTGAAAAGCAAGAGGTCGGTGAATGTTCCTCCGACGTCGATCCCAAGTCGATAGCTCATAATCTGTTTGATCCTCGGTTCGTTCTCAGGTCCTGTCGCGACCTAATTAGTTATGTATCTATGACAATTTATTTTCAGCAAATGATAAAGCGAAAATCTATTAGATGTCAAAGTTTCGGACGCAAAGTTGTTCTAGACGTATATCAAACTTGTGTGGTACTATTTGCGGGATTTGTCATATTCGGAACCGTGATGTCGGGAAAGTCCCTTTTTTTCGCCAAAGCACTTGTCGCCGTGCTGCTCGCGGTCGGCGGGGCCGTCGCGCAAAACGCGAGGCCGGACCGCGAACTGCGTTTGCTTGCGGGTTGGATGAGCGGCAGTTTCGACACCTTTGCCCAAGTCGATGAGGATGAAGAGTCGGATGCGAAGTACAGGCATATCCGGGCGCTGCTGCACGTCACGGAGGTGACGATCCCCGAACTGGGGAACGGCGTCGCGTTCTATGTCGAGAACCAGCAGGCCGAGGCGAGGACGAAGCCGTACCGGCAGCGCGTTTACTTTCTGACCCGCGTCGACAAAAGGATAACGCTCCGGATCTACCGTATCTCGAAACCGGAAGACCTCGTCAACGCGCACAAGAAGCGTGATCTGCTGAAATCGCTGACGTTCGACCGGTTGACCGCCGAGGAGGGCTGCGACCTGACGTATGTCCGGGAATCGAAGAACTCGTTCAAAGGCCGAACGACGGCCGGCCGCGCCTGCAAATCGAGTCTCCGCGGCGCGACGTACACCTATTCGGAGAGCGAGATCGGTCCGCGCCGTTGGGTCAACCTCGACCAAGGGTTCGACGACGACGGAAACCACAAATGGGGCCCGCCGCCGGGCGTGATAGGCCATATTTTCGTGAAGCGGGAGAAATGACAGCCGTACGATGATCTTCGGAGGACTCAATTCGGCAGGCGACCTGCTCGCGCGGAACGCGAGGAACTTTCCGGACGACATCGGACTGGTCTTTGAAAACGAACGGTTTACGTGGAAGCGCCTTGACGATCGTGCCAAGTCGCTCGCGAACGGACTTCTCTCTCTCGGTCTTGAACCGGGCGATCGCGTTGCGATCTACGCCCGGAACTCGAATCGCTGGGTCGAGGCGTTGTTCGGAATGGCGCAGGTCGGGATCGTCGCGGTGACGGTCAATTACCGCCTGACGGCCGACGAAGTCGCGTTCATCGTCGGGAATTCCGGCGCGAAAGCGATCATTTGCGACGAATCGACCGAACGGAACGCCATCGCCGTCAAGGAGAGCACCGGGTGTTTGGAGAGGGTCATCGGTCCGAACGGCTTCGAGGAATTGATCGAATTGCGGAAGGATCCCGAAATCCGCCATCCCGAATCCCAGATCCCCGAAGCGATGCTTCTTTACACTTCGGGCACCACGGGGTTTCCAAAGGGCGCTGTCTACACACATCATTCTCTGCTCGTCGGAATGCTCGTTCACGTGCACGCGATCGCGTCGCGCCAGACGCACCGCGTGATGCTGCCTTCGCCGCTCTATTCGGCCGCCGGGATCGCCGGCATCTACTGCGCCGTCTATGTCGGTTCGCAGATCTCTTTGATTAACTACGACGTCGAAACCGCCTGCGCGACGATCGAACGCGACCGGATCACGTTCACGAACCTCGTGCCGACGACGATCCAAATGCTGCTCGCGTCGGACGTTTCGCGAAGATACGACCTGAGTTCGCTCGAGGTGCTTCTGTACGGCGGATCGCCAATCCCGGAGCCGGTGCTTCGCCAAGCGATGGAGCGTTTTCCGAACTGTGGTTTCCGGCAAACGTTCGCGACGACCGAGACGGGCTGCGCGGGTACGGTTCTCGAACCCGCCGAGCATCGGCTCGCGCTTGAAAACGCGACAAAAAGACATCTCCTTCGTTCGTGCGGCCGGCAGCAGACCAACGTCGATGTCGCGGTCGTGGATGATAACTGGAACTTTCTGCCGAACGACGAGATCGGCGAGATCGCGGTGCGCACGGAGGCGAACATGGCCGGCTACTGGAACGACCCCGAAGCGACGAAAAAGGTCCTGCGCGACGGTTGGCTGAGAACCGGCGATATGGCACGCCGGGACCGGGACGGCTATTTCTATCTTGTCGATCGCAAGAACGATATGATCGTATCGGGAGCGTTGAACGTCTATCCTTCCGAGGTCGAACGCGTTCTCCAGACGCATCCGGACGTGTTCGAGGTTGCGGTGATCGGGGTGCCGAGCGAAAGGTGGGGTGAGGAAGTGAAGGCGGTCGTCGTTCTTCGCGAAGGCGCAAAGGCCGACGCGTCTTCGGTGATCGGATTCTGCGACGGCAAGATCGCCGGATTCAAGAAGCCGAAGTCGGTCGAGTTCATCGACAAATTGCCCAGAAACCTGACGGGCAAGGTCTTGAAGAAAGATTTGAGAAAGATGTTTTCGGGCGCGGTCGCATCGTAGCTGCGACGTTGGGATAACTTTCAAACGAGGCCGTGCCGGCAGATGCCCTGAACCGGGATCGGTCACAAATATGCTTATCGTCAAACGGAAATCGGAATTTCATCGCAAACTTGCCTTCGTAGCGATACTGGTCGCGCTGTCGTCACTGATCGCCTCTTGCGGCTCGGATCTGACTGCCGAAACGTCGGGGCGCGTTACGGGCTCGGTGCTGGACCGCGAACGCAAGACGACGAAGCGAAAGACAAGTTCGGGAAAGACCAAGAAGACGACGAAGATCGATACGGAGACCGATATCGACTACGAGTACACGGTCGATGGCAAGAGCTTTTCGGGCTATTCCGAAAAGGACGGCGACGTTCGGTCGACCTTCGGGATCGGCTCGGCCGTGACGGTATGCTACAACCCGAAAAACCCGGAGGAATCGGATGTTTTTGCGGCCGGAACCAAATGCCGCTGAGACCGTCGTCGGGATATCCCGGCACGAAACGGACGAACTGAATGACAAACGCAATCGACATCGTCGTCAATCTTTGGACCAGGGAGATCACCGGTTATTATCCGCCCGAACTCGATCAGTTCTGGGATCTGATCGGAATTCTCGAGATGACCAAGAACGGCGTCGCCCTCGAGGAAGAACTGGCGATGATGGACGAGGGCGGGATCGACAAGGGACTTTTGGTCGCGACGACCGGCGCGCCCGTCGGATCGTCGATCTTCTTTGAAAAACCGTTTGAGAAGATCGCCGAGGTCTGCGCCGCCCATCCGAAACGGTTCAAGGGCATCATCGGCATCAACCCGTCGCGGATAATGACGTGGATCGGAAAGCTCGAAACGGCGGTTCGGGAATTCGGATTCGTCGGCGCTCATCTTTACCCGCATTGGTTCGGAGCGCCGCCGGACGACCGGATGTATTATCCGTTCTACGCGAAATGCGCTGAACTCGGGGTTCCGATCCAGATCCAGGTCGGGCATTCGGCGCAATGGTTCCTGCAGACGGTGGCCCAGCCGATCACGCTTGACCGCGTCGCGATCGATTTTCCGGAGCTCAAGATCGTCGGCATACACATCGGGCATCCCTGGACCGAGGAAATGATATCGATGGCTTGGAAGCATCCGAACGTCTACATCGGTACGGACGCGCATTTGCCGAAGTATTGGGATCCGGCGCTTGTCAAGTTCATCAATTCGCGAGGACAGGACAAGGTGATGTTCGGAACCGACTGGCCGGTGATAGGTTTCAAAAGGGCGATCGACGAGATCGAAAAACTCGAACTGCGCGAGACTCCGAAACGCAAACTGCTGGTCGAGAACGCGGTTCGGGTTTACGGATTGGAGAATTGGGCGTAGGTATTCGGATACCCGGATTTTGGGGTCGCGGGTTTTGGGCCCGCAAAGTTTGGTTGTTGAATTGAAGAGTTACGGAGGGAAATATGAGCAAAAAGATACTTAGTCAAAAGCCTCCGCGGAGCGCCGATGTCGAGAGGTGGCTCGCCGAGGAAGTGTCGGAACAGCGTGACCGGTACGCGAGGATCGCTTACGAGATGAACGTCGGGATCGAACCGCAGCGCGAACAGTGGTATCGCGAGTTCGAGCAACGGATACAAACGACAGGTTTCAACTGGCACGCGGACAACAAACGGATCATCAAACCTGAAGAGATCTATCCGAAGCCCGACCGCGAGAACAAGGTCGTTTATTGATCACAGGTCAGAACAAGAACGCGTGACCGGCATTGACCGATCGCGCCGCGCCTGCTCGGCAGGCGATCCAAGGAGAAAAAAATGGCACGCAAACACATTGAGCCTTTCGTTGATCGGGACGTACCGTTCAAGCGTCTCGAGCTAAAGGGGATTCCGTCAGGTTACAATTACAAGATGCTCTCGATCGACGAAGATTCGGGCGCCTGCACTATGACCGTCCAATGGGACGCGGGCTACAAGCAGCCGCCGTCGGTCGCGTATTCCGATCTCGAGATCTTCATCATGGACGGCGAGATGAAGGTCGGCGACAAGCTTTGGAGAAAAGGAGGATATTTCTTTGTTCCGCGCGGTGTTTCGTTGCCGGCGTTCTCGACCGAAAAGGGCTGTTTCGCGCTCGTGATGTACAACGACACCGAGCCCCATATCGTCGAATCGGATGAAGACATCGACGGCGCCGAGCGTCACGGCCTGATCCAGCTCGCGACCTATGACGAGATGCCCTGGCAGGTGCCGACGCTGTTTCCGCAGACCGCCTCGGGCTGTCTGTTGAAGCTTCTCAGGTTCGACGAGAAGACCCACGCGATGACGTTCCTCTACACGATGACGCCCGGTTTCCAGCAGGACAACATCTCGTACCACGATTGCGCGGAGGAAGCGTATCACGTCTGGGGAACGTCCTGGATGATGCAGTTCGGCGATCTCCCGACCGGCGGGTATTTCTGGCGGCCGGCATACGTCAATCACGGCGCGTTTTACAGCGAACACGGGATTCTCGGGTTCGGCCGTACGGACGGCGAACTGCACAATCACTTTCACTGGAACCCGTATTCGAATCCGGAAGAGAACGCGGACCGCGCGGCATCGCGTTTGATCAGACAGAAGCCCGAACTGAACAAATGGATGTTCACGCACGATCACAACCATATCGATTTCGAACATCCCGACGACCATTACTCGGTAGATTCGGAAAGCGACCGGATCCACAGCCACATCCACGATCATATGCATCGTCACGGGATCGAGCATTCGCACGATTAAATCGAAGACGGTACTCGGTAGATGGTAGACAGCATACGGTAGAGGAGGCGGTAGGTCATCGAAAGGAGTTAAAGGTGGAGGACGTTGGAAGCAGGTTTTGGCGCTTGGTGACGGAGTTTCTGCGTGCAGATCAGGATCTGTTCAAAGTCGATGCAGCGCCGTCCACCTCCGACTGTCCGCCGTCTACCTTTCAACGTCTACCGTCTTCCCCCAACAACTAACAAGGGCAAACTAAGATAATGGCCAAACAAAAAATTTCCTTCGCGAGTTCGAGGATACCGCTTTACTACCAGCTGGAGAACGTGCTCCGAGAAAAGATCACGTCTGGTTCGTTCGAACCCGGCGACAAGTTGCCGACCGAAGTCGAACTGATCGACGAGTACGGCGTTTCCCGGATCACTGTCCGTCAGGCGCTTCAGGCGCTGGCCGACGACGGTCTGATCGAACGCAAACAGGGGCGCGGAACGGTCGTCGCGGCCCGAAGATCGCGAAAGAAGAGGTTCACCGGGACGATCCACCTGACCGGATCGCTCGACGAACTCATCGAGATGGGTATGGACACGCCGGTCAAGGTGCTTGAGATGAACCGCGTCGAGGCAGATCAGCACGAGGCCGAATTGCTTGAGATCAAGACCGGCTCGCCGATCTACCGACTGAAACGGCTGCGTCTGCACGAGGGCAAGCCGTTCGGTCTGATCATCAATTATCTGCCGGAAGAAATCGGTTCGAGTCTGACAATGGCCGAGTTGTCGAGCGGGGCCCTACTGCACACGATGGAAGCGAAGCTCGGACTTCATCTCGACAACGCGCTGCAGCAGATCCACGCGGAACTCGCCGATCCGTACGTCGCGAAACTGCTCGACGTTCGCGTCGGAACGGCGCTTCTGTCAATCGAGCGCACGGTCTATACGGACCAGAACAAGCCGGTCGAGTATGTCCACACGCTTTATCGAAGCGACATTTACGGTTATTCGGTGAAACTCGTTCGCGAGAAGAAAGGTGCAAAGGGGCGGTTGAAAAAGTAATGAGATTCGATTCGATCATCAAGAACGGAACGGTTGTCTTCCCGTTTCACGGAGAAGTAAAGTGCGAGATCGCGATCCGCGACGGCAAGATCGCGGCGATCGCCGAAGCGTTCGACCCGTCGCAGGCCGCCGAGATCTTCGATGCCGCAGGCAAGTATGTTTTTCCGGCGGCGGTCGATAGTCATTACCACATCGGCATCTACCGTCCGCATTCGATCGACGCCGAAAGCGAGTCGCGCACGGCTCTCGTTGGCGGGTGCGGGACCGTCATAAGTTATTTTCGGACGGGGCATCATTATCTGAACAAAACGGGGCTTTATCGCGACATTTTTCCCGAGGTCCTCGATCTTTCGCGCGGTCATTTCTACACCGATTACTGTTACCACATCGCGCCGATGGCCGCGGCGCAGCTCGACGAGGTCGACTGGCTTGTCGAGAACGCCGGCGTCGGAAGCTTCAAGTTCTACATGTTCTATAAGGCGCTGACGCTTTCGGCCGATTCGACCAAGGGCAGCGACTACACGATGGCAGAGAATTACGACCTTGGCCATCTCTACGAACTGATGACTCGCGTCTCGGCATCGGCGGCTAAGCACCGCGACAAGGCCCGCATTTCGCTCAGCCTGCATTGCGAGAACCCGGAACTGATCCGCGTTTTCATCGAACGCGTCAAACAGCAGGGGCTGACCGGGCTCAAGGCCTATTCCGAGGGCCGACCTCCGCTGACCGAGAAGCTCTCGGTCCACGAGGCGGCGATTCTTGCCGACGCGACCGGGTGCCCGATCAATCTCCTGCATCTTTCGAGTCGCGACGCGCTGCAGGCAGGCATCGATGTCCGCCGCGCGTATCCGAATCACGACATCAAGCTCGAGACGACGCTCCACCATCTCGCGCTCGACCATGAGGAACTCGACCGCTCGGGCATCGGGCTGAACGGCAAGGTCAATCCGCCGATCCGCACGCGCGAACACAGCGAGTTCCTTTGGGAAGGCATCAAGCGCGGTCACGTCGACACGGTCGTCTCCGATCACGCCTGCTGCGGCGAGGAGCACAAACAACAGGGCGTCTGGGAGTCGCTTCCGGGTTTCGGCGGAAGTTCGATCCTGTATCCGGTGCTCCTCAGCGAAGGCGCGCACAAGCGCGGCGTCCGGCTGTCGCGGATCGCGGAGCTCGTTTCGGCAAACCCGGCAAGGAATTTCGGGCTTTTTCCGCGCAAAGGCTGCATCGCGATCGGGGCCGACGCCGACCTGACGATCGTCGATATGAACATCGAAAAGCCGATCCGCGCGGCCGAGCTTTTGTCGGATCAGGATCACACGCCGTTCGAAGGTTTCATGACCAAAGGCTGGTCAACGCAGACCATCATCCGCGGCCGCGTGATGTTTGACAACGGCAAGGTGACCGAGGAAAAGCGGGGAGAATTCATCAAACGGCCGACAGCTTTGCATCCGTAGTACAATGCCAGAGTTATGCAGGTTACCAGCTTGTTTGATGAACTCAGCTTCCTGGTGCGGCGATTCAATGAAGAACGCCTTGACTATGCGCTGTGCGGCGGTTTGGCGCTGGCAATCCACGGATTTCCGCGTGCCACATTCGACATCGATTTTCTGATTCGTCCGGAATCGTTGGATCGCGCTTACGAGATCGCCGCGGAACACGGCTTTGATATCAAGGGACTCGATATGTCGTTCAAAGAGCGCGCCGTCGAGATCCGGCGAGTGTCAAAGATCGATGACGATGGGAATGTTATTTCCCTGGACCTGCTTCTCGTGACGCCGATGGTCGAGGACGTATGGGAATCGCGCGAGGAGTTCGAATGGGAATCGCTTGAGCTGTGGGTCGTTTCGAGAGGAGGGTTGATGAGAATGAAGTCGCTGGCCGGTCGCGACAAGGATCTGATTGATCTCGGGAGGCTGAAAGGTGAAATCGATTGAGATGACTTCGGAGGCGATCTCAAAGCGGCTGCATCAGGTAGATCAGCTGCGGTACCTTTGTTTGTCGTTGATGAAAGCCAAAAAGCGAAACGGCGGCGAAAAGGACACGATACGAAGCCATGACCGCAAAAAACACGAGTAAATTCTTTTACGGCTGGATCATCGTCGCGATCTCGACGCTCGCGCTGATCGTCAGCAACGGCCTTTCGATCGGCGGTATTCCGGTCTTCTACAAGTTCGTCCAGACCGATCTTGTCGCGCTCGGAAGCGTCCCGCCGGACAAGGTGCAATCGGTTTACGGCCTTGCGCCGGCGTTGACCTTTCTGCTCGCCGGATTCCTGTCGCCGGTCGCCGGATTTCTGCTGCAGCGGTTCAACTCGAAGACGATGATGATCGTCGGCTGCTTCATTCTCGGATCCGGCCTGCTGCTGTACTCGCAGGCGGCGTCGCCGCTGTACGTATATGCCGCGCACGCGCTGCTCGGAACGTCGCTCGGGTTCGTCGGCGTCCTCGTCAACACGGTCCTGATCTCGAACTGGTTCGTCAGGAAACGCGGTATGGCGCTCGGGATCGTTCTGACCGGCACGAGTTTCGGCGGCGCGATAATTCCGCAGATCTCGACGCCGCTCATCCAGGGCTACGGGTGGCGGACGGCGATGGTGCTCGTCTCGCTGATAATCTGGGTGATCCTTTTTCCGGCGGTCATCTTCCTGATCAAGAACCGGCCGGCGGATATCGGCAGCGTGCCCGACGGGACAGTCGACGATTCGGCCTCGTCCTCGGTTGCAAGCGCCCCGGGCCTGACCGGAATGACGCTTGCCGAAGCGATGGCGACGCCGATGTTCTGGATCTTCGGCGTTTGTGCGGCGCTGATCTTCTATGCGATCTTCGTCGTCAGCCAACAGCTCAATCTTTATCTGCAGAGCCCGAAGATCGGATTCACGCCGCAGCAGGCGAGCAACGTCCAGTCGCTGCTGTTCCTGCTCAGCATCATCGGAAAGTTCCTTTTCGGCGCGCTCGCCGACCGTTTTCCGGGCAACCGCGTGATGCTGATCTCGGCCTCGACGATGTTCCTCGCGACGCTCTTCTTCCTTTACTTCAACTCGACGACCGTTTATCTCTTCGCGATCTTTTTCGGGATGAACTACGGCGGGACCTTCGTCCTGCTGCAGTTGCTTGTCGCGGATTATTTCGGGCTTAAGGAATACGGCAAGATCCTTGGAGCCGTCACGGTCATCGAAACGGTCGGCGGGGCGCTCGGGACGTTCATTACCGGCCGGCTCGCCGATGCCAACGGAGGCGATTACTCGACGGCCTTCGTCGGCGTGACCGTCGTCGTTGGGATCTCGCTGCTGATGGTGATCTTGCTCAATCTGTTCATCGGGCGGTTCAAACGTCCCGTATGGATCCTGCCGATCATCTTTTCTCCCGTTATCGGCGCCCTCGTCGGCGTCATCGCCGGACCCGTTTTCACCGAGATCGTCAGGGTCGTGACCGGTGCCGGCGTCAATCTCGTTGTTCCGGCGATGGCGGTCGGGCTCGTGGTCGGCCTCGCTGCGGGCATCTGGTCGGGACGGGCGGTCCGAGGGCCGGCTGAAATATGAAGCATTTCTTTTTCACCATCCACAAGACCGCGAAGCGAGCCGAGGTTTCGGACGAGTACGCGCTCGGTGTTCTGGCCGAACACACGGCATATTTCAAGGAACTTGGCGCGGTCGGGAAATGCGTCGTCGCCGGTCCGTTCGCGGATCAGACGACCGAACTCGGCGGCGGCTGCTACATCTTCGCCTGCGATGACGAAGCCGAAGCGCGCCGGCTTGCCTCGGCCGACCCGCTCGTGGTCGAAGGTCTTTACGATTACAAGATCTACGAATGGATCCGTGTTGTTTGAAACCAACCGCGCCGAAGGCTTACGCAAATTCCGGAATCCGATACCATATTGCCACGGATCAGGACTTACGATGAATCCGAAGCATGTGAAGTCCAACATTGAAAGATCCCCTACCCGAACATCCGAACGGTCAATGGCCTGCGTGGCGACCACGACGCTCGGAACACACGGATTTGCGCGCAAGTCACCCGCAACAAGCTTTCGCCAAAAAAGCCCGCCCGGTGGATCGAAACAATCGATTCACTCCGACGTCTCCATCCCCGGATGCTTTCGTCCTAGAATTCGTTGGAAATGTCACATCCTCAGGTTTTCGGTGGTTGCGGAGAAAAGCGGTTTCGCGTAGTATCACGACGTCGCAAACGGCGGAACGAACCATCTTTCCGCGAGAATTGTTTCGAAATCACACCCAGTGTTCCGGCTGCGGCTCGTAATCTTGCCGTCGCCCAAAACGGAGGAGCGATGTGGCAGAAAAACTCAGTGAATCCAATGGATCCAATCGTACATTTGAGAGTGAAGAAAATCTGAGAAGTCAGATTGAAGGGATGACTTGGGCGCATCCAATAGAATTGGTTGACGGTGTTAATACCCGAACGCGGCATGTGCAGAAGCGTTTCCAACGTCGGTTGCGCTTACTCGATATTCCGAATGACCTGCGTGGTAAAACCGTATTGGATATTGGCGCGTGGGATGGTTTCTTCTCTTTCGAATGCGAACGGCGCGGTGCGAAAAGAGTTCTAGCAATTGACACTTATGCCTGGGACAAATACGGAATGGATTCGTTTCTGCTCGCACACAAAACGCTTAACTCGAAAGTAGAGTATCGCCGAATGGACGTTCACGCTCTAGAGGTGGAAGAGATCGGCAAATTCGATCTCGTGTTGTTTCTCGGAGTTTTTTATCATTGCGTTAACCCGCTGCAGGCTTTGGAAAAAATCGCGGGTATCTGCCGCGATACCTTGATTTGCGAAACGCACTGTTTGATACCTTTCATACACGAAAAGTATCCGTTAGTTCCTTTTTTCCCCGGAGATGAGAATGCTGACGAGAGTAACAAGTATCAGTTTTGTTCGATTCCGACATTGGAATGCTTGAAACAAATGTTGAACGCGGTTGGGGCGCGAGAAGTTAAGGTAAAATACACGCCGTCTTTTCATCTTTGGAAGAAGCTTGTCGCGCTAATTAGAAATCGACCGCAGTCGGGACGTGCTATTGTCCACGCTGACTTTTCCGGAAGGTGAAAAGCGAATTTTTGATTTGGCGCGTGGTATGTAAAGCGCCGAACAGATCGATGGGCCTCGCCGTTTCGCAGGCGTCATCTTAGTTAGTCGTTGGGCTTTTTGCCTGTGCCGTATTTGGCTGGCCGTTGCCCAGATTACGCACTGGCAGAAATCTGTTTTCAGCCGGAATTGCTTGACCATCCAGCCGATCGGAGTTTGCGAGTTTTGGAAGCAAGATCGGCAGGCCTTTTGATCTTCAGATACCAACAATAACATCGCGCCCGATAAATTGGCGGTAAGCCTACTGACGGCTCGCTTCGGCGCGAGGTAGCGCAGAACCGCTCACGGCTTGAGCCAGTCGCCGATGCCGTACGGATCGGTGGCGGGTTGCGAGAAATGCTCGTGGACGACGCGCCAGTCGCCGGGGCTGACCTCTTCGAAAACGAACGTCCCGCGAAACCGTATGGCCTTGACCTCGCCGCGGACCGAGACCTTCAATTCGACTATCCCGCCGACAAATCCCATCGTCCCGACCGTCTTCGAGAAAAGGGAATCTACCCAAGCGCATTCGACCATCGAGATCTCCGACGCGCAGAAATCGCGCCAGCCTTTGGCGACGTTGTCGAAGCCCGTCGTGACCCAGCGCGGTCCTTCGACGAACACCTGAAGATCCGGCGATTCGGCGTAGAACGAGAGAATATCCTCGACACGCTTGCCGATGATTGAGGCGAAATGCGACTTCGATTTTTCGATCAGATCCATAAACATTTCTTTCGGGGCTGACCGATTCTATCAAATTTCAACCGTATCCTGAATTGCGCTAGAATCGAAGTATGGAACCTATGATTCAACAGCGGGCATTCACGGTCCCGCATCGCCTACAGGGCGTCCAACCGACGCTGATCAGGCAGATTTTCGAACGCGCGCTTCCCGGATCGATAAATTTCGGCCTCGGCGAGCCCGATCTTCCGACGCCGGAGTTTATGCGTCGCGAGGCCGCGCGCGTGACGCTTGAGGAACAGAATGGCTATACATCGCACGCCGGGCTTTTGCCGCTCCGCGAAACGATCGCGGCAAGCTATCCGCATCTCGGACTGAACGCCAATCAGGTCTGTCTGACGGTCGGGTCGCAGGAAGCGATGACGGCCGCATTTTTGTCGATCGTCGAAACCGGCGATGAAGTTCTGATCCCGGACCCTGGATTTCCGGCATACGAGGGTTGCGTTCTGATCTCCGACGGGAAGCCGGTGTATTACAGGCTCCCGGCCGAGCGCGAATTCGCGTTCGATATCGAGGAGTTTCGTTCGAAGATAACGCCGCTTACAAAGGCCGCGGTCGTGATATCTCCGTCTAATCCGACCGGCAAGATCCTTTCCGGAAACGACCTTGAAAGGATCGCGGAAGTTCTCAAGGACACCGGGATCTATCTGATCTCCGACGAGATCTATTCGGATCTCTGGTTCAAGGAGCGGCCGCGTTCGGCATCGGAATTCTATGATCGGACGATCATCGTTTCGGGGTTGTCGAAATCGCTGAGCATGACCGGTTGGCGCATCGGTTGGATCGCATCCACGCAATCGGATGTCGTAAAGGCGGCGCTTACGCTTCACGGTTTCCTGACGGTCTGCACGCCGACCATCTCGCAGAAGGCATCTTTGCTCGGGTGGACGGAGGAGGCCGAAGCCGCAAAGGCGGAGGCGCGCGCGATCTACAAACGCCGCGGCGAGTTCCTGGTTCGGCTGCTTGACGATGAGCTGGGCCTGAAGGGCACCGAGCCTGAAGGCGCGTTCTATACGATGCTCGACATCAGACCGCTCGGGTTAAGCGACATGGAGGTCGCCGAGCGGTTTCTGCAGAATCGCGTGATCACTGTTCCGGGCGTCGCCTTCGGCGTCGAGGCAAAGGGATTTTTGCGGATCTCATTCTGCAACGACGAGGACCGGATGGTCGAAGGCGTCCGCCGGATGAAGGAAGCGCTGAACGCCTGAGTCTGAGCGGGTGCGAGCTTGATCGAGTCCGCTCTCAACTTCCGCTGCGCTCTTTCCGATCCTTGCCGTATCCGGTGCTGAGCGCTGATCGGTCGCTCGCCGACAAAAATTGCGCGGTCAACGGGAATGCGTTGGATGTCGGAAAACATTATCAACAGATTACAGTTGAAAATGGAAAGTTGATGATTGATAGATCCTGACCGCGATCGGCAATCGAAGATTTCGGTCGATATCGGTCAGCCGTTGCCGAACCGCTTTCGGTTGCGTTCGCGCGCCTTCGCGATCTCGGTTTCGCGATCTTTCGGCGGCGCCGAGGTGACGAGCGCCGCCAATAGTCGCCGTGAACTCTCCGCGATCTCGGCAACGGCTCCCTCGAACGCCTCTGAGTTCATCGCCGAAGGCTTGACCGACCCGCTGATCTTGCGAACATACTGCAGGGCCGCCGCGCGGATTTCCTCATCCGTCGCCGGCGGTTCGAAGTTATGGAGTTGTTTGATATTGCGACACATTTCGATTTTGGATTTCAGATTTTGGATTTTGGATTGATTTCAACGGGGGCTGGATCTTAACTCTTTCTCAAATCTCAAATCTCAAATCTCAAATCTCAAATCCCAAGCGGCTTGCCGCCCGGATGTGCGGAAAAGCTTGCTTTTCCGGACAGTCTGATCCAAAGCCTCGGCGGCTCCGCCGCGTCTTTTGTGATCTCAACAAAAGGTCAACGAATCCCAATTTTGAGCGTTGCGGCGTAGCCGCGGGTATCCTCTGGGATCAGCCTACGGAAAAGCGAGCTTTTCCGCACATCCGGGCGGCAAGCCGCGGGCCATTTTAGATTTGGGATGTTGGATTTGGGATTTGGGATTAATCCCAAATCCAAAATCCCGAATCCCCAATCATCCCTCATTGACCTTCAAAACGGCCAAAAACGCTTCCTGCGGGATCTCGACGCGGCCAACCTTCTTCATCCGCTTTTTGCCTTCCTTTTGCTTTTCGAGGAGTTTGCGTTTGCGCGAGATATCGCCGCCATAGCATTTAGCGATGACGTTCTTGCCCATCGCCTTGACGGTCTCGCGGGCGATGACCTTGTTGCCGATCGCCGCCTGGATCGGGACCTCGAACAGCTGGCGCGGGATCAGTTCCTTCATCTTCGCCGTCAGCGCGCGGCCCTTCGCGGCGGCCGTGTCCTGATGAAGAATCAGCGAAAGCGCGTCGACGGGTTCGCCTGAAACGAGTATGTCGAGCTTCACGAGCTTGCTCTCGCGATAGCCTGAAAGATGGTAATCAAGCGAAGCGTAGCCGCGGGATACCGATTTCAGACGATCGTAAAAATCGAGGACGATCTCATTCAAAGGCAATTCGTATACGAGCATCACGCGGTTGTCGGTGACGTACTCGAATCGCTTCTGGACGCCGCGTTTTTCATCGAGCAGCGGCAGGATTCCGCCGAGAAACGCGTCGCCGGTAAGGATCGTCGCCTCGATGAACGGTTCCTCGATCTTCGCAACGCGGCCCGCCTCGGGCATCTGCGCCGGCGAATCGATCTCGACCACCTCGCCGTCCGTTTTCGTCACTCGATAGCGCACACCGGGCGCGGTCGTGATCAGTTCCAGATTGAATTCCCGTTCGAGCCGCTCCTGGATGATCTCCATATGGAGCAGGCCGAGAAATCCGCAACGGAAGCCGAACCCGAGCGCGGTCGACGATTCCGGCTCATAGAAGAACGAGGCGTCGTTCAGGCGGAGCTTGTCCATCGCGTCGCGAAGATCCTCATACTGCGCCGAGTCGGTCGGGTAGAGCCCGGCGAAGACCATCGGTTTGACTTCCTGAAATCCCGGAAACGGCTCTTTTGTCGGGTTCGCGGCTTCGGTGATCGTGTCGCCGATCTGGACATCGGCCACGGTCTTGATGGATGCCGTCAGGAAACCGACCTCGCCGACGCTCAGTTCGTTGATCGGCGTCGGACGGGGACGATTGACCCCGATGGTTTCTACCAGGTACTCGCGCCCTGTATTGAAGAACTTTATCTTGGTCCCTTTCTTCAGCGTTCCGTCGATGACCCTGAAAAGGACGATGACGCCGCGGTACGAATCGTACCAACTGTCGAAGATCAGCGCTTTGAACGGCGCATTCTTCTCGCCCTTCGGCGGCGGGATCTTGGCGACGATCTGTTCGAGGATGTCGTCAACTCCGGCGCCGGTCTTGGCGCTTGCCAGGACAGCCTCGCTCGCGTCGAGCCCGATGATGTTTTCGATCTGCTCCTTGATGCGGTCGGGCTCGGCGCTCGGAAG
Organism: uncultured Blastocatellaceae bacterium; assembly: GCA_964487505.1. Taxonomy (GTDB): domain Bacteria; phylum Acidobacteriota; class Blastocatellia; order Pyrinomonadales; family Pyrinomonadaceae; genus JAFDVJ01. The sequence continues at coordinate 34,554 of CAZARD010000014.1, read as the reverse complement.
ATCGATCTTGTTGAGCACCGGCAAGAGTTCGAGATCGTTGTCGATCGCGAGATAAGTGTTCGCCAGCGTCTGCGCCTCGACTCCCTGCGAGGCGTCGACGATGAGCAGCGCGCCCTCACAGGCGCTCAGCGAGCGCGAAACTTCATATGAAAAATCGACGTGGCCCGGCGTGTCGATCAGATTGAGAACGTAGTCCTTCCCGTCGCGTGCTTTGTAGTCGAGCCGGACGGCGTGCGCCTTGATCGTGATCCCGCGCTCGCGCTCGAGGTCCATGTCATCGAGAAGCTGATCTTCCATATCGCGCTCGCTGACCGCGCCGGTCAGCTGCAGGATGCGGTCGGCAAGCGTCGACTTGCCGTGATCGATATGCGCGATGATCGAGAAGTTTCTGATGTTTGCAGGGTTCATAGCCATCGAATCCGAATTCAGGAATATCGACAAACGTATAACATAACGAAAACTGCGCCGAAAAGCACGACCCGACGGATGAATCCGGGAAAACCGAACTTTGGCGGCTGGCAATCGGCACTGGCCCGGGGTCGCTGGGACGCATTTTGAGTTTGTTAATGCCGGGGCCGTGCGGTAATCTGTTGGGACGGTTCACGGGCGTGCGGTATGAACGAACTTCTGGCGGCAATTTCGATCGGTTCAAGTGCGGGCGTGCTTGGCTATGGGTTCTTCATCGGACTCAAGCACGCGACGGACGGAGACCATCTGGCGGCGGTTTCGACGATCGTCGCCGGCCGGAAAAGCCTCTGGAGTTCAGCGCTTGTCGGCGGGCTCTGGGGACTTGGGCATACGATCTCGCTCGTTGTCGCTGGCGTTCTGGTGCTTTTCCTTAATTTCGAGATCAGCGAGCGTACCGAACGCATCCTCGAATTCGCGGTCGGCGTAATGCTTCTGCTTCTCGGGCTGAACGTCCTGCGCCAGATCCTTCGCGGCGGCAAACTTCATTTTCACGAACACGAACACGGATCACGGGAACACGCCCACCCGCACGTCCACGCGCCCGAGCACGAGGATGCGCCGCATTCGCACCACGGACTCGGTTTGAGCCCGAGATCGCTGTTGATAGGAATGGTCCACGGGCTCGCCGGAAGCGCGGGACTGATGCTTCTGGTCATCCCGACGATAGATTCGAAGTTGCTCGGATTGCTCTACATCGTGATCTTCGGGATCGGCTCGATCGGCGGGATGATGCTGATGAGCGTTCTCGTCGGACTTCCGTTCCACCTCACGGCGTTCCGCTTCAACCGGACGAATTTCCTTCTTCAGGGCACCGCCGCGCTCGTCAGCATCATTCTCGGGCTCTTCATCATCTATGAGAAGGGAATCGCCGAGGGGCTTCTCGCCTAGGATTCCAAGGGCGCCGCGTTACGCTCAGCCGGGTTGCTCCGACCGGCTCATGGAATCTGAAATCCACATTTCAGGATTCCAGCGAAATCCACGATTCGTGGCCTGAGGTGTACTTTGTGTCACCTTGGTGCTGCTTCGTGGATGTCAGCGTTTTTCATCCACGAAGCAGCACGAACCGGACACGAACGGTCGGTGGCTCGGGTTTTTCAAAGGACCTGAATCTGAAACCTGGAATTACTGGTGTCCAAGAACAACTTGTTTTACAGCCATAAGTAGCTATTTTTAGGAGACTTACAGATCCTTTTCCATTTTTCGATCTCAGCTTGGGATGTGGATTTCGCATCAGCCCCCGCAGAGGGCGTGAGCGCCCCGCTTCGCCGCCCACAGCGCCAGTTGCGGGGGAATCGACTGGCAAGAAACACATTGGAGCCCTCGAAGAGGGCGGCAGAATGTGAACCTCGGAGTCCGGCACGGCTGAACGGTCGATTGCGCTGATCACGGCCCCGCCTCTTTCGCCCTCAAGGAGGGCTCAATCCGGCGATTCCGCGCTTTCTCCCGCAGCTGGCGCTGCGCGCTACACGCTTTCGCCCTCTACGAGGGCTGATCCGAATCAAAAACCCCGCCGCCATACGCGATCGCGACGCGATTGAAATGCGTTGCCTTCGCAGGCGAATCAGCGCTCGGAAATGTCGATCAAAGTTCCCTTAAACAGTTGATCCTATGCGACTTATAATTGCTAGTGATCTGGAATCTGGAATCTGGGGCCGGTCCGAAAAGATAGTGCTTTTTCGGAATCGCTTTCGGACTCTCGCTTTGCGCACTTTGCGTTCTTGGCGTGAAAACTTCCCCCGCAAACCGACGTGATGTTTTCGCGCAAAGAGCGCAAAGAGCGCAAAGGGCGCAAAGGGCGCAAAGTCCAAAAGACGGATCAACTATGAAAAGAAAACGGCCGGGCTTCAAAAAAATCAAGAAAAATCACCGGGCCGTTCTTTGACCACGTTATTCAAAGCTCCCGAGTCTTGAATCCTGAAGCCTGGGATCTCGAATCCCCCAACCCTCAAGGCGCCGCAAATATCAGATTCACTTACTAACAATTGAGCGACTTTATTAACTGAAATGATTGGTTGCGTGCGCCTTCGGCGTTATGATGCGATTAAGGAAGGGTGTCACGAAGATATCCGGACTAGTCGGGAATTGATTTATCTGACGATGTTTTCATTCTAACTACCTTGAAAGGAGGTACAGATAATGTTTGCCGCAGCAGTTAACAACAAATCGCACAGGAACCTCATCCGCATTCTTGTAATCGTCTCGCTGGTTCTTTTCGCGTTGCCCGCAATGGCGCAGAAGGTACGGACGAACAACGACAAACAGATCGATCGTCCGGCGTGGCAGGGCTATCACGAAATAAGCATCGGAGCGCCCGTGGCGCTGGTGCGCGAAAAGCTCGGGAACCCGAAGTCGGAAGATGCGGAGAGCCTGTTCTATATCATTTCGGATCTTGAAACCGCGCAGTTCCTTCTCGACACTGACGGAAAGGTAAAGGCGATCTCGGTTGTCTTCGACGCCGCGCACACTTCGCCGCCTGCCTTTTCGGACATTTTCGGCAAAACGGTAGTTGCCGAGCCCAGGGAGGATGGCTCGATCTTCAAGATGGTGCGTTACGAGGACCTCGGATACTGGATCTCGTTCAATAGAATGGCGGGTGAAAAGGCAATGGTCATCGTCCTGATTCAGAAGTTCTGATTCCGCAGACTCGGGACGATCGTCCGTAACACCAAACGAAACCGCGAACGAAACGGCATTTCGGCTGATTCGTTCGCGGTTCGTGCGTTTCCGGGCTGATCACTTTACGTCCAGTTCGAAGGGGAGCATCAGCATCGCCTCGCCGTTTCGCATCTGATCGAGCATTGCGGCGTATCGGAATGAACGGCGCATCTCCTCGGGCATTGCTTTGATCACCGCGGCACGCGTTCTTTCGTCCTCGGTCATCGCGTTCTCTTCGCCGCCGTTTCCGAACCAGGTCTCAAGGAACGGACGCGGCTCAGGATAGAACACGCGTCGGACGTCCTTGTCCATCGGAAGATTCGCCAGTTGTTTGGCGATCTCGATAGCTTTCTCCAAGCCGCCGAACTCGTCGATCAGTCCGTTCTGCTTTGCTTGCGTGCCGGTCCAGACGCGCCCCTGTGCGATCGTGTTGACTTCTTCGTCTGTCTTGCCGCGTCCCTTCGCCACTTTTGGGACAAAATCCGTGAAATAGATCTTCTCGACCTGTTTTTGCATCCGCTCCAGTTCGCTGCCGCTCCATTTCTCGTTGTCGCGGAAGATGCCGGCGTTCTTGCCGCGCATCACATACTCGCTTGAGATGCCGAGCCAATCGTAGAAGCCCTTCATCACCGGTTTGCCCATAAAGACACCGATCGATCCGGTGACTGTCGACGGCATCGCGACGATCTTGTCGGCATTGCACGAGATGTAATAGCCGCCCGAAGCGGCAACGTCTGACATCGAGACGACGACCGGCTTTTTCTTCGCCTTCGCGTTCTCGATCGCGTGCCACATCAAATCGGACGCGAGCGCCGATCCGCCCGGACTGTCGACACGGAGCACGATCGCTTTGATCGAAGGATCGTTCGCGGCGTCGTTGACCGCCTTGACGATCGTGTCCGATCCGACCGTCTCGCCGCCGAACGGCGAATTGCCCGAGCTGCCGACGTTGATCGCGCCCGAGGCGTAAACGATCGCGACCTTCTCGCCTTTGTTGAGCCCGAGGCTGTCCGAAGGGATCTCACGATACTCGTTTGCCTGGACCGTCCGCAGTTTGTCTTCGGTCTTGTAACCGAGCCGCGTCTTGAGTTCGTCGTTGACCTGGTCACGGTACATCGCGCCGTCGATCAGACCGATCTGGAGCGCCTCGTCGGCGTGGTAAGGCGCGTTGTCGATCAACGCCTTCACGTCCTCGACCGATTTCTTGCGTTCATCGGCGATGGCCTGGGTCATCCGTCCGAAATACTCGTCGAGGATCGCGTTGATGACCTCGCGATGCGGTTCGGTCATCGTTTTTTCCGTGTACTGGTCGGGCGCGTTCTTGTATTTTCCGATCTTCAGGAACTGCGGTTCGATCCCGAGCTTGTCGAGCGATCCGCGATAAAACGAGACATTGGCGGCAAAACCGTTGACGTACAGATCGCCGGCCGGGGGCAGGAAGATCTTCTCCGCCGATGTCGCGATGTAATATTCCTTGTTAGTCCCGATCTGCATATATGCGTAGACCGGTTTGCCCGACGCGCGGAAGTCCTTGATCGCGTCGCGGAGTTCGTCGGCTTTGCCCCAACCGATGCCCGGGAAATTGATGTCGAGCAGGATGCCGCCGATGCGGTTGTCGACCTTCGCCTTGCGGATCTGCGTCAACAGGCTCGAGAAAGATTGCGGCTGTTGGATCCCCAGAAGTCTGGCGGTCGGATCTTCCGGCGCGTAATCGGGAAGATCGCCCGAGACCTTCAGGACCAGGACGCTGTTGTTCGGCACCGATGGACGGCCCATCGACTCAAAGACGAGCGCGAACGCGATGACCGCGATCACGATCGCCAAGAGACTCAGACCGCTAATGATCAGAATGACTTTTCTTGTGTTTGACATTGCCATATTGATAACCCTGATCCTTGCAACGGATCACATTTGTATTACGTCCGAACAAAGAAAAGGTTTGACGATTCCACGAGGTCAAGATTCCAAGGGCGGCTCCGCGATATTGAGAGCATTCCCGGAAATCCGGCCGTACGCGCGCCCATACAACGGAAGGCCGCCGTTTCCGGCAGCCTTCTTCTGATCGGGATTCGATACGAAAAGCTATTTCCGGCCGCCGCGGATCAGCAGGCCGAGCACGAGGCCGATGGCGGCCGAGATCAGGATCGTCTGGCCCGGTTTCTGGCGCGCGTATTCCTTCGCGTCCTCGACCAGCTCCTTCGGATCTTTGTTCGAAAGTTCCTTCAGCTTGTCACTCGCGACGGTGAATTTCTCGTTCGCGAAATCGCGCGCCTTCACGGCCGCGTCCTGGATCTTCTGTTGATATTCCTGTGCCTGCATTCTCCAATCTCCCAAGTATTCGTCGTCGAGCGACTTGTTGAATTCCTCTTCCTGCGGCGCGACCGGTACAAGGCTCTGTTCCAATTCCCGCTCCGCCTTTTTGACTTCCTGTTCAAATTCAGACATCTTTGATCTCCCTCCTAAATTCCAAGTCCGAAACTTGTTCGGCGCGTTTGATGCGCGGCCCGTCCAAAAAGTTGATACGAATTTCGACCGCGTTCGTTCCCGTAATTTTTGATGCGGAAATGCGGGCGGCGCGCGGTCATCCGTTCGGGGAACGGAATCGCTGTACCGGCTTTCAGTGTGATTTTGCCCGAGCGACATGACCCGACGCAACGAACCGAAGGCCATCGGACCGCACGGCCCGACTGCGTCAGTAATGCCGAATCGCAATTTCGATCGAACGTGCGACTTGACACGGTATTTCGCGATTTGAGAAAGTTAGTAAGTACTTACTTAGCGCCAGCTGGGGCTTGGCAAACGATCAGACGACAGGAGAAGAATTGACGACGAACGTATTCAAATGCATCGGCACGCGTATGGCCGGCGATGAGCGCCGCGAGCAGATCTGCCAGGTCGCGATGAGGCTCTTCGGCGAGAACGGTTTTCGCGGGACGACGACGAAAGAGATCGCCGCCGCGGCGGGCGTCTCCGAAGCGACCGTTTTCAAGCATTTCGCCAACAAGGACGAACTCTACGCCGCGATCCTCGATCACAAGGCCTGCGATCACGGTTTCGACAACCCGTTCGCCGAGATCGCCGACAAACTCGCGGCCAAGGACGATTTCGGCGTCTTCTATGGAATGGCGCTGCACGCGCTCCGACATCACGAGGACGATGCGGATTTCCTGCGACTGATGATGTTTTCGGCGCTCGAAGGTCACGAGTTGGCGAGATCGTTCTATGAAGGCTTCATTACGTACGTCTACGATTTTCTCGGCGGCTATATTCGCCAAAGGCAGGAGGATGGCGCGTTTCGCGACGTCGAACCGCGGGTCGTCGTCCGGTCGTTCATCGGAATGTTCGTTCATCATTCGCTGAACAACCTCTTGTGGGACAAGGAACGGAAACTACTTCAGATCTCGAACGAGGAAGCGGCGGCCGAATTCGCGAGGATTCTTCTTGAAGGAATAACGAAATCTGAAGCGTAGCGCGTTTCGGCGCAGATACCGGCGACCGTCGGAATGCGCGTTGATTGTTAACGGTATGGTCTATCTCAAGGCATTCATTTCATTCATTTTGATCGCGGCGACCGCCGCCTGTGGTTCGAAAACCACGACCGGCAACTCGGCGAACTCGACTGTCAAGGAAAAGGTCCAGATCACGACGGCTTCGGCAAAGGTCGTCAACATTCCGGCCTATTTCGAGGCGACGGGCACGCTCGCGGGCGACGCCCAGTCGGATGTCGCACCGACGATCGCTGGGCGCATCGTCGCCGTCAATTTCGATATCGGAAGCTACGTCAATAAGGGCGACGTGCTCGTCAAACTCGACGACCGCGACGCGCAACTCAGGCTCGATCAGGCGCAAGCGCAACTCGAACAGCAGCGAAAGAACGTGACGACGGCCGAGGCCAACGTGGAACAGGCGGTCGCGAACTTGAGACAGGCCCAGGTTCGGCTCGGGCTACGCGACGGCGAAACGTTCGAGATCAAGGATTTCTCGCAGGTCATTTCCGTCACGGCCCAGCTCGATCTTGCGGAGAAGGAGTTGAAACGCGCCGAGAAACTGCTTGCGAGCGGCGACATTTCGCGCTCGATCTACGACCAGCGCAAGTCGCAACGCGATTCGCTTGTCGGCCAGCTTGCCGAAGCGCGCTCGAACGCGGCGGTCGCGATCCGCGCGATCAATAGCGCGGAAGCGGCCGTCAACACGGCCAGGACGAACGTGAAGAACGCGCGGGCCGCCGTCGCAACGGCCGAAACGCAGGTCGATCAGGCGCGAAAGAACGTTTCCGACACTTCGATAGTTGCGCCTTTCTCGGGTTACATCGCGGAGAAGACCGCAGACGTCGGCGAGTATCTGTCCCCGCAGGCGCCGAACACCAAGATCTGTTCGATAATCAGGACCGCGATCCTGCGGCTCAAGATCGACGTCCCCGAACAATCGATCGCCAAGGTCGCCGTCGGCCAGGGAATCTCGGCGCAGGTCTCGGCTTATCCGGACCGAAGTTTCGCCGGAACGGTGGCACGGATGCTGCCGGGCCTGAACCAGCAATCGCGCACGCTGACGGTCGAAGCCGAGATCGAGAACACCGGCGGGCTTTTGAAGCCCGGCCAGTTCGCGACCGTGCGGATCACGCAGTCGAAGCCCGAACCGGCAGTGATGGTGCCGGCCTCGGCGATCCGCACCGACGGCGATACGGCGAAGGTCTTTGTCGTCAAGGACGGTGTCGTCAGCGAACGGATCGTCAAGGTCGGCCTCTTGGAGAACGATCAGATCGAGATCAAACAGGGCGTCGCCGAGAATGAGATCGTCGCGACGAGCAGCCTCGAAAAGCTCGGGGACGGAATCATCGTGAGTCAGTAATTCGGATTTGGGATTTGGGATTGCGGATCTCGTCTAGATGACTAGGCATTCCAGTTCCCAGATCCGGATGTTGCCCGGATCGAAGGGAGATCCCAGATCCGAAGTCCCAAATGTGATGAATTGGAGTGGTCTTTTCGGCCAGAAGATGTTGCCCGGATCGAAGGGAAATCCCAAATCCCAAATCCGAAGTCCCAAATGTTATGCAGTGGTTAGCTGAAATTTGTGTCAAACGGCCGGTGTTCGCGACGATGCTGATTCTGTCGCTCGTCGTGGTCGGGGCCTTCTCCTTCTTCTCGCTCGGCGTCGATCTGTTTCCGAAGGTCGATTTTCCGACGCTGACGGTGACGGTCATCAATCCGGGCGCGTCGCCCGAAGAGATCGAGACCGAGATCACCGAAAAGATCGAGGAATCCGTCAATACGATCTCCGGAATCGACGAACTGCGCTCGACCTCGCTCGAGGGCGTGTCGCAGGTCTTCGTCCAGTTTCTGCTTGAGAAGGACATCGAGGTCGCGTTCAACGAAGTCCAGCAAAAGGTCCAGAACACGATCCCGCAACTCCCCGAAACGGCCGAAAAACCGACGGTCCAGAAACTCGACTCGGATGCCGCGCCGGTGCTGCGTATCGTCGTTTCGGCTCCGCAGCCGCTTCGGGAAGTAACCGAGGTCGCGAAGAAGCAGATCAAGGAACGCATTGAATCGATCAGCGGTGTCGGGCAGGTAACGATCATCGGCGGACGCGAACGGCAGATCAACGTCTGGGTCGACCCCGACAAACTCCGGTCCTACAATGTCACGCCGGGCGAGGTGACCGCCGGGCTCAAGTTTCAAAACATCGAGTTTCCGAGCGGACGGCTCGACGAAGGCTCAAGCGAAACGAGCGTCCGGACGATCGGCAAAGTCCGCAAACCCGAGGATTTCGAGAACGTCGTCGTCGCGACTCGAGGCGGCTACCAGGTCAAGATCCGGGATCTCGGCCGTGTCGAGGACGGCGCCGAGGAGTTGCGCTCGCAGGCGTTGCTGAACGGTCAGCCGGCCGTGACGCTGATCGTCGCCAAGCAATCGGGACAAAACACGGTCAAGGTCGCGCACGAACTGAAGGCCCAGCTTCAGGAGATCGAGAAGACATTGCCGACCGGGTTCAAGGTCGAGATCATCGGCGACAATTCGATCTTCATCGAAAACTCGCTCCACGCCATCGAGGAGCATCTGATCGTCGGCGGCATCCTCGCGGCGCTCGTGGTTTTCCTTTTTCTTTGGAATTTCCGTTCGACGATCATCGCCGCGATCGCGATCCCGACCTCGATCATTTCGACCTTCGCGCTGATCTACGTTATGGGCTACACGCTCAACTCGATCACGATGCTCTCGCTGACGCTGATGGTCGGCATCGTCATTGACGACGCTATCGTCGTGCTCGAGAACATCTATCGCTTCGTTGAGGAAAAGGGAATGCCCCCGTTCCAGGCCGCGATCGAGGGAACGAGGGAGATCGGTCTCGCGGTTCTCGCGACGACGCTTTCGCTGATGGCGGTATTCGTTCCGATCGGTTTCATGGCCGGGATCGTCGGGCGATTTATGTCTTCTTTCGGACTGACGTCCGCCTTCGCGATCGGCGTTTCATTGATCGTGTCTTTCACGCTGACGCCGATGCTCGCGGCGCGTCTCATTAAGCCCGTCGAAGAGGACGAGAACGAAAAGGTTCCGTTGGTCGATGAAGTTCGTGGAAACGTTCATCACGCGAGCCATAAATCATCGAAGGAAAGCTGGTTTTACGGCCACATCGATCGGGCCTATGTGAAGATGCTCGACTATTCGATGGCCCACCGTTGGCTGATCGTCGTGCTGTGCGTCTTGGTCGTGGCGAGCACGATCCCGCTCTTTATGTTCGTCGGCAAGAACTTTCTGCCGGTTGACGACCAATCGCAGTTCGAGGTCTCGATCCGCGTTCCCGAGGGCAGTTCGCTGCAGGCTTCGACCGTTATCATGGAGCGCATCGCGGAAGATATCCGCAAGCTTCCGGGCGTGACGCACACGCTCGTGACGGTCGGCGGCGGCCAGCAGCAGGTCGTCAACGCCGGTACCATCTACGTCAAGCTGTCCGATATCAAGGAGCGCGAAAAGTCGCAGGAGGCTTTGATGACCGCGACGCGCGATCTGCTCGGCAACTATCCGCCTGAACTCAGGACGGCCGTCCAACAGGTAGCTGCGTTCTCGGGCGGCGGATTTCGCAACGCGAACGTTCAATATTTCATCGGCGGTCCCGACTTGAAAAAGCTCGACGAGGTTTCGAAACAGTTGGTTGAAAAACTCAAGAAGGTGCCCGACGCCGTCGACGTCGATTCGACGCTGATCTCGGGAAAGCCCGAGGTCCGGCTTGAGGTCGATCGCGCCCGCGCTGCCGATCTCGGCGTCCGGATCGGCGATGTTTCGCAGGCGCTCAACATTCTCGTCGCCGGTCAGGAAGCGACGACGTTCAACGCCGGGACCGAGCAGTACGAGGTCCGTGTCCGGGCCAACGACCGCTTCCGCGATGACATCGAGAGCCTGAAGCGCCTCATCGTCCCGTCGTCGAAGATCGGATGGACGACGCTCGACACGGTCGTCAAGTCATCGACCGGAACCGGGCCGTCGGGAATCGACCGCGTCAATCGGCAGCGTCAGGTGACGATCCTCGCGAACACCAAGCCGGGAGGATCGGCGACGACGATCCAGGCCGAGCTCAACAAGTTCGTTGCCGAGCTGAAACTGCCCGAAGGATACCGTTCGGGCTACGTCGGGCAGTCGAAGGAACTCGGAAAGGCCGGTTTCTATTTTCTGATCGCGATCATTCTGTCGTTCGTCTTTATGTACATCGTGCTCGCGGCGCAGTTCGAATCATTCATCCATCCGGTGACGATCCTGCTGACCCTGCCCCTGTCGGTGCCTTTTGGCATCGTTTCGATACTGATCGCCGGGCAATCGGTCAACATCTTTTCAGGACTCGGGCTTTTGCTCCTGTTCGGCGTCGTCAAGAAGAACGCGATCCTCGTCATCGACCACACGAACCAGTTGCGCGAGCGCGGCCTGAACCGCCACGACGCGATCATGCGCGGCAACCGCGATCGTCTGCGTCCGATCCTGATGACGACGATCGCGCTCGTCGCCGGCATGCTGCCGCTCGTTGTCTCGAGCGGCGCCGGCGCCGGGACCAATCGTTCGGTCGGCGTGCTCGTCGTCGGCGGCCAGACGCTTTGCCTGTTGCTGACGCTGCTCGCGGTGCCGGTGTTCTATTCGATCTTTGACGATATGGCGCAATGGCAATTGTTCCGCCGTTTTTCGGACCTGTCGGCGCGGCTGTTCGGAGGATTGCGGCGTCGGGCGCAGGCCGGCGTGAGTTCGGTCTTTGGCAAGAACTGATCGCGGGGGAATTCGTGGGATGACCGAAACGAACGAAAAGAAGGACCGACCTGGCGTCATCGCGCCGCCGCCGCTGATCTACGCGGCGGGGCTGGTCGCCGGATATTTTGTCGCCTGGCATCAACCGTATCCGATCATGCCCTGGAACGCCGCGATCGTGCTCGGATCGCTGCTGATCCTCTTCGGGCTGATCATCATCTTCATCGCGTGGATGCAGATGCGCGCCGCGAGGACGAACATCGAGCCGTGGCAACCGACGACGGCGATCGTCGAAACAGGCATCTATGCCGTCAGCCGGAATCCGATCTACGTCGCGATGGCCGAGATCTATCTTGGATTCTCGCTGGTTTTCAACTCGGTCTGGTTTCTGCCGTTCTTGCCGATCGTGCTGCTCGTGATCAATTTCGGGGTGATCCGGCGCGAGGAGCGTTATCTTGAAGCGAAATTCGGCGACGTCTATCTCGATTACAGGAGACGCGTCGGGAGATGGATGTAGGGATTCCGGGCCTTTCTGGAGTATGTCGATGAAAAAGGAAGTTCAAACCGAGATCGAGATAAGTGCTTCGCCCGCCAGGGTTTGGGAGATCCTGACCGATTTCGCGCGGTTTCCGGATTGGAATCCGTTCGTGACGCGCGTCGAGGGCGGTCCGCGCGCCGGCGCGACGCTGCGGATCGACGTGCAATTGCCGGGTTCGAGGCTTCTCAAGTTCAAACCGCTCGTGCTCAAGGCAGAAGCCGACCGCGAACTCCGCTGGGTCGGAGCTCTGCCGCTCGGGGCGTTCCGCGGGGAACATTTTTTTCAAATCGAGCAGGCCGGCGATGCGAATGTCCGATTCATCCACGGCGAGCTTTTCTCCGGATGGATGGTCGGGGTGATCTGGCGGCTCCACGGGCCGGCGATCGAGGCCGGATATCGACTTATGAACGAGGCACTGAAAAAGGAGGCCGAAAAGGAATGACGGCCGCCGCCAAGGTCGCGCTTCTGTTCTCGGGAATCTTTCTCCTGACGGGAATGGTCACGGGCGTCTGGAAATACGCCAAAACGATGGCTTCCGGCGAGCACCGCGCGCCGGTCTACGTCGATATCGCGCACCGGGCGTCGTTCTTTTATTCGTTCGCCTGCGCCGTCATCGCCCAGCTGATCGCGTACTCGCCGTTTGCGAACGGCTTTCAGATCGCGATCGTTGCCGTTCCGATCGCGTTCTTTGCGTTGACCGTCGCCGGCTACATCCGCGAAGGGCTCATCGACAGGACGGAGAACATGTTCGCCGAGCGGAATTTCGTGACGACGACCTTTATGTATTTGTTGATCGCCGGCGAGATCGGCGGATTCGCGCTGATCCTGGGCGGTTTCGTTTATTCACAGTTCATCGGATGAGATCGGCCTGCGCGGCCGGTTTCGCCCAGCATTCATATGTTGAAGCTTTCATACATCTTGATCATCCTGACGATCCTCGCGGTCGGGGCGGCGGCGCAGCAGACGACCCCGACCCCGCCCGTCAAGGACGTTCAGAAGGTCGAAACCGAAAAACTGGAGGGCGTGCCGCAGGTCGCGCCCGATTTCCGGCAAGATGAGCGGAATCTTCCGGATCTCGGCCGCGTGGGCGTCGATATGCTCCGTCAGCGGCCGGTGACCGTCAAAGAGGTGATCGCCCTCGCGCTCGAGAACAACAAGGACATCGAGGTTTCGCGCCAGAATGTCCGGGCCGCCGAGTTCGACCTCCGCGGCGCGCGGGGCACTTACGATCCGCGGCTTTCGGGACAAACCTATTTTGAGCATTCGAAAAATCCGAACGTTTCGATATTCTCGACCAACGCGACGACGACAAACGACTCGGTCGTCGGGAGTTTCGGACTTGGCGGATTGCTTCGCCCGACCGGCACATCGTACTCGGCGACGGTTTCGTCGCAACGCGTGACGACCAACAATCCGATCTCGATCCTTTCGCCGCAGAACAATACCTCGTTCAACCTGTCGATCACCCAACCGCTCCTGCGCGGCCGCGGATTCGATCAGCCGCGGCGTCTGATCGAGATCGCGAAGCGCAATCTGAGCCTGACCGATACACAGTTCCGGCAACGCTCGATCGAGATCGTCACCGGCGTCCAGAGGGCCTATTGGGACCTCGTGTTCGCGCTCCGGAACCTTCAGGTCCAGCGCGACGGAGTGCGCGACGCCAAGGACCAACTTGCTCATTTCCGGCGGCTCGTTGAGGAAGGCCAGCTCGCGCCGATCGACATCGTCGCCGCCGAAACGCAGGTCGCGAACATCGAGCAAAGCGTTTACGAAGCGCTCGAAGCGGTCGGCCGCGCCGAGAACGCCCTCAAGGGATTGATCGCCAGGAGCAACGACGATCCGATCTGGGCCGAAGCTCTGGTTCCGACCGAACCGGTCGATCGTGACGCGCCGCGAACGACATTGACCGAGGCTCTTGCGCTCGCGCTTGCGAACCGGCCGGAGATCGAACTGAACGATGTTCAGAAGGATATCAACGAGATCGATCAGAAATACTACCGCGATCAGACGCGGCCGCAGGTCGATCTCACCGCAAGCTACACCTCCGCCGGGGTCGGCGGCAGCCAGAATCCGGGTTTTCGCTCGTTCTTCGAGTCACCGTGCGAGACGAATCCGACATCCCAGGCGTGCCTTGACCAGATCGCGCGCGTGAGCGCATTGACGGGCAGCTCGATCACCGACGTCCTGGCGAATCGATATCCGACGTTCCGCGTCGGCGTGACGATCAATCTGCCCCTCGGAAACCGCACGGCCGAGGCAAATCTCGGAAGATCGCTCGTCGCCGGCGAACAGATCCGGACCCAGCGCGAACAGATCGAACAGGGAATTCAGATCGACGTACGCAACGCTTTGCAGTCGATCCGCACGGCCGAGGCCCGGTTGCGCTCGGCGTCCGTGTCGCGCGAGAATTCGGAAAAGCAGTACGAGTCCGAGCAACGCAAGCTCGAGGCCGGGCAAAGCGACATCTATCGCGTGCTCGAACGGCAGACAGCGCTGATGTTCGCCCGAAGTTCGGAACTGCGCGCGCAGACCGAGTTGAACAAGGCGATTGCCGATCTCCAGCGCGCGACGGGCAACTCCCTTAAGGCCAACGATGTCGAGGCCCGCTTGCCGAAATAAGATCCGGCCGGCCGACGCCTTGCATTCGGGACGTAATCGGATTAAATTTGCTCCTCCAACAGGAGAAAAATATGTTGAAGAAAGTCGGATTTAACGTGCTGATCGTCGCGCTGATCAGCCTGATGTCGGTTTCGGATGCGTTGGCGCAGACGCGCATTCGATTCCAACGCGGTCGGAGTTCGGCGACCGTGACCGGAACGCTTGTCGCCGGCGCCACGCGCGGTTTTGTCCTCGGAGCCCGCGCCGGACAAACGCTGACGGCCACGCTCAGTTGCGGTAACGGCAAGTGCGATTTCACACAGGGTGAACTCCACGACACATCGTATTCGCATTACGTCGAGGAGAACGGCGACGTTTACATCAGCATCGACAACCACGGCGCCCGGGCAACGAATTTCACGATGACCGTGTCGATACAATGATTGCATTTGGGATTTCGGATTGGGGATTTGGGATTTGGGATTTCGGACGTGTGAATTCGGATTTGGGATCTTGCGTCATGCGGGGCTGGAGCCCCGTCATGAACGTTTGGGCCCGATTCAAATGTAAGAAATTCAGAATCCCAAATCGAAAATCCAAAATCGAAAATCCCAAATCCGAATTCACAAATCCGAAATGACGAGTCCGTCCTTTGCTTCCAGCACTTCTTCCCCGACGGCCTCGGCGAAATCCACCTCATCCCATTCGGGATAGAAATGCGTCAGCATCGCCCGCTTCGGGCGCGCGTGCCGGATCAGGTATTTGGCCTCTTCCAGTTCAAGGTGCGAGTCGACCGGCTTGTCCTTCACGAATGAACACTCCAGCACAAACAGATCGACATTTCGGGCAAACGCCGCCAAAGCTTTCGTGAATCCGGTGTCCGAACTGTAGACCAACGACTTTCCCGATGAATTCGTGATTAGGATCGCGAGGCTCTCGGGCGTGTGAGGCGTGTCCATTCCGACGCCCGTAACTCCCGGCGCGAATTCGAACTCCTCAAGCGGATCGACCTCGGTAAGAATAACGGGGAACGGCTGGTTCAAGAGCCGGTAATTGTTCGACCCGTCGATCTTACCGAAAAGGTCACGCAGCCCTTTCGGGCCGAAGACGACCAAGGGTTTAGTCCGCGATTGAGTTTCCGGAGCGTATTTCGTCGCGAACAGGAACGGAAAAAGACCGCCGATGTGATCGAGGTGGAAATGAGAGATCCAGATCGCGTCGAGGCCCGCCCAATCGAGGCCGAGTTCCGCCATTCGCGCGACTGACGATGCCGAGCAATCCAAGAGGATCGAGACGCCTCCGGTTTCGACCCAATAGGCGGAACTGCCGCGTTTCTTGTGCGGAACCGAACTCCCGGATCCGAGCACGACAAATCTCATAGTTGATCAGTTGATTCGCACGGCACGCCCGTTCGTGACGACGATGACCGGTCCGGTGAGTCGATCGGCAATGGAACGGACCTCTGAGTCCAACTTGTTGAAATCGTCCGAACCGCGCCGGACACTCGTCAGCGGCTGCGAGCCGTATTGCGAATCGATCCAGACCCCGTCGCGCTTCGTGAACAATCGGCTGCCGATCTGGCGGCTGTCGGTGTCGGGCGCCTTTTTGGGCGACGGGACCTTCGGCGCCGAGCGGGTACGCAATTCTTCGGTCTCGATCTTGTTCTTGTCCGCCGTCACATCGACGTCGCGAACCCGGTCCTCAACGCTTGCTCCCGCAGTCGGCTGTGCTGCGACCGGCGCGGACCGCTTGCTTTCGCCGGCAGGGGCATCGCTTTTTAGGACCTCGCGCGTTTCCGCGGCTTTTTCGTCCTTGCGGCCTGCTAGGTCAGGACCGGTGTTGGAAGATGATTCTCCGCCAACGGCTTGATCGTCGGCGCGCCGTTCAACCGCGGTCGGCATCGGGGTTGCGAGCGATGCCGTGTTCGAGACTGTCCGGTTGGAATTCGAATTCGCATCCGGGATCTGGACGTTCGCTGCCGTTGAGCTGTTCGCCGGCCGACTGAAGGTCGGTTCGGTCACCTGGGAAACATCGTTCGCGGTTTCGAGTCCGCGGTATGCGATATAGACAAAGAAAGCGCTGAAGACAAGCACGAGCGCTCCCATCGAATACGCGATCTGCGGGAAAGCGAACAAACGGCGATACCAAGGTTCCGCGACCGGTTCGGCAACGGTCGCCGGGGCCGCCTCTTCCGCTTCGCTCATCGACATCAGATTCGAAAGCACCGATCGGCAGCGCGCGCAATCAGCGAAATGCGAGATCAGCTTCGCGCGCGACGCGCCCGGGATCAAATTCTCGGCGAAAGCCGCGAACTGATCGGCATCCGGGTGCGTGCCGTCCTCAAACTTCGAGTCGCCAGCAAGGACCGCCCATCGCGACCTTCGCAAGATGACATCGATATCTTTGTCGAATTCAGAATCCATCACAAAAATGAACCAAATTGGCAAAACGCTTTCAACTCATACGTCTTTTCAATTTTCCCCTCCCGATTAGAGAACGCGCCCTGTCGCGATTTCTTGCACGACAGCGCAGATCATCAGGACGGTGAACATCCTTTCGACGCTGATCCCGAGTTTCGAGGCCGTTTCGGCCAGATACTTGCTGACCTCAGGACCGCTCCATCCGTGGTCGTCCGCAAGGTTGCGCTCGACCGATTTCCTGATCGCAGTCTGGATGCGGACCAGGCGGCGGCTGGCGGTCGCTTCGTGAAAGCCGAATGTCGCGCCGATGTCCTTGAGCTTAACGTCGTCGTAATAATAGAGCTTCATTATCAACCGGTCCTCGGCGTCCAGGTCTTCGATCGCGCGTCTGAGCGCCGCTGCCACGTCGCGCTGCATCGATTTCTCAGCGAACGCTTCCTCCGGGTTGTGCGAGTTGCCGCTCGCGTTGGCGGCCGACGACGCCAGATTGTCGAATTCGCGGTCTTCCTCGATCTGGACAAATCGCGAGATCTTGCGGAATTGGTCGACCGCCAGCTGAGCAACGACCGCGCGAAGCCAGCCTCCGAGGCTTCCGCGGCCCGAATAGTATGCGAGCTTGCTCTTGCCCTCTTTCAGTCCGTAGAGTTCGGCCCAGATCGAGTTCGCGAGGTCGTCGGCATCCTCGGCGTTTGAGGTTATCTTCTTCGCGGCCGACCTGACCGTCGAATCGTGGGACGAGACAAGTTCCTCCCAGGCGTCGGCGTCGCCGCGTTCGCAGGCGAGCACGAGGCAGAGGTCGTCGGCTCGAAGTTCATCGAGGAATGATATGATTTCCTGCCTGCCTGCCGTCGTGTTGTCACGCGCAAGGTATTTTTCGACGGCCCTCACGATCCGGGGGCGAAGATGTTCAGACCCGAGCCCGCGCGCGTTTGCGGCCCGCCCGCAAAGCCGCGGCAGTTCTTCGTCAACGATTTTCTCGATCGCCGGGGTCATTCTCGCAAGCAGTTTATCAAAAGACTAGCCGATTTCTGATCAGGAAACGTCGATTTGTGATTCTTCGCGCGCTTCCCCGGAAATCTCGCCAGTCAACCCGGATTGCGCAATGAAGGGAACTTGCGGGACTTTCGGGCCGATCGGCCGCCGGTGGCGAATTCTTTTCATTGTCGCCGTCGCGATCTTTGCGGGCTTTGCGCGAGGAACCGGCATCCACTCGCCCAAAGGGCATTTTCCCACGCAAAGACCGCAAAGGGCGCAACGTCAGCCAGTCCGAAACTCATCGCGAATCCGCGATGGGAAACCTAACGCGTAATTTTGGGATCAGGTCAGGTTCTTTCGGAGAAAGCTGACGATCTTGTAACCGTCGAGATAGACCCAGGGCTTTTCGCCGAGCGTGTAATGGCCGCACGGGAGCGCGGTGCGGCTGTGCTTGATCCCGTTCTCGCGGAGCAGCGCGAGCGTCTGGCGCGAGAGCTCGATCGGAAAACTGAGATCGTAAAGCGTGTAGATGTAGCTTTGCGGCCGGGGTTGTTGCCGCCCGAGCTTTTCCATATACGCCGCCGGCGATATCGGCAGCCAGTATCTCCGGAGGTCTTCGAGTTCCACCTTCTTGTGGATGCTCTCCTTCACGTGATATGTCGAAAGCCCCTTCCAAACGACATCCGCGAAATAGCTAGAAACGTGATTGAACACACCGGCGGCGATGTCCGGATCGTGTACGAAGCTCAGGAAGCCGACGCACGATCCGATGCTCGTTCCGACGAGCCCGATCCTCTCATAGCCCTGCAGTTTCAGCCAGCGAACGGCGGCGCGCGCGTCGAGTACCGCCTGACGCACCGATTGCAGCGTCAGTCCGATATTCGGGGCGACGAGATGATCGGCGCGTTCGAGCGCCGGCGGCATTCGCTCCTCATGGTATGGCATCGTCAAGCGGATCGCCGATACGCCGACCTTTCGGAATACCTTGCAGAGATCGAAATAGGTGCCTGCCTTAGCGTTCCAATGCGGCAAGACAACGACGGCTTTCCGACGGTTCTTGCCATGCGAAAAATAATGGGCCCGAACCGTGTTGTTCTCCGGAAAAGGCGTTTCGATCGCCGATGTCCAGCTGATCCGGTGGTGGCCGGCAGTTGAACTGTCGGGATCCGAATACTCGATCGGTTCCGGCAATGCGAAAAACGAATCGCTGTCCGCGATCGCCGATCGTGAGTAGGTTTCGAAGAACGCGGCTTCATCGACCGCGCCGTTGCCGCCGACGTACTCCGTTCCCCATTCGAACGGCCGCACGACCCGGTTGTCGTTGAGCGCGACGAAATGCCTCTCACGGGCGTGCATGTATCGGCGGAGCATTAAATCAATGTTAGTCAAAAAGTCATGAAGTGAAAAAGCGCAAAAGCGAATATCTAACTAACGCGGCAGCATCGGTTGGTTCGATGCCCATCGACGAAAGACGGCAGTTTCCGCGATTCGAATTGCCGATCGCCCGATCATTTCTTCCGGACCAGATAGACGACTCCGCTGAAATCATCGGTAAAGAGGAACGAATCTGCCGACAGTCTCATTACGTCGCACGGCCGGCCGACGACCTTTTTGCCCTGCAGGAAACCGGTTATGAAATCAACGGGCCTTTTGCCCTTTCGGACGATCACCATTCGGTAGCCTTTGCCGACCGTCTTGTCCGTAGATCCATGGAGCGCGACGAGGAATGAGTCCCGCAGTTCCCCGCCTTCGAAATCCGCGCCGAAATAGTCGAATCCGAGCGCCGACGAATGCGCCGGGAAGAAAGCGTACGATCGCGGAACTTTGCCACAGGCACGGGGTTTCGTCGGCAGTTTTAACTTTCCGGGCGGCGTCCGGTCCGTCAGAACGCGGCCGTTCGACTGGTAGCACGATGGCCAGCCGTAATCGGCTCCGTCGCGCAGTGCGTAGAACGTTTCGTCGGGCTTGTTGAGCCCCAGATGATCCGACCCTTGATTCGTCGCAAACAGGCTGTTCTCGACCCATTTGACGCCGACCGCGTTCCGGAGGCCCTTGACGAAGATCCGCTGCGCGCTCCCGTCGGGATTCATCTCGAGGATCGTCGCGCGGATCTTCTCTTTTTCTTCGCAGGCATTGCAGCTCGAGCCGACCGACACATAGAGCTTGCCGTTCGGCGCGAACGCGATCGTCCGCGTCAGGTGCCAGCCGCCGTATTTGTAGCTCAGACCGTAATCGGGAAAGGTGGCGATCGTTTCGGGCCTCGGATCGCCGGGTTTGGTTTCACCCGACGTGAAACGCCGGCGCGTGAGCTTGTCTGTCTCCGCCAGGTAGAGCCAATCCTGTCCCTCCTGATCGCGGTAGAACTGGACGCTGTTCGGGTTTCGGAGGTTCGTCAGATACGGCACGATCCGATCGAACTTGCCCGATCCCGGATCGAGGCCTTCGAGGATATAGACGGCGCCCTTTCGGTTATCGGTGAGATCATGCATATCGGTCACGAAGATCCGGCCGTCGGGCGCCTTGGCGAAAAACCGGACCCTCTTGAGGCCCTCCGCCGCCGGGACGATCTCGTAATCGGCCGGCAGGTTGAGCTTGAAGGAAGTGCCGTTTTTCAGGACGATCGTCCGCGGCGTCAGGCGGATCTGGGCCGCCGCGTCGAGCGCGCAAAAAACGGCCACTATCAGAAACGCAACGAATCTCATAGTTCTTCCAGTTCGATATGATGCGGTCGCTCGGAAGAAAAGTCGAGCGGATCCAGCCCTTTTTGATGTAGAATTCGAGATTATGAAGATCGACAAATTTCTTGTTCCCGAAGGCAAAAAATTCCGTTTGAAGAAGCACAAAACGGACTATACGGCCGGGCTCGACGAGCGCAAGGCGGTCAAACAGCTCGCGAAGAACGTTGAGCGGATGGCCGAGCTTCAGGACATTCTCTACGCGCAGAACGTTCACGCGCTGCTGATAATCTTTCAGGCGATGGACGCCGCCGGCAAGGACAGCGCCATCGAGCACGTAATGTCAGGTCTTAACCCGCAAGGCTGCCACGTGGTCGCGTTCAAGCAACCTTCGGCGGAAGAGCTCGATCACGATTATCTCTGGCGTTGTTCAAAGGCGCTGCCGGAACGCGGCCGCATCGGGATATTCAACCGTTCGCACTACGAGGAGGTGCTCGTCGTGCGGGTCCATCCGCCGATCCTTCAAAATCAGCAGTTGCCTGAAAAGGCAAAGGGCCGGGGAGTTTGGAAACGGCGCTTTCGTGAGATCAGGAATTTCGAGGATTATCTTTCCGACAACGGAGTCCACGTCGTCAAGTTCTTTTTGAACGTTTCGAGGGACGAGCAAAAGCAGCGTTTTCTCGACCGCATCGCGGAACCTGAAAAGAACTGGAAGTTCTCGGCCGGCGACGTCAAGGAACGCGCTCTCTGGGACGATTATATGAAGGCCTATGAGGAAGCCATCGCGGCGACCTCGACCGACAAATCGCCGTGGTTCGTGGTTCCGGCCGACAACAAATGGTTCACGCGTCTCGCGATCTCGGAGATCATCGTCAAGAAACTTGAGTCGCTGAAACTGAGCTATCCCAAGGTTTCGGATGAAGCGATGAAGGAGCTGCTCGAAGCGAAGGCCGTGCTCGAAGCTGAAGAATAAAGCCGAGGATCAGACCGGCGAGAGGATCGCGATGACGGCGCGCTCCCTGGCGTCGTCAAGAAAGTCTTCGACGCTTTCGGCGACGCGTTCCTCGGTCAGGATCTCATTCATTTCGAACTGCTTCGATTCGAACGGCGGCATCAAAAGCCCGGGATAGCGGCGGCGAAATTCGGGCGTGTAGACATCGTGGTAATACTTCAATTCGTCGTCACGCGTGATGACGACGAACGACCGAAAGCGAAAATCGAGATATTGCTCGATCCGCACGCGCTCTTCCATCATCCGTTGGAAATTCTCGTCCCTCACGGAATCGAATCCGACCAATCGGAGCCGGCGTTCAAACTCGGCCGTCGAAGGGAATCCCTCAAGAATCCGGTTGATCTCAACGTTGATTCGGTCATCCGACGGCGGCGCGCTCGGCAGGCGCTTCGCCTCGATGGCGATCAGGCGGCGGTTTATGACCAACTCGAGCGCGCGGTTCAGATCTTCGGACGAGGGCGGTTCGATCGGGATCCGCGGCTGAAGCGCGAGTTCCCAAAGCAGATCAGAATACGTGATCAGTTCGGGCGCGCCGGCACGGTCGTCGACCGTCGCGATCGTCCGGTCGACGACAGCTTGGGCGGGCGTTGCCCCGACGCCGGCCACAATTGCCGCTCCCAATAGGAAAACCTTGCAAATCAATGATTTCCGGGAGTATTTACCGAAACATCGCATATCGACACTAGAATTCTCAATCCATCTTCACCAACTGTCAAATCAGGGAATGAGACACGTTAAAATCGTTGACAAAATGTTCAAAATCTTTTTTAATTTAGAAGGAAGTTTTGCCACTTCTCATTTCCGGTACTGTTCCCACCTCATCAGATGATGAAATCCTTCAATGGTTTGGCAGACTCTAAAGAAAAAATGTTGATCCCAAAGACCGCAAAACGACCGCCAAGATCGATTCGGGTTGGCGAAGAGAATCACGACGGCGCGGCGGACTTAAAATTCATAACGGATCTGGGCCGAAGTCTGCTTGTAACGGTCCATCCGAAAAAGGTCGCGGCGCGAGTTGCCGATGCGATCCGCGGCGAGACCGCGGCTGAGGCGTGCGCGGTCGTCGTCGAACTCGAACATATCGGTCTTGTCAGCCATACCGCGAACGCGTCGGATCACGATTCCGATCTGATCGACCGCGTCCGCTTTCGCGAATGGCGCGATCTGCTTCCGCCACAGGTCTCGTATCTATCCGAATCCGATCTTCTGCTCAAGACAGACCCCGCAAAGGTGGAATATGTTTCGCCGCTTCACATCAATGGCGAGATCAAGGGCGCTATCGTCTGCGCTTTCGCGGAGGCCGCCGATTGCACCGAACGCAACAAGCGCGTGATCGATGCCGCGACCCAGTTGGCGGCGATGAGCATCAACCTCTCCGCTCATTACGAGGCGGCGATCAACGATTCGATCAATCGGGCCCGCGAAGAGCATCGCAAGTTCACCGAGGCCGTGCTCGACGCGCTGCCGGTGTCGATCTACGTCATCGACCGGGATTACCGGATCGTCAGCTGGAACCGGCACCGCGAGATCGGCGTCCAGGGTATGACCCGGGATTCCGTGATCGGCCGGAACGTCTTTCAGGTTTTCGCAAAATACCCGCAAGGAAAACTGCGTCAGGAGTTTGAACGCGCGTTCGAGACCGGACGGATCGAGCGAATCGAACAGCAAACCGTGTCCGACAACGGCGCGACCGTCCATTGGCTCGTCAGCAAGATCCCGATGCGCGACCGGTCGACGGGCGAGGTGACGCACGTCATCACCGTCGGCGAGGATGTGACGATGCGCGTCGAAGCGATCCACGCCGCCGGACGCGCCGAGAAATTGGCCGCCGTCGGGCGTCTGGCCGCGGGCGTCGTGCACGAGATCAATAATCCGCTGGCGACGATCTCGGCCTGCGCCGAATCGCTTGAATCACGCGTCAACGACGGGGATTTCGGATCGAGTCCCGAAACAGAGGATCTGCGCGAGTATCTTGGGCTCATCCGCAGCGAAGCCTTCCGATGCAAGGCGATCACGAACGGGCTGCTCGATTTCAGCCGCGTTCGGTCGGGAAACCGTTTGCCGATCGACATCGGCGACCTTCTGCGCAGTTCGGCGAATCTAGTTTCGCATCAAAAGCGCGGCAATAACATCGAGTTCAAGTTCGAGATCTCGGAGCCTTTGCCGCTGATCAACGCCGACGGCGGACAGATCCAACAGGCCATCATCGCGCTCGCGACGAATGCCATCGACGCGATGCCTTCCGGCGGGACGCTCACGTTCCGTGCCTTCGCGATGAACGAGCAACGGGTCACGATCGAGATCCAGGACACCGGCATCGGCATCCCGTCAGAGAATATGTCGAAGGTTTTCGAACCGTTCTTTACGACAAAAGAGGTCGGGAAGGGAACCGGGCTCGGACTTGCGGTCTGCTACGGCATCATCACCGAACACGGCGGGCGGCTCAGCGTTCGTTCGAATCTCGGAGTGGGCACGACCTTCACGATCTTTCTCCCTAACAAACTCTGATTCGGGATCGTTCCCGGATCGGCGTATTGCCTCCCAGACCAAAAACTATGGCTAAACTCTTGGTAGTTGATGACGAAAGTAACCTCCGGCTGGTGGTCCAAAAGGAACTGAGCCGTCAGGGCCACGAGGTCGAGACCGCGCCTGACGGCGAAGCGGCGTGGGAATCGCTGGAACACGAGGATTTCGACGTTCTGTTGTGCGACATTAACATGCCGCGGCTCGACGGGATCGGTCTGCTACGGAGACTTCGCGAAAGATCGCAGAATCCGCCCGAAGTGATAATGTTAACGGGACAGGCGACGGTCGAAAGCGCGATCGAGGCGATGAAACTCGGGGCGTACGATTACCTGACGAAACCCTATCGAATCACCGAGCTCTCGGCTCTCGTCCAGCAGGCCGCCGAAAAGCAGAAGCTCAAGATCGACAACCAGCGTCTTCGGGCCCAGATCGAGCGGACGACGAACAAGAACGTTCCGGAGATGGTTGCCGAGTCAGCACAGATGAAGGAAGTGCTGCGTCTGTTGCAGCGCGTCGCGCCGACCGACACGTCGGTCCTGATCACCGGCGAATCGGGCGTCGGAAAGGAGTTGGTCGCACAGGCGCTCCACCGGCTCGGCCGCCGCAAGGAGAAGACCTTCATTGATCTGAACTGCGCCGCGCTTCAGGACAATTTGCTCGAATCCGAACTCTTCGGTCACGAAGCGGGCGCGTTCTCGGGCGCCCGCGGCCGCAAACTCGGCCTGTTCGAGATCGCTGATGGCGGAACGCTGTTCCTCGACGAGATCATGGAAATGCCGATGCAGCTCCAGTCGAAGCTTCTGCGGGCGCTTGAGACGCGTTCGTTCTTTCGCGTCGGCGGCGTCAAGAAGGTCGAGGTCGATGTCCGATTGATCGCCGCCACGAACCGTTCGACCAAACAGGCGGTCGCGGAAGGCGTCTTCAGATCGGACCTGCTCTACCGCATCAACAGTTTCGAGATCAACATTCCGCCGCTGCGTGAGCGCCGCGAGGACATAGAACCTCTGGCCCGGCATATTTTGCAGAAGATCGCCGGCCCGAATGCGCCCGATCTCGCCCCGCAGGCGATCGACGCGCTGGTCAACTACAACTGGTCGGGAAACGTCCGCCAGCTCAAGAACTGCCTCGAACGCGCCGTCCTGTTCTCGGACAACGGAAAGATCACGGTCAAGGACCTTCCGGCCGAGGTCGTCAACCGCATCGCCGAGCCGAATGTTTCGGTCGTTTACAACGAGCCGAGCGAACATTCCGTCGCTTCTTTCAGGAACGCGCCAGCGAACCTGCGCGACGTTGAACGGCAGCAGATAATCGGCGCGCTCGAAAAGACCGGATGGCATCGCGGCAAGACGGCCGAACTGCTCGGGATCTCGCCGTCGACCCTTTACCGGCGGCTGCGCGAATACAATCTTGACGTTTGATCGGTCGCGGAGGTGGTGATGGAATCGCGTAATTCGGATCAGAATCTGAAAATCGACATCAAAGGCATTATCTTCGTCGCGATCGTTCTGATCCTGACGGCGATCTCGGCGTATCCCCAGAGCACTTTCACGGGCCGTGTCGTCGATGTGATCGACGGGCGGACCGTCCTCATCGAAGTGCCGAACGCGCGCGTCAAGGCCGTGCTCCAGTACATAGAGGTTCCGGAGGCCGAGCAACCGCTCTTCCAAACCGTCAAAGATCACCTATCGGCGATGGTCTTGAACCAGGTCGTCGAATTCAAACCGCTCGGGTTCAATACCGAAACGACGGTCGGCAGGCTGACGCTGAAAGGCGTCGACGTCGGCCAACAAATGCTGCGAGACGGCGCGGCTTGGCACGCGGTCGCCGAACGGAACGGCCAGGCCGCACCCGAACGGGCCGCATACGAGCGGAACGAGTCTCAGGCGAAGGCCGAAAGACGCGGCGTCTGGGGCGTCCCGGATCTCAAACCGGCGTGGGAGTTCCGCGCGGATAAGGCGCGCGCCGAAGAGGACCGTCGGCGGCGCGAGTACGAGCGCGTGCGTGTCGAGGCATCGAACTCGGCCCAGAAGATCGCGCCGCGCCCGGTTCCGGTAACACAGAATTATGCCGATTTCAGCGCTTGGTCGGACATCCGTTCGATCGACCGCGAGGCCGGCGTCGGCGGCATCATCAGCAAATACGATGCCGCGCGCCGCTTCGGATACAATCTGACGACGCAGGCGCGGATCACGGTCGACGGCGCCGCGAAGGCTCCGTATCTCGATTTTCGGATGGGCTATGTCTACGGCTACAACGCGACAGGCAAGGTCGCGGGCTGGGCAATCGCGATCCTGTCGGACGCGGACGAGTACAAGTTCGCGAGATCGAACACGCTGACGGTTTTCGCCGGCAAGGAGAAGATCGAGCTCGGGAAAGCCTATCGGTTCTACGGCGACACCGGCGCGGCGCGGCGCGAGACGCTCGTTTACGTGATCAGCCGCGCGAACCTTGTCAAGATCGCCAATGCCGAGAACGTGCGCGTCAAGGTCGGACCGTTCAGCGGCGATCTCGACACGAAGATCGGCGACCTGGCGAAGAATCTGCTGAAGATGAGCGAGTAGGCGTCAGCCGGGTTCAGTTCGAGATCCGTCCCAATCTGTCGACACTTTTGACGATCACTTTTTCGACCTTCCTTTTCGCCGAAAGCGCCATCGATCTCTGCGAGGCCGGCACCACCGACGAACTCCAGCCGATCGCGTCCTTGGCGTAAACCACGAACCAGAACGCCTTTCGCCTTCCGGTTTCCGACCATTTGATCCGTACCAATTCGGCGTCGCGCTCGATCGAAACGCGCGGGGCCGACGGCGCCTCCGCCCCGATCCAGGAGAACTCCGGAATCAGCGCCGCGTGTCTGTACGGGCCTTCGAGCAATGCGCGTTTGATCCCGCCGAGGTCGTTCCTGATCGACTTGAGACTGAACTGCACGTTGCCGTGCGACCTCTGTATCTCGCGGCTGAGGCCGATCTGGCCGGCGATCTCGCTTGCCGTGAACCCTTCTTTCGGTTCTCCGATCTTGTAGGTTCCGAGCCCCGCCCAAACGTGCCGCTTCATCGCGTTTTTCGATTCCCAGAATTTCAGCAGCAGAGGGAATTCGCGGTTCTTCCGATCGGTCTTCCAATAAAGCTGCGGCACGAAGTAGTCGACCGTTCCGTCCGCCAGCCATTTGACTGCGTCGGCGTACAGATTCTTGTAATTTTCTTCCGCGACGCCGAACGGCGAGATCCCGTAAACGATGTCGGGCTTGATCTTCTTGATCTCGCGGCCGACCTTCTCAATGAACTGATTGACGTTCCAACGCCGCCAATCGTCGCGTTCGAGCGTAATTCGGCGTGTCGGTCCATCCGAGCGTTCGGCCGACTCACGGTAATCGCGCCAGTTCCGTTCGTCCGGAAAATCCGTCCGGGCGCCGTTCTCGGTGATCGGGTACGGGTAGAAGTAATCGTCAAAATGGACGCCGTCGATATCGTAACGGCGGACGACGTCGAGCACCACCTGCAGCGATCGTTCACGGACCTCGGCATCGGTCGGGTCCATCCACCGGAAACTTCCGTATTGCCGGACGAGATCTGGCCGGCTCTTCGTGATGTGATCCGCCGAAACGGTCTTTGCCGCCGGGTGGTAGGCGCGGTACGGGTTGAACCAGGCGTGGACGACGATCCCGCGCTTATGAGCTTCGGCGACGAGGAACTCAA
The DNA here is from genome assembly GCA_964487505.1 of uncultured Blastocatellaceae bacterium. Taxonomy (GTDB): domain Bacteria; phylum Acidobacteriota; class Blastocatellia; order Pyrinomonadales; family Pyrinomonadaceae; genus JAFDVJ01. The sequence goes on along the minus strand of CAZARD010000014.1, from coordinate 6,770 downwards.
GCGGGTCGAAGGCCTGCGGTCGTCCCATCTCGCCGGTCAGGAACTCAGACCAGGGTTCGAGCTTCGATTCGTAGATCGCGTCGGCCATCGGCCGTACCTGGAAGACGACGGCGTTGAAGTTCAGCGACGCGGCGAGATCGAGATCGGCGAGAATCTCCCGGCGCTGCTCGGCGATCGGCAGGCCCTTTTTCGACGGGAAATCGATATTGTCGACGGTCGCGATCCAAACGCCGCGAAACTCGCGCTCGGGCTCGGGGACCGCCTGCGCGAAGAGCGTCGCAACGAAACAGGCAGTAATCGCAAAACAGATGAAAAGCCGCATAATTTGGAACCTGATATCTGAGAGATCGGATCCGCATCTCGCGAACCCGAGCCTTTGACGCGAATTGCCGACCGCTTCGTTGGCCGAAAGCGGTCGGCAACCACAGTTCAAGGTCCTGCCGGCGATCAGAATTCGAACCTCATTCCAAGCCTGATCTCGCGTTGCCTGAACGTTCTCGTCGGAACGAGGAAGTTCTGGCGCGCCAAGGTCTGGGCCGCCGTCGGCGAGGAGCTCAGCGCCTGGAAATCGACGAATTCCGCACCGTAGCTGAAGACCGCCGCATTCAGGATGTTGTTGAACTCGATGATCGGCCGAAGCTTGAACCGCTCGCCGAATTTCCATTCTCGAGACACGTTGAGATCGAACCCGAACAGCGCCGGACCGGTTCCCGCATTCCGCGGCAGGTTGCCGCTACGCGCGCCGATCGGCTGTAGCGAGAACTGCGAAAGAAGCGCGGTCGGTTCGGGCGATCCCGGTTTGCGGTACTTGATGTCCTTCAGATCTCCGCTGAAGTTCAGCCGGTCGGTTCCGAGATCGTCAAGGTTGCGGTCGCTGCCGCCCGCGCCGAGATTGAAAGGCGCCGAACTTCCGAGACGGACAAGCGGCGAGAACCGGAGCTTTCCGAGCCACCAAGGCGTGTCGAACGATCCCGAGAACGTGGCGCGATGCCGCCGGTCCTGAAGCCCGCGCGCCCATTCGCGCGAGAAATCGCCGTTGACCTCGGCGTTCGAAGTGTTGTTCAGTCCGTCGTCCTTCGAACTCGAAAGCGTGTAGACGAAACGGTACTGCGCGCCGAATCCGCCGCCGAGCTTGCGGAAGCGGCTGCGGATCTCAAGCACCAGACCGTGATACATCGCGCGCCCGCCCGATCCGATCAGCGACGTTTCGGAGACGGTCTGGTCGGGACGGAATCGGGCGATCGCGGCCGTCGCGATGCCGACCGGGCCTCCCGTCGCGGCGAAGTTCTGGTTCGTGACGGCAACCGCCGGCGTCGTCGATGACGTGCTGATCGTGTTGAGATTGACGAAACAGTTCGTGGTCGTCGTGGTGCAGGTCGTCGTCCCGCCCTGTGTCGTGGCAAGCCCCGTCGGATCGTTGGTCGCCCCGAGATAGAACGTATAGCGGCGGGTCGGCGAAAGATCGAACGGGTTCGCGATCAGCCAATCGGTCCAACTCGCGAAACCGGCCGGCAGGCGCGGGGCATTCGAGTTCGTATCGCGCCACAGACGGACCGTTCGGTTCCAAGTGTAGTTCGCCTCAAAGACCCAGCCCTTGAAGAGCTCGCGCTCGAATCCGACGTTGAACTGGTAGCTTTCGGGGATCTTCAGGTTCGCCTCGACCGTGCGCAGCGGATTTCCCGCGCTCGAAAGGTTGCCGACCGAGAAACCGCTGTTCGACGTGCAAGGGCCGACCGGACTGACCACCGTCGCGCAGACGTTCGTGACGAGCGTGCGGAGTTCCGTGACGGACGGATAGCTGTTCGGGAAGTTGTTCGCGATCGCCGACAGGATCGCCACACGGCGATTGTCCGATCCGGAGGTTCCGATCGAGTTCGAGTCGAATGAAACCAACGTTCCGCCGCCGTTCTGGATCGAATCGCCGACGGTGCGGAGAAGAACGCGGTTGTAGAAGATGCCGGCGCCGAAACGAACCACGCCCTTGCCCTTCTTGAACGGGTCCCACGCGACGCCAAAACGCGGGCCCCAATTGTTCTTGTCCGAGACCGCGGTCTCGCGCTCATAGCGCAGGCCGATGCTCATCGTGACGTTCGACAAGGGCTTGAACTCGTCGTTGAAAAAGAACCCGTAGTAGCGGTTCTTCACGTCCTGGCTTGTCCCGAAGTTCTGGCGATAGCGGCTCAGCGTATTCTGCGTGAACTGGAGCACGTTCGCGAAATTGAAGGTTCCCGTCGCGTCCCCGAGGCCCGTGACCTTGGAGACGACGTTCTGAATGTCAAAGCCGAATTTGAAAGTGTGCCGGCCTTTGAGATATGTCACCGAATCCATTATCTGCCAACGCGTTTCGTTGCGTGTGTCGGCGAAGTTTTGACTCGTACTGGTGGTCGAGTTGCCGGTGATCAGCGTTCGCACCGCGTTCGCGACCGGATCGCGATAGCCGATGAGAACGACCGGATCGAACGGATTCGGAGCCTGATAGCTCGGTTTGTAACGCGACCACTGGCCGCGGACCTGGTTGACGACGCTTGAGCCGAAAACCTGGTTGTCGGTGAAATTGACGGCGTCGGTATTGATGTTCCGCGCCTGGAACGCATTCTCGATGCGGGTCGTCGCGGCGCCGGTCGTCCGCTTGTTGTTCTTGCGTCCGAACTGGAACCCGATCGTCAGGTCGTTGCCCTTGAACAGCCGGTGGTCGAAACGCGCGGTCAGCACATTGCTCCGGTTCGGCGTATCGTAGAGTTTGCGGTACGGAGCGACGTAGGCAGCCGTCGGCGGCGTCGCCGTGCAGGCCGCGTCGCTCGTCGCATCGCAGGTCTGGCTGCCGCCGGTCGAGGCCGGAAGCGGATAGCGCGGATTCGATCCGACCGGAACGTACGCGTCGATCAGCGTCGTGTCGGCCAGTTTGTTGAACTCGTACCCGACCGCGAAGAACGTGCGGTTGCGCCCGTTATAGTACGGCAGGATGACCGGACCTCCGAGCCAGAAGCCGGGATTGATCTCCTGAAGCGGCGGTCGCGGGATCGCGCGGCTGTTGTTGTACCAAGAGTTAGCGTTCAGGCTTTCGTCACGAAAGAATCCGAAAGCGCGGCCCTGAAACTTGTTGCCGCCGCCGCGGGTCCGGAGGTTGACGCGGCCGCCGGAGGCGCGTCCGTACTCGCTGGAGAACTGGTTTTGGATGACCTGGACCTCGGCGATCGCGTCGATCGAAGGCTGAAAACGGTCGCGCGACGAGCGGTCGTCGTTGTTGTCGAGACCGTCGATCGTGATGTTGTTCGAATAAGCCGTGCCGCCGCCGATCGAGAAATTGCCCTGTTCAAGCGGCGCGGTCCGCGGATTCGCATTGCGGTCCTCGGCAAGCCCGCTCGTCGACAACTGCTCCTCGGTCGTTCCGCCGAGCGTGAGAACGAGATCGAGAGCGTTTCTCGAGACATTCGGTATCTCCTGTATCTGCTGCTCGTTGATCGTGCCGCCGACGATCGTGCGCGTCGAGTCGATCACTGGCTCGTTGTCGCCTTCGAGCGTAATGATCTGTTCGGCGGCGACCCCGGCCGGTTGGAGCGTGAAGTCAAGCTGGACGTTCTGGCCCGCGATCGTCGTCAGGTTCGTCTTCTCCTGGTTCGCGAAACCCTGCATCGACGCTTTCAGCGAATAGATGCCGGGCGGAAGTTCAATGACCCGGTATCGTCCGTCCTCGTCCGTGACGACGGTTCGCGAAACCCCGGTCGTCGTCTGCGTGACAGTGACCGTCGCGCCGACGATCGGAGCGGAATTGGCATCGATCACTCGGCCGGTGATCGTCACGTCGTCAAGATCCTGTCCGGGAACGGTCGCGGTTGCAAGGAAAACGAGAAGGGCGGGCAAAAAGAGAACGCGCAACAATTTCATACAAAAACTCCTTGGAAGAGAAAATTTCGGGGCAAAGTCGGAAGACCCATTTTCGCCCAAAACAGGTGATGTTTGCAATCCGGATCGTTTATGAACCGGGATTACACGATAGAGGCAAATCGTTACAATTGTCGCCGTTGCGATCTTTGCGGGCTTTGCGCGAGGAACCGGCATCCACTTGCCAAAAAGGCATTTTCGCACGCGAAGACCGCAAAGGGCGCAACGTAGTCCGAAACTCGTCAAGAATCCGCGAGGAGATCCTGACGCGTAATTTGGAATGTTCGCACCGTTATTCGCCGGCGTCGTCCCGGTAGCGCTTGACGGAGATGTTCCGCCGCGAGATCGGGATGAGGGCCTCGGACGACGTAAAGGACTCGACGCTGTGTGAGATCTCGTTCGCGTGGCTTCGCAGATAATCGAAAAAGCGCTCGAATTCGCGCTGCATCGCATCCATCTTCTCGCGCATATTGAGGATGATCTCGACTCCGGCGAGGTTCACGCCGAGTTCGCGAGTCAGCGATAGGATGATCTCGAGGCGTTCAAGGTCCGGATCGGTATAGAGGCGCGTGTTCCCCTCGGACCTCGACGGCTGAAGAAGCCCTTCGCGCTCGTACAAACGCAACGTCTGCGGGTGAATCTCATAAAGCTCCGCCACCGCGCTGATCGTATAGGTTTTGATCTTCTTCTTCATCGATCGAATCAAGATTCAAAATTTCAGATTCAAGATTCCAGATTCAATATTCCAGAACGGGCTTGACCTTTCGAGTGTCAAACGACACCACGCTTTCCCAAAATCCAAAATCCAAAATCCCTTCACTCCAATCCCATCGCCTTCCTCGGATTTTCGGGATTGGCCTTTTCAAACTGACGGAGCGCTTCTTTCGTCTCCTCGCTTATGATCCGCGGGAGCTTGATCTGGACCTCGACGAACTGGTCGCCGCGGAGGTTTGGGTTTCTAAGCGACGGGAATCCGCGTTCTCGCAGTCGGAACTTCTGTCCCGATTCCGTGCCCGCCGGGATCTTGACCTGTGCCCGGCCTTCGACGGTCGGGACCTCGATCTTCGTTCCGAGCGCCGCCTCCGGGATCGTGATCGGGATCGTAACGTATATGTTGTCGCCCTTTCGCGTGAAATAACGATGACTTCCGACGTTCGTCAAGATGAACAGATCGCCCGGTTCCGCCCCGAGCCTTCCGCCGTGTCCTTTCTTCGGGATCCGTACGCGCGATCCGGTATCTACCCCGGCCGGAATGCGGATCTTGACCTGCTCGGTCTTCGGAGTCACGCCCTTGCCGTTGCACAGCGAGCACGGCTGCCGGCGCCTTCCGGTCCCCTCGCAGTCGCCGCAGGCCTGCGAGAACTGCAGGCGTCCGCCGGTCTTCATGACCTGTCCGGTGCCTTTGCAGGTCGTGCACGCGACGACCGGGCCTCCGGTGTCGCCCGCGCCCAGACAGCGCGAGCATTGCTCCGAACGGTTGACGGTAATGTTCGTCGTCAGACCGTTGAAGGATTCTTCAAAACTCAATGCCAAAGGGATCTCGATGTCGCGGCCCTTCTTTGGTAGCGGCTTCGGCGGTTCCGGTTCGCGTTTCGTTCCGCTGCCGAAGAGGTCCGAGAAGATGTCCCGAAAACTCGACGATCCGCCCGGGCTTCCGGCCGAGCCCGTGTCCCACGTGAAGCCCGAGAAATCGAAGCCGCCTGCGCCCGGCGCTCCGGCACCCGCCCCGTACGGCGAGTTCGGGTCGAGATTGTCGTTGTAATAGCCGAACCGATCGAATACCTTACGCTTCTTTTCATCCGAAAGGATGTCGTAGGCTTCCTGAACCTCTTTGAACTTTTCCTCGGCGGCCTTATCGTTCGGATTGACGTCCGGATGGTACTTGCGCGCCAGCCGACGATAAGCCTTTTTGATCTCATCCGCCTTGGCGTCCTTCTTGATGCCGAGAATGTCGTAGTAGTTCTTGTTGGCCACAATCAATTTTGGATTTTAGATCTTAGATTTTGGATTAAGCTGTCGAGGCGGATTCGATGTCTCGAAAAAAATGAAATGACAATCCAAATTCTAAAATCCAAAATCGTATGAGTATCGCAAAATCAGCCGATGCCCGCAACGTGTTACAGGCAACCGGCTGATATCGTCAGGCAGGCGAACCTGCCGTTGGCCTCACCTTGGACGCGTTACTTCTTTTCGTCGTCAACATCGACATACTCGGCATCGATGACGTTGTCATCCGACGCCGGGCTCGAGTCGCCGCCGCCCGCGGTCGCCGACGAGGCCTGTTCTTCCGAAGCGCCGCCGGTTGCCGCTCCCGCCTGGCTGTAGAGAACCTCGGCGAGCTTGTGCGACGCTGTTTGCAGGCGTTCGAACGCATTGTTCATCGCGCCGGTGTCGTCGCCGCCGAGCGCGGTCTTGGATTCGGCGATCGCAGCTTCGATCTCGCCGGCCGCGCCCGCGTCGAGTTTGTCCTTGTTCTCGCTGAACGATTTTTCGACCGAGTAAACAAGGCCGTCGAGCCGGTTTCTGGCCTCGATCGTTTCCTTGCGCTTCGAGTCTTCGCCGGCGTGCGCCTCGGCGTCCTTCATCATCTTGTCGATCTCTTCCTTCGACAGGCCGCTCGAGGCCGTGATCGTGATCTTCTGCTCGCGGCCCGTGCCGACATCCTTTGCCGAAACGTTGACGATGCCGTTCGCGTCGATATCGAAGGTCACCTCGACCTGCGGGACGCCGCGCGGTGCCGGCGGAATGCCGACGAGATGGAACTTGCCGAGCGTCTTGTTGTCGCCCGCCATCGGCCGTTCGCCCTGCAATACGTGAACCTCGACGCTCGTCTGATTGTCGGACGCGGTCGAGAAGATCTCCGATTTGCGGGTCGGGATCGTCGTGTT
>CAZARD010000013.1:8009-55577 GCA_964487505.1 uncultured Blastocatellaceae bacterium | reverse complement strand
TTGTTAGGTCGCGTTTCCAGTCCCCGCTCATCGAACCGGACGTGCGGATTTCCCGAATCCGGCTCTCCGACTTGATTCATTACAACGCTGTCGGCAGAGAGCCGTTTCTTTCTTTGCCAATTCGGTGAACTCCGAGATCGGTAAAGATCTTGGCGTAGGCAAACTGACGCGCTCCGGCTTGCACGGTTACGCGTGCCCGCCGCTCGTCAACTAACAGACTCACCAACATTTATCTGTGTGGCTCCTTCCGCCACTAGTCAATCGCACCGAGTACGGCGCACTCCCGGATTACGCAATGGAGAAATTTGCCCGCGAATCCTCGCGAATTAGAGCGAACAAGGCAATTGTTCGGGATCGATTGTCTGAAATCTTATGCTGCGTTTTTTTCCAACTTATTGACATTGTTGATTTTATTGGAAACAAGCAGTCAATCGTGGATTCGTGTAGGTTGGCGGAAATTCGCAGGCTGATTCCTATCGCTCAATTTGGGATGAACTGTTTGATTCACGCTTTTTCGCGAAGATTCGCCGGCAAATTCTTCAATTGCTTTATCCGGGATAACCCCCAGGTATTCCTCTTCCGATCAGACGATCGGGTCGGGACCGGAAAGCCCCGAAGTTGCGCAGAACCGATAACCGGGGGTGCGAACCCGAGTTCCGTCGCCATAGGCGGTATCGCTCAAACCTCGGAGGTCGGGTAAAGCGGCTGCCCCGGCCCCTGGTGATTGAGGTGCAGCTGGCCCACACGTCGCTTTCAGCGACGCCGGGTGTTTGGCCAATGCCCCGGGGTTCGCTCCGCTTCACTCCGGGCTTTAGCTGATGTCGCCTTCGGCGACCACGGATGTCACGGAGTGTCCGGTTTCTTCTTCGAGCGATTCGAGGATTCCGTGGCAGAATCCTTCCAATGCGTACTCCGGATTCAATCTGAACCTACGTTTAGGACAGGAGCGATTTGGGATCTCGACTTTGGATTTGGAATTTCGGATTTGGGATTTGGGATATTTGGGATTCCGAATTTATTCGCCGCCCGCTACCCATACGAATCCATTCTTGAAAAAGAGCCTGATCACCCAGGGTTTCGCCGGCTCGTCGTTGTACTCGGCCCTTTCGAGGATTCCGCCAAGGAAGACCTTTTTTCCGTCCTCGGCAAGCAAGGGCGCCGAGTCGTCAAACCTGACGTAGTCGAACGAGTGAATGCCGTTGCCTTCCTTGTTGGTGGCGGTCGTTCGAAGAGCTTTCGGAGTGCTTTTGACGCGGCAGATGAAATTGAGCTTCTTGCTGCAATCCGAGGCGAACTCGCGCGGCGGAAGGACGAACTCCTTCCCGAATGAAGAAACCGTCAGCCGGTCGAGTTCGAGCCAGACCTTCTCGGCCTCGCCCAAGTTCCCTTTTGCATTCAGTTCGAGGATCTGCCCGGCGGCGGCGTAGATCTGCAGATACCTAAGCTGAGCGAGCTGTTTCCGCCCGTTTTCGGTTTTGAGAAGCGCGATCTGCGCGGCCGCAAGCTCCCGCGCGCGGGTCCATTTTTCAGCGCGAAGCGCGTCCGCCAGTTCTTCCCAATCCGCGGCCGGAATTTCTATCGGTTTCGCCGCCGGAGTTGGATTCGTTTGCGGCCGAACGATCGGAACGCGTCGCTGACCTGCCGCCGAAACGGCTGCAAGCGTCACGAAACAAAAGAGAAAGACCGCGAACTTCGTCATTGTCGTTGCTTCTTGAGGAGTCGGTCACGCGCGGCGACGGCCTCTTGGAACGCGCCTCCCTTGACCTCGCCGATCTTGATCGCTTCCTCGTAGAGCTTGATCGCGTACTCGTCCTGGTCGAAGTATTCGTAGAGTCGCGCGACGGCAACGAACGTCAGCGAGATCAACGCCGGATCCGACTTCTCGTTCTTGAGTCTCAGGACATTGTCGAAATAGTTCTTTGCCTCGACGATGCGCAGCTGGCGCTCGTCAAGATCGGTGACGACCGCCGCCGCGAGGCTCTTGACGCGGCCCAGATTGTAGTAGATCCGCTGGTCTTCGGGATTCGTGTCGAGCAGCTTCTTGAGTTCGGTCTCGGCCTCGGCGTATTTCTGCAGCTTGATCATCGGCTCGATCTCGGTCAGGCGCTTGGTCACCGGATTCTCGACGAGCGTCATCGCGGCCCTGCGGCGCTCCTCGCGCAATGCGAGCGCGCGGCCGCGAGCCTCGGACGCTTCGGCGAGCCGCGTCGATTCCTTCGCCGGGTCAAAAAGCAGGATCATATCGCGGAAAGCGCTCGCGATGTCGAACTGAGACTCCTCTATCCCTTTGAGTTGCTGCGCGAAATAGAACGAGAGCACGGCGCCGTTCTCGTATGCCTCGTAAAGCTCGAGCGCGACGTCGTCGTTCAACCGCGGCATTTCGAACCGACCGTCGATAAGAAACAGTTCGTCCGTCAGTTTGACGACCTTCCGTCCTGTCGAATCAACCGATTCGGTGACCGGAGTTTTGCCGGCATTCCGCCGCGCCTCGGCCGTTGCCGACTGAAATCGCACGAAGGCCGGCTGTTTGGCATCGACCGCCGCGACCAGCGAACGCGAAACCGCGAGCACGATGTCGGGCGAGATCTGCGGATTCAGCTTGCGGCGCTCGTCCAGCAGCGTCCTGATCCCATCGCGATGCGTCAGGATGTCCCTCGCGTTCTTGAGAATGATCGGATCGAGCACGAACTGGAGGAACGCGCGCCGCACCTCCGAATCGTCAAGGTCGGTCCCGGGCGGCACGATCGCAAAATAGTCGTCGCCGATGTTGCGGAAATTGATGGTCGCGTCCTGTGCGAGCAGATCCGGGACGATGAAGAACCGTCGCTCGCGTTCGCGGGTCTCGATCCGGGTCAGTTTTTCGGTCTTGCTTTTGCCTTTCTGGACTTCGGTCTTCACCTGCTCGGTGTAGACCGTCTCGGGACGCGTATGCAGATAATCAAGCAGGCTCCGGACCATCGCGACGGTCGAAGGCCGCATCGCGTCGCCGCCCGCCTGGTAATCCTTGTAGTATTCTTCGACCTTCTGCGAGATCGTGTAGGCCTCCGTACCGCGACGGATCGTACTTCGATAGAACTGGCGTACGAGCGGCGAGAAATCGAGCACCTCGAGAAGATCGCCGGGAAGATCGGTGGCGCGCGCCGGCTCCGCGAGATCCGGCACAGGGCCGAGCGCATAAGCCATCGAAATGTACGGCGCGACAAGTTGATTCAGAAAGCCGCGGCGTTGCTCGACAAACGTCAGCCGTTCGGCTTCCGACATCGTCCTCAGCCGGTACTTCTCGAACTGCGCGTTGAAGACCTTGGTCTCCTCGTCGAATTTCTTGAGATCGGCGTCGTTCGCTTTCTCACGTCTCAGGTTTTCGCGATACCGTTCGGCGAAGCGTTTCGCGTTCTGATCGACGAAGAACTTCATCCGTTGCACGAGTTCGGGATTAAGTCCGTCAATGTCGGCACGGACGCGGCGTCGAAACTCGGCCCCCTTTTCGGAGATCGGCGTTTCGAGACCCGCCGCTTCAAGCGCCATCGTGACCACGATAAGACGCCGGTCAGGTTCGATCTTGACCCCGTACTGCGAGAGGTCGAAGGTTTGTGGCGCATTCTGCGCCAACGCCGGAAACACGAACGCAAAAAGCGCGATAATGACTGCTGCTCGTTTCATTTTGCAGAAAAACCTGAAGGCAAAGACAGATTGAACGACGGAAACACAGGGGAATCGGTTACGGGTTTCCCGCCGCTCGGTTTGTCTTTGCCGATAGTAAAAGATGCCCGGCCCGTTCGGTGGGATGCCCCTCAAAAAAAGGGACGAAGGAAAACGCGCCGCGGCGCTTCCTTCATCCCTTTTGGAACCGATCGGAACGGATTAGTTGAAGCTCGCGAGGGCGTCGCCTTCATTCTCGAAAACATCGAACACGGTCAGAAGCTTGGTGATCGCGAGAAGATCCTGGATCTTCTGCGTCAGGTTCAGGAGTTTCAGGCTGCCGCCTTCCTTGTTGACCGCGGTGAAGCTCGAAACCAACTCGCCGATGCCGCTCGAATCCACGTAGCCGACGCTGCCGAGATTGAGAAGGATCTTCTTCTTGCCTTCGCCAAGCAAACGGCGGATGGTACTGCGAAGAGCAACCGATCCTTCGCCGATCGTAACCTTGCCATCCATATCGAGGATCGTGATGTCGCCTGCCTGACGTTCAGAAATATTTAGTTCAGCCATTCTTATCTCCTGTATTTAACAAATTAAGTTTGATTGCGTTTTTGAAATTTACCAAAAAAACCAAAGCAAAACAAAAATCTAGCCTAGTTTTTTTATCATTCTGACGACCATTCCGCCGGCCGCGTGCTCGTACCACTCCACTTGGTCGACGAAATTATGCATGAACAGGATTCCGCGGCCTGTCGCTTTGAGCAGATTCTCAGGATTTGTCGGGTCCGGCACCGAATCAACGTCAAAACCGTTGCCAAAATCGCGGATCAGGATCTCGACGCCGTCGACAAGGCTGTTGAGCGTTATCTCGACGACCTTTTCCGGATCGAGCCGGTTTCCGTGTTTGACGGCATTCGCGACCGCCTCGCGAACCGCCATATCGATCCCGAACAGCGCGTCGTCGGGAAATCCGAGGCCGGTCGCGAACGTTACCGTCCGGACTACGGCGTCGTCGATGGCCTCGATCGTGCTCGCGATGGAAAATGTCGTGTGCGTCTCGCTCAAGATGCCCGCAAATACTTGAACAAATTTGTATTACTGCACGACAAGTTTCCTTTTTCAGGGCGATTATGTCAAGAAACGTTCCCGGCGTTCCGAAGGTTCGATTATGATTTAGATATTCTGCGATGGATCAGTCAGATCCGGGAGAGACAACCATGACCGAACAAGCTGAAAAACTGGCATTGAAGCACCTTCGCCGAGAATGGCAAAAGCTTACCGAGCGCGAACGGCACGTCGTCGAGTCCGTGATCGACAAGAAGCACGTCAGCCGCAATATCTCAAAGGCGTTCGATGACGAACGGACGTTCGGCGAGCGGGTAGCCGACCGCGTCGCGGCGTTTGGCGGATCGTGGACGTTCATCGTCATATTCGGAAGCACGATACTGGCCTGGGTCATCGTCAATTCGGTGCTTTTGCTCGCCCGCGCTTTCGACCCGTATCCGTATATCCTTCTCAACCTTTTCCTTTCGATGATCGCGGCCTTTCAGGCACCGATCATTATGATGTCGCAGAACCGGCAGGCCGCGCGCGACCGCCTCGACGCGGCGCACGATTACGAGGTGAATCTCAAGGCGGAACTCGAGATCAGGACGCTCCACGAGAAACTCGACGAACTTCGCGAGGCAAAATGGACGGCATTGGTCGAGATGCAGCAGCGCCAGATCCAATTGCTTGAACGCATCATCGCCGAGTACCCGCCGCGATAGCCCGACACGGCGGCGCTTATCCCGGATCACGCGTTACGAAAGATCCGGCTGACGTCGCCCGGCGCGAATAGAAACGAACCTCCCGATTTCTCGCGGCACGTCCGATCGATCCGACAAACCACCCTCAGCGTGCGGAGCACGCGCCGTCTCGATAGCGCCAGGCGAAGGCGCGGCCGAGCCTGGTGTGGGATTTCCAATAGATCAACGAGCGTGCGGAGCATGCGTCTCCGGTCCGTTTGGGCAGGAGACGCGTGCTCCGCACGCTCCGGCCAAGACCGGGTCCGACACACCACGTTCCGCTTCGCTCCACGTGGCGCTGTCGATACGTCGCGCGCTCCGCACGCTCAAGGAGCCGGGATCCGCTTGTCCGAATGGAAGCTGCTGTTGCGTTCGCACCAATTTGCGTAACGACGGCAGGCCGTGCGGCGATAGCGGATTGGATGGTTACCCGCAATCCGGGGGTTCATCGCAGCGAATCGAAGAAACGGATCGTGCGGCGATTGTGATCGCTGAAGAACTGATGTTCGGTATAGCAGATCTGCAGTTGGTCCGAGATATCCGGCAGATTCGCCGTGTACTGCGCCGGTATCGCCGAGACCCAGCCCGAAACGTTCGGATTCTGGATCAGAAGATCGCGGCGGTCGAGGAATCCGTTCGATTTGAGCGCGCCGTAGATCGTCACGGAATCATTCGGGTTCAGCCCCGGAATCCGCCGGAAGCGCTCGGGAAAAACCGCTGAAGGTTCGAGCACGTTGTACTCGGCGCGAATGCCGCGCCCGCGCAGGATAGTGTAGTTGTTGAAGGCCTCTTCGACGCTTCCCGGCGCAAGCGTCGTGTCGTTTCTCATTATGTTCCAGATCGTCGCCGAGTTCGTGTTCTGCATTATCGTCGCGTTCGAAGTCGCGACGTAGATCGCGGTGCCGCGGAATCCCAGGAAGAGCGAGACGCGCGGGGCAAAGGCGCCGCCGTTCGAGATGCCGCTCGCGAAAACGGGCGTCTGGCCGGTCATCAGCCCGCGCGAAATGAAGCCCGCGATCGCCGTCTGGACGTTCGCGATGTCCGGGTTGTTCGGTGGCGCGGCCGTGTTCCACTGCGCATTGACTCGGTCCGAGCTGTTGAGCGTCACGACCGCGTAGCCGGCAGCGACCAGTTCGCGAGCATAGACGATCTGCTCCGGTTGGGAAAAGAGCCCGTTCATGCTCCCGCCGGAACCGTGAAAATGAAACACGACACCGACCGGGTTCGCGGGAAAAAAATAACGCATTTGCGACGATCCGACCGCTTCCGGTCCCTGCGCGACCCAGGCCGGAGCCTGACGGTAGGTCGCGGTCAGCTCGATGCTGCGCGTTCCGGTCCGGAGTTTAGCGTGCCACTCGTCGTCACGCGCCAAAAGATGCGTGTCGCCGATCCATTTGTCGAAGATCTGGCCGGCCGGATAAGGATCGGCCCAGACATCGACCCGTTGCTGGCCCCGATAGCGGCCGTCGCCGCTGCCGGAATTAACGACGACGCTCGACTGGCCGCAAACGACCGTCGCCGCCAGCAACAAGACCAAGCACGCACTGATTCTCATTCGTTCGATTTACCCCTCGTCCGTGATTTGCTAAGTTAGACGTTCGAAAATCGGAAATGGACGATATGAAGATCTCACCGGCAAAGTTTATCAAAGGCCGCATCGAACTGCCCGGCGACAAATCGATCTCGCACCGCGCAGCGATGTTCGCGTCGATCGCCGACGGGACGACGACGATCAGGAACTTCGGATCGAGCGCCGATTGCGCTTCCACACTTGATTGTTTTGGGCGGCTCGGCGTTCACATCATTCGCGACGGCTCGACGGTTATTGTGCGCGGCAACGGAAAGCGCGGCTTGAAGGACGCCGGCGGACCGCTCGACTGCGGGAATTCGGGGACGACCGTCCGGCTGATCTCGGGAATTCTCGCCGGCCAGGACTTCGATACGACGCTCGCTGGCGATGAAAGCCTTTCCAAACGGCCGATGAAACGGATCATCGAGCCTCTCGCCCGAATGGGCGTTACGATTGACGCCAACGACGATCGTTTGCCGATGACGATCCGCGGAATCAACGAACTAGCGGCGATCGAATACAAAATGCCGGTCGCGAGCGCGCAGGTAAAATCCTGTGTTCTGCTCGCGGGGCTCTACGCCGACGGAACGACGACCGTCGTCGAACATACCCGTGACGGCGATCCGTCAGTCACCGCGACGCGCGATCACACCGAACGGATGCTGCGCTGGTTCGGGGCCGATGTCCGTCGCGATCCGTCGGGCCGGATCTCCGTTTCAGGCGATTCCGTATTGACCGCGCGCGATTTTCACGTTTCGTCCGATATCTCGTCGGCAGCCTTCTTCTTGGTCGCCGCGAGCTGCTTGCCGGGTTCGGACCTGTTGATCGGGAATGTCGGGATCAATCCGACCCGGACCGCGGTGATCGACGTCCTGCGGCGCTTCGGAGCGGACATTGCCGTCGCGGGTGAAAGCGAGGTTTCGTGCGAGCCCGTCGGCGAACTCCGGATCCGCGGCGCGGCGGAAATTCCCGGTGATCCGCGATCGAACCTTATCGACGGACCGATCATCGCGAACCTCATCGACGAGATCCCGATCCTTGCGGTTTTCGGCACGCAGGTCGCCGGCGGGATCGAGTTCCGGGGCGCAAGCGAATTGCGCGTCAAGGAGTCCGACCGGATCAATTCGATCGTCGTCAACCTTCGGCGCATGGGGGCGCGGGTCGAAGAATTCGAGGATGGTCTGCGTGTCGAGCGCTCGCGTCTAACCGCCGCGAAGATCGACAGCTTCGGAGACCATCGGATCGCGATGGCGTTCGCCGTCGCCGGATTGTTCGCCGACGGCGAGACCGAGATAGCGGACGCGGATTGCGCGGCCGTTTCGTTTCCGGAGTTTTTCGAAGTCCTTCGCGGCGTTTGCCGATACGGAGCCGAGGTTGACTGAGACGCGCATCGTTTTGACCGGGTTTATGGGCGTCGGGAAATCTACCGTCGCCAGACACCTCGCGTCGATCGTCGGTTGCGATCGCATCGATCTTGACTCGGCGATCGCCTCGCGCGAATCGATGTCCGTCGGGGAGATCATCGACAGCCGCGGGATCGAGGAGTTTCGCCGAATCGAATCGGCCGTGCTCAGCGACGTGCTGACGTCCGGAACGAGCGTCATCGCGCTCGGCGGCGGCGCTTGGACGATCGAATCGAATCGCCGCGAGGTGCGTGACTGGGGTTATACGTCGGTCTGGCTCGAGGCCGGTTTCGAACGCTGTTGGCTGAACATCGTGAACTCGAGACGGGTCCGGCCGTTGGCGCGCAACAAGACCGAAACGAAACGGCTGTTCGACGAGCGGCAACGGGTCTATTGCCTGTCTGACTGGCACTTCATCGTGCGTCCCGATCTGACGTCCTACGACGTCGCGCGGCAGATCGCGGAAGAGGTCTTTTCGATCAACAGCGACTAGAATTTTTCCGAAAATAGTATAAACTGATTTTCACCTACCCCAAGTTCGATTATGAGCTCCGAAGCCGTCGATCGGCTTCGGATCGGAGGCGGTCTTGTGGGATCTCCTGCACGGCCAAGTGATTGAAAAAAGATAAGAAAAGATCTGGAGGAATAGATATGAAATTTTTTCTCGTTCTAAGTTTGTTCGCGTCGATGCTTCTTGTCGGTTGCGGCGGCAGCACGCCGGCGAACAACGCAAATGCGAACGCCAACAAGGGCACCCCGACGCCGGTCGCGAATATGGCGGGCGGAAATGATGCCGACGTCAAGAAGAAGATCGAAGACAACTGGAAGGCCAAGGGCTGCACCGGCGCCACGGTCGAGGTCAAGGACGGCGTTGCCACCGGCAGCGGCACGATTCCGAAGGGCAAGATGGGCGAATGCGTCGCGGCCGCGAACGAAGCCAAGCCGGGCAAGTTCGAGAACAAACTCGTCGAGGCCAAATAACATCAGGGAGGCAAGTTACTTATGTCATTAGCTGAAAAGTACCAATCACTTATCGACCTGGCGGGCAGCCTCGGCGTTGCCGATATGGTCATCAACGAGGGCGACGGCGTTCTTCACATCGAAGGCGCGGCTCCGTCGGCTGCGATCAAACAGCAACTTTGGGACGAATACGGCCGCATCGATCCGGATTTCCGGACCGGCGACCTCGTGCTCAACATCTCGGCTCCGGAAGCCGCGGCGAACACCTACACGGTGCAGTCGGGCGACAACCTGAGCAAGATCGGCGCGAAATACGGCGTCACTTGGCAGGCGATCTTCGAAGCGAACCGAGACAAGATCGACAACCCCGACCGGATCTTTCCGGGGCAGGAACTCGTTATTCCGTAAGGATCGTCCGATTTCGATCGGCACCGGGGCCGCGGCGCGTGATGCGTCGCGGCCCCCGCGCATTTGGGAGTTGGGATTCCAGATTCCAGGATTCCAGATTCTACATTTCAGGATTCAAATGAAATCCACAAATCGTGGCCTGAAGTGTTCTTCGTGTCACTTTGGTGCTACTTCGTGGATGTCGGCGTTTTTCATCCACGAAGCAGCACGAACCGGACACGAACGGTCGGTGGCTCGGGTTTTTCAAAGGACCTGATTTGGGAGTTGGGATTGCATATTTGGGATCTTGAATATCTCCAACCTTGAATCTTGAATATCTTGAATCTTGAATATCTCCAACCTTGAATCTTGAATCTTCAGTATCTTGAATCTTGAATATCTCGAATCCCGAATCCCGCATCCCCTCACGAATCAAAATTCGTGACAAACAACGTTTTTCTATGTTATCTTCTTTTTGGCGCAATTTTCGTTTCCGCGCCCACTCCCTGTTCCTCGTCCAGCCTCGAACGATCAACCTGCTATGGAAAAACTGCACGAGTATCTTCAGTCTTTGCTGTCAACCTGCAGTAGCGAACTGAAGCTTGAACCGAATCGCAACCCGTATCTTGTCTCTGCGAACGGACCGTCGGACCTCGGTTCGGCGCCGCTCCTCGGCACTCAGATCAGCATGATGGTCTTTCCGCTGATCCCGAACGATGTCAAGATGCAGCTGCCGAATCAATCGGAGATCGATTTCGTCCATCCGCACAATCTCGGCAAATTCAGCTTTAACGTCCGGAAATCGCCGGCCGGTTTCATCGTGACCGTCAAACCGGTCCTGGGCGAGCCCGAGAATGCGCCGGTCGAGAACATTCTCCAAGCGCCGTCGGCTCTGCCGTCAAACGAGGTCAACGTCAGCTACTCGACTCCGTTTCAGCCGCCGGCTGCCGGGTTCGAAAGCGTCGCGGCGTCGCACGAATCGGTCCAGACGTATCAACCGAACGATTTCTCGCCGGAGATCGTGGTCGAGGAGCCGTCGTACGAACAATCGGTCTACAGTTACGGACAATCGGAGATCGAGATCGTTCCGGTCAACGACCCGCAGTTCCAAACGACGTTTTCGGACACCTCGACTTACGAACCGCCCGGCAAACGACAGGATTTCGAAACAAACGCATACGTTCCGCCGTCCGTTGGAATACAGCCGCCGGTCGATTACCAAGGAAACTCCCCGATGCCCGAACAACACGAACCCGCACAGTTTGCTCCACCGCCGGCAGTGCCGCAGCAGCAGCAATTCAACCAACAGCAGCAGTTTGCTCAGCCGCAGCAATTCGTCCCGCAACAATACGTTCCCCATCCCGCGCCGTCATTTCAACCCGAACCGGCGGAGTTCACGCCGGCGGTCCACGATCCGCGAGCAAAGGCGCGGATGGACGCTCTCTTCAACGCGATGGCGCAACTCGGCGCATCTGACCTGCACCTCAGCGTGTCGGTTCCGCCGATGGTCCGGAAGGACGGAAAGATGCAGCAGCTTCAATGCGCCGAACAGACCCTTACCGCCGATGCGATGCGCGAACTGCTGACGTCCATCATGCCGGCCAAGAATCAGGAAGAGTTCGCGCGGCGCAACGACACCGACTTCGCGTACGAGATCCCCGGCCTTGCGCGTTTCAGGGCAAACGTGTTCATGGACCGCAAAGGAATGGGCGGCGTCTTCCGAATCATCCCGACCAAGATCCTGACCGCACAGCAACTCGGACTGTCGCCGGCGATCATGAATCTCTGCGACCTGTCGAAGGGCCTGGTCGTCGTGACCGGACCGACAGGATCGGGGAAATCGACGACGCTCTGCGCGATGATCGACCACATCAACAAGAAACGCGACGACCACATCATCACGATCGAGGATCCGATCGAGTTCGTTCACGACAATCAGAAATGCCTTGTCAACCAGCGCGAGGTCCATAATCACACGGACAGTTTCAAGGACGCTCTGCGGGCCGCGTTGCGCGAGGATCCCGACATCTTGCTGGTCGGCGAGATGCGCGACCTCGAGACGATCGCGATCGCGATCGAGACGGCCGAGACCGGTCACCTCGTGTTCGGCACATTGCACACGACGACCGCCGCTTCAACGGTCGACCGAATCATCGACCAGTTCCCGGCCGACCGCCAGCAACAGGTCCGCGTGATGCTCTCGGAGTCATTGAAGGGAGTGATCGCGCAGACGCTGCTGCCGAAGAAAGGCGGCGGCCGAGTGGCGGCGCTTGAAGTGCTGATCGTCACGCCGGCGATCTCGAACCTGATCCGCGAAGGCAAGACGTTCCAGATCCCGTCCGCGATGCAGACCGGCAAGAACGTCGGAATGGTAATGCTCAACGACGCGCTTTTCGCGCTCGTCCAAAACGGGACGGTCGAACCGCGCGACGCCTACATCAAGGCCGTCGACAAGACCGGCTTCGAAACGATGCTGACCCGCGGGGGATTCAAACTGTAAGGCCAGTGCAAAGTGCATAGTGCAAAGTGGTCCGGGCTGAACCGGTCACTTTGCACTTTGCATTTCTGTCTATTCGAATTGCTTCAGCTGATCATTGACCTTCTTCAGATCGCCGACGACGACGATCGTCATCTTGTCCTCGGTCAGATACTTACGCGCCATCGCCTGAACGTCGGCGGCCGTCACGGCGACGACGTTCTTGACGTAATTGTCGAGATACGACTTCGGCAATTCGTGATAGTTCATCATCTCAAGCTGGCCGATGACGCCGAAACGCGACGAATTCTGGAGCACGTAAAGCCCGACCATGTTGTTCTTGATGCCTTGGAGTTCGGCATCGGTCACCGGCTCGTCGCGCATCCGTTTGATCTCGTAAAGTATCTCCTTGATCGACGCGCCGGTCGCGTCGGTCCGGACGTCCGCTGCTTCGTACCAGTATCCGGTCCGGTAACGCGTCCAGACAGCGCTTCCCGGCGAATACGTGTAACCCTTGTCTTCGCGGATGTTCGACGTGATCCGCGAGCTGAACGCGCCGCCGAGGATCGTGTCCATCACGACGAACTTGACGTAATCGGCATCCGAAGGGTTCGGGGCAGGCATTCCCAGATAGATCGTCGACTGCTGCGCGTCGGGCCGGTCGATCTTCGCCAGCGATCGCGCGGGCGAGACCTTCGGCGGGTTCCGGACCTCGGCTGGACCCTTTTTCCAACTCGAAAACGCCTTTTCGATGATGTTTCGAACGGTTGCCGGGTTGAACTTTCCGACCACATAAAGATGCGTCCGCGCCGCACCGTAATTCGAGCCGTAAAACCCGCGGACGTCATCGATCGAATACGACTTGACCTCGTCGTCGGTCGGGTTCACCTGCGCGTACGGATGCCCGGCGAAGACGATCTCCCGGAACTTCTCCCACGCGGTGTTCTGCGCCTGCGTTCGGGCAACCGCGAGTTGTCGCAGTTTGTTCGCCCGTAACCGCTCGAGGTCTTCAGCCTTGAAATTCGGATTCATCACGACATCTGCGATGAGCGTCAGGAAACGGACATCGAACTCCGAAAGAACCTCGCCGGAAACAACCGTGTTGTCCGTCGAGGAACCGACGTTGAGGCTCCCGCCCATTTCGGCCATCGATCGGGCGATTTCCTCAGACGTACGCGTTTTCGTCCCTTCCTTGAGCATATCGGCCGTCGTCTGGGACAGTCCCTTCTTGCCCTTCGGATCATCCTTTGTCCCCGTATAGATCGTCGCTTGGATGGCAACCTTCGGCACCGATCCGTACTGCACCAGCGTCACTTTCATCCCGTTCGGAAGCGTGAAACTGTCTTGCGCCGGGAAGACGAACGGCTTCGGCTGGCCTCCGACCGGCGGCGTCTCTTTCTGCGCCAACGCTCCGGCAACAAAGATCGACAAGACACCGGAAACGATGATCAGCCGTTTCATAACCCGAAATCCGAATTCACAGATCCCAAATCCCAAATTATTCATCGCTTCCTCCTTTCGTCTCCGGCTTGACGATGACGACCGTCCGGTTCGTGCTTCGCAGATACTCCTTCGCCGTCTTCTGGATAAGCTGCGGCGTAACCTTGCGGAAATTTGCCTCGATCGCGTTGATGTTCTCCGGCTTGTTGTCGAAGAGCGCGAACGACGCGAGCAGATCGGCTCGGCCGAATCCGCCGAATTGCTGGAGCGTGTCGTAAAGCCCCGAACGCAGCTTGACGATCGCGCGGTCGATGTCCGCCTGCGCGACGGGTTTCGTCTGAAGCCGGTCGACGACCGAGTCGAGCGAAGCCTTGATCTCGTCCGCCGTGAACTTTTCGTCGTGGATCAGGTCCATCGCGAAGAGCATCGGGCCGTTGTAGTTGAACATGTTTCCGAGGTAGTTGATGCCGCCGCCGACTCCGCCCGCATAGCCCTTCTTCTTGACGAATTCCTGATAGATCAGGCTGTCTTCGCCCTGGAGCATGATCTGGTCGATCAGTCCCATCGCGTAATACTCGGGCGTTCCCCGCTTCGGCATCTGATAGCCGAACGCGACGGCCGGCTTGTTGGCCAGTTTGTCGGTCCGCGAAACGGTGCGCTCGGCTTCCTGTCGCGGTTCAGAGATATCTGGTTGTTTGTCGGGCGTCTGCGCCGGAATATTGGCGAAGTACTTCGAGACGAATTTCTGGGCCTCGGCCTCGTCGAAGTCGCCGACGACGACGAGAACCGCGTTCTTCGGCGAGTAGTATTTGTCGAAGAACGACTTCGCATCGGCAAGCGTCGCGGCCTCGATATCCTTCAGTTCGCCGTAGAAATTGTGCGAGTTGTACCAGTTCTGGAAGGCGGCCATTGGAAGATCGATCCACGGAAACGACCCGTATGGCTGGTTCAGGACGTTGACGATGACCTCATTGCTGACGACGCCCTGTTGGTTCTTGAGATTCTCCTCCGTGATGTCGAGTCCGCGCATCCGGTCGGCCTCGGCCCAGAGAAGCGTCTCGAGCTTATGCGAAGGCATCACCGCGAAATAATTCGTGAAATCGAACCGGGTCGAACCGTTCAGCACGCCTCCGTTGCTTTCGACAAGCTTGATGTATTCCATCTTGCCGAGGTTCTTCGATCCCTGAAACATCAGATGCTCGAAAAGATGGGCGAATCCGGTCCGGTCGCGCGGTTCGATCCTGAATCCGATGTTGTAATAGACGGCGACCGTCACGAGCGGCGCCGATCGTTCCGGAGAAAGCACGACGCGCAGTCCGTTCGGCAGCGTATAGTATTTGACCGGAACCTTTAACGATTCGGTCTTCTGCGCCGCGACCGGAAGCGACGCGAACGCCAGCAAGCCGAGAACGATGCAGAGATTCCGCAAGATTGTTTTCATTTCCGTTCCTCGTTTCGTTAAGTATTGGATGACAGATGTTTTATTCGATCTTTGTCGGAAAAAGTTTCAAATTGTTGCAGGTCAAATCGTGTTTGCAATGACTGATCCAGGAACTGCACGGCACGGAATTCGTTTTGTTGCCCGATCCGCCGCAAGGCGCGAAGCCGATCGAACTGTCGGGCCGTGATTCGGGTAACGTGACAGTATGCATTTGAAAATTGATGAACGATTCGCTACAAAGGAATTGAATCAATCAGGTTATTAAGGGGAATATGGAAGAAATTACCGCAACCGAACTAAAGGCCAAGATCGATGCCGGCGAGGATTTTCAGCTGATCGACGTCCGCCAACCCGACGAATATGCGTTCGCGAAGATCGACGGCGCGAAACTCATCCCGCTCGGCGACATCCTGCGCCGGATGGACGAACTCGACCCGACGCGCGAGGCCGTTATCCACTGCAAGATGGGCGGCCGAAGCGCCCGCGCCATCGAAGCGCTGCAGCATTCGGGTTACAAAGGAACTCTCAAGAACCTCGTCGGCGGGATAACCGCCTGGTCGAACGACGTCGATCCGAAAATACCGAAGTATTAGCGCTCCGCTTATTTCGGCAGCTTCCAGTCGCGGTAGGCGCCGTCGCCGTAGATCTCTTGGTACGTCTTCACGGCCTCGTCTTCCGATGGCAGCCGCAATCCGTCCGTGAATCGGTTCATAAACGCGAACGCCCCGGTCTGAAGCACTACCTCGACCGCGCCCGAATCGCCGAACTCCTTGCGGATCTTGTCAAAATCCTCGGCCGTCGTGGAATTCGGCGCGGAGGTCAGCTTTCGCGCAAACTCAACCGCCGTCAGCTCGCGCGGCGTGAGCTGCGAGTCGTCCTTCTTCATCGCCAGCAGTTTCTTCGGATCGACCCCGAGCCGGCGCAATCCTTGTACTTGGTGAAGGGTGCAATAGCGGCAGCCGTTGACCATCGAGACCGCGAACGAGATCTGAAGCTGAATATTCCGCTCGATCGTCCACGTCGCGCGGTTCTGCGCCCCGAATTCCCGCCACGCCTGGCCCATCAGCGGCACGCGCAGAAACGCGCGCTGCGAGTTCGCGATCCCGATTCCGAGTCCTTGGTTCGCCGGCTGCGAAGCTGCTTGCTTCGCGTTCTCGACGACCGTCTGCGATTGCGACATTTCAACGTCGGAAACGAGCGCGACACGCGCGGCCGGGGGCAACGTCCGGTTGACGCCCGGACCGAGTTTCGGGTTCTGGTCGTTCAGAACCCATTCTTCGACGGGCAGTCCCAAGCCCTCGACCAGCCGCACGAAATGGTTGAAGAACGAAACGGTCATCGTCAGTTCGATGATCTGAGAATCGTTGAACTCGGCGCGGACGCGCTGAAAATCGGCGTCGGTAATTCCGTGAATGTCCTTGGTCAGCTTTTCGGCGTATTCGATCGCGAGCGATTCGGCCGCGGTCGTCTTGCCGGCCTTCTCCCAATCCCGGATCAGTTCGCGCCCGCGGTCGCTCGCGCGGAGCCAGCGCGACGCGTGCGCGAAAAGATACGGGCTGCCGTAGATCTGCGAGATCCGCAAACCCATCGCCATCTTCGTTTCCGGCGGCACCGAACCCCCGAAAAGAAACGTCTGGACGAGGTTCGCGTGTTGCGGCGCCGATTTCGTATTGGCCGCCAGCGCCCGTACGTAATTCGGGACCGCCGTCCCGCCGAGCGGATCGGCGTTCTTTACGTCGACCGGATCGCCCAGCATGACGCGCGGTTTCGCGGCGGTCGCGGAACGCGCCTTGCGCTCAAGTTCCGAAACGGTCGTCTGAGCTGTCGCCTGCTGAAAGAGCGCCGCGAACGCGAGAAGAAAAAACAGACATCTGGCGAATTTCATAAATTCAAGGTAATTACTTCAATTGATAACCGATGACGAACCGGCCGATGTAGATCTTTCCTTTCGAACCGACCGGCGCATCGATAAGAAATGAGTAGATCGCTCCCTTTTTTGCTTCGACCTTGGCCTTGACGGCGCCGATCAATTCGCCGTCCGCCGCCTTGTAGAAAGTGACCCGCAGGGTTTCGGTATCGAGCCGCTGATAGCCGAAGATGTATTGCCCCTTCGGTACATCGAGATCGGCCAGTTTGAGATCCGCGTCGGTCCGGAAATAATGCGTATATTTTCCGTCAGCTTCGTAGCCGGCCGTGATTATCACAACGCCGAAGACATTGCGCTTCCCGTCCGAGATGCCGGCGGCGGTTCGGAACTCGGTCTCGATATTCTCGCGGATCACCGGCGCTTTTTCCGGAACGATCGCGCGCAGTTCGCTCTCGTTCATACGGTGCCAGTCGCCCTGGCCATAACCCGCGACGGCGACAAGAAGACAAACGGCGGCAATAAGCAAAGTCCTCATAAAAAACTCTCCCGATCGACTCGGTCAGAACATGAACTTGACGCTGACCTGAAGACTCCTCGGCTCGAACGCCTGGGTGGATTTCCCGAATGTCGGAAGCGAAAGGTCGGCATTCGGCAGAAAAAGATTGACATTGTTCAGCGCATTGAACGCGTCGAGCTTAAGGATCAGGCATTTCGTCTCGGTGAAAAGGAATTTTCGCGAGACCGAAACGTCGAGCGAAGTGAATCCCGGGCCACGGAAAGTGTTTCGCCCCAGATTCCCGTTCGTGCCGGGCGTCGGCGCAGTGAAGATCGATGCCGGAAAGATCCCGGCCAGGAATTGGCTCTTGCTGAACGTCGTCGCCAATCCGCTCGGCGCGTTCGGACGGTCGTAGAATCCGCCGCCGACCGCGCCGCCGCCTCCGTCACGGTTGTAGTCGCCGCCGGCGGTCGATGCCGCGCCGTTCCAGACCGAGAACGGTCGGCCCGACTGGGCGGTAAAGATCGCGGATAACTGCCAGTGCCGCAGCAATTTCGCGGCGATCCCTTTCTGATTTGCCCAGAACGTCGGCGACCAGATACCGGAGAACGAAAAGCGGTGCGGTATGTCAAAAAGCGATCGGGCGCGCTCGCAGCTCAGGCAGTTGATGTCCTGGGCGCCTTTTCCGGGCTCGGAATTGTCCGCGAACTGGCCGGTCGACGTATCGCTCGAGGTGTCGATCCATTTTGAGAACCGGTAGTTCGTCTGGACCGAGAACCCTTTCGAGAAGCTCCGGCGCAGTTCGATAGTGCCGCCGTGGTAATTCGAATTCACGCCGTTCGTCACGAACAGAAGGACGCCGAAATTCGGATTCAGGCGATTCTCGACGCCGTCGAGAAGGTCGCCGTTGAATCGGTTGACGTCATCGATGCGCTCGAGGTTCACCCCGATCGTGCCGTTGTATCCGAGTTCCAGGATCCATCCGTCGAACAACCGCCGCTGCACGTTGAGGAAAAAGCTCTCGCTGTACTGCGTTTTGATGGTCGGGTTCACGACGAATCCGGTCGGACGGATGCGTCGGGTCTCACCCGGCAGCGGATTGATCCCGCCCTGCGGGTTGAGACCGCGCGCGAATTCGGGGTTGAACGGCACCGGGATGTTGTAAAGAATCTGCGTCCCGATCCCCTGTGACGGCTGCGAGACGACCTGCACCGCGTCGGGAGAAAGCGCGCGGGCCCCGGCGATCGATTGCCCGTGATGCGGCTGGAACGCGAGCGAAAAGCCCGCCCGAATCGATGTCCGCTGATCTCCGAATGGATCGAAAGCGAGCCCGACGCGCGGCGAGAAATTCGTGAGCTCCGGCTTGTAGAGGCGCTCGACGCGGCCGACCGACGCGTCCGCGATCCGCTCCTGAAAGCTGTTGCCCTGGCCCGGAATAACAGACGAAAGCAGCCCGTCACGCTCTTTCGCGTCGCCGAAGTAATCCCAACGGACCCCGAGATTGAGATTCAGGCGATCGAACACCTTCCAGTCGTCCTGCGCGAACAGTCCGAATTCGTAGAGCCGGAAATACCTTGGAAACCCGGTCGGCCGTCCCGTCGCCGGATCGACCGTGATCGTCTGCCGGAACGGAACGTCGTTGATGAAATTCGTGACGCTCGTGAAAGCGAAACTGCCGGCGTTCGCAGGACCGATCGCGAGACCCTTGAAGATCCGCCGGCCTTCGCCGCCGAAACGGATCGTATGATCGCCGCGGACCAACGAGAACGTGTCGCGGATCTCATAGGTCCGCAATTTCGTTCGCTGGTTGAAAATGTCGCCGAACGGCGCGGTGATGCCTGTGATCGTGACCTCGGGAACGACGGCGGCGTCGTTCCCGCGGTTCGAATTGACGAACCCGGCCGAGAACCGGAGATCGTTCGCCGCGTTGCGGAAAAGCCTGGTGTAGCCGACGTTCAGATTTCCGAACGCGCCGTCGTAAAGCCCGCGTTGCCCGCGAACCGCTTTGCCATTCGTGACCGCCGACGAGCTCGTGCCGCCCTCGTCCTTCTGATACTCGGCGATCCAACGGAACGAGATCTTGTCGCGGTCCTTGTTGAAAGAATCATCGATCCGCAAAAGATATTGGTCGAAGCGCTGGTAATCGCGGAGGTTCACCGTCGCCGTTCCGGTCGCGGGAAGCGTCGTGCCGTTGACGGTGATGTTCGTTTGATTTCGGTAACCGCTTCCCGACCGGTCGGGAACGGGCGCCGAATAATTCTGAAATAACCGGTTCGCGATCGAATTCGGTCGCGTCGCCGCGACGAATTGGCGCAGCTCGGGCGTTTCGACCTGAAACGAGAGCGATTTCGCGACGGCGTTCTTCGTGCTTTCGTACGATCCGAAAAAGAACATCTTCTTTTTCCGGATCGCACCGCCAAAGCTCCCTCCATACTGGTTGAAGACCTGCGGCGCGCGTTGGGCTGAAAAGAAGTTTCGGGCGTTCAGCGCGGCGTTGCGATGGTATTCCCAGAGCTGCCCGCGGAATTCGTTCGTCCCGGATTTCGTGCGCATATTGACGACCGCGCCGTTGCCGCGGCCGAACTCGGCAGAGAAATTCGTTGTCTGGACCTGAACTTCTTCGATGACCTCGACGCTCGGGACGATCAGCGGTTCGCCGGTATTGTTCGCATTGACGTTCAAGGATCCGTCCAGTACGTAATTGTTGCCGCGGTAGCGGTTTCCGTTGACGGTGATGACCGGCGAGTTCGTCAGTTTCGTCGAATTCGCGGCCCCCGCGATTGCCGTCGCGCCGGCCGCCAGTTTCGGGAGCGCAAAGACATCGCGCTGCGGAACCGGCAGTTCGCTTACCGATTGCCGCGTGAAGGTGTCGGAAATGCGAGCTTCGGTCGAGACCTGAGCGACGGATTCGTCGCTTCCGACCTCGACCACGGTCTGCACCTCGCCGACCTCGAGACGGATCGTCAGGGTCGACGTTTGCCCGACATTGAGCTTCAGATTTCTGAGCTCATAGGTCTTGAATCCGGGAACCCGGACGAAGACCGTGTACGCGCCGGACGGTAGCGTCGGGAAAGTGAACTCGCCGTCGCCGTCGGTCGTGGTCGTGGTCAACTGTCCGGTGGCATCGTTCCTGACGACGACGGCAGAGGCGGCGATGACGTTCCCGAGCGTGTCGGTGACGGTTCCCTTGAGCGACGTTTCAGTGATCTGCGCCGAAAGCCGCACGCTTCCGACGATTAGAAGAACCGCAACGAGAACGGCCTTGAAAACAAAAATGCGGTTCGTCAAGATGTTTGTCCTGTTGATTATTGAAAATGAATGTTGACTTTGTTGTTATAGCAAACGAAGTTACGCATTGCAAACGATTTCCGACTTTGGGTCACTCCGCGAATTGCTCTTTGAGGAGTTCTTCGATCTCCTTTGTCGTCCGCACGATGCGCATCCCTTCGGTGACCTTCGTGCGGCACGAGATGACTCCCTTCTCCTTGCCGTCGTCGCGCTCGAGCCAAACCTGACAGTTCAGACAGTCGCCGTTCCAGCAAAGATCTCCGCGCGAGACCGACTCGATCGAAAGATACTGGAAGCAGCGCAAAAGCGAGTTGTTCTCCGGGACGCGGCAAACGCGGCCGCAGATCTCGATCTCGACCAATCGGTCGAACGGCTCGAAAACGTCTTTGAAATCGTCAAGATTCATCCGAGATTGATAAAATCGTCAGGGACGTATAGATTATGCATTTCGGTTTTCGGACGGGCAAACGTGCAGTCGGACGATCGCCGCGAAAATCAGGAATTGAACGGGCGATCACTCTCGCCGGATCGGATCTAGAGGAGTCAGGTATGTCAGTCGTAATGTACGTCAAGCCCGGTTGCCCGTATTGCCAACAGGCGCGCGACCATTTCAACGCGAACGGGATCGATTTTGTCGAATACGATGGGCAGAACGACATCGCCCGGCAACGCGAGATGCTCGAATTCTCCGGCGGCGATCTCGTTGTTCCCTGCATCGTTGAGAACGGCGAGTACATCCAATCCGGTTGGGGCAATCCGCGCCGTGGCTGAACGATCATCCCTGCGTGACCGGCAGTTCGCCGGTCGTTAACAAGATCGTTCAATGTATAACCGCACGATCGGATCGCCGTCGGAACGGCGATTTATCGGTCCGGATTAACAGGGGTTCAGCCGCGCGAGTCGCGCACAATGCGGACGAACTGCTCGGCCCTTTCGGTCACGAGAGCGGCATTGCCGGCACGGATGGCTTTGAGGTCCACGAGGTCGGCGCCAATCCCGAGCGCGCTCGAACCGGCGCGAATGAATTCGGCCGCGGTATTCAGATTCACGCCCCCGGTCGGGATGAGTTCGATCTGAGGAAGCGGGGCCTTGAGACCTTTGATGTAGCTCGCTCCGCCCATCGCCGAGCACGGAAATACCTTTACGAAATCCGCCCCCGCCTGCCACGCCGTGACAACCTCGGTCGGTGTCAGCGCACCGGGACAGATCGGCACCGAATAGCGCTTGCACAACTCGATCGTCGCGAGGTTGAGAGCCGGGCTGACGACGAACGTCGCGCCCGCGAGGATGCACGCACGCGCCGTCTCGGGATCGAGAACCGTCCCGGCCCCGAGCACGACATCGCCGCCGAATCGGTCGGCGATCTTTTCGATGACCTTGACCGCGCCGGGCACGGTCATCGTTATCTCAAGGATCGGCACGCCGCCGGCCTTGATCGCTTCGACGGCCTGCAGAGCTTCATCAGGCGAGTCCGCCCGCACCACCGGCACAACTCCTATGTCGATTATTCTTTGCTTGATCTCAGAGCTCTTCATATCACCTTTTATCGTGACGCCGCGAGGCCGGCGCGCCGGCCTCCGATTCGTCGATGTGTCAGCGAGCGACCCGCGCGCCTCCACCCTTCATGACTTTTTCGACCTCCGCGAGCGTGACCATCGTCGTGTCGCCCGGGGTCGTCATCGCAAGCGCGCCGTGTGCCGCGCCGCAGTTCACCGCCCATTCCGGATCGCGGCCCGTCAGAAAGCCATATATGAGTCCCGACGCGAACGAATCGCCGCCGCCGACACGGTCATATATCTGCAGGCCCGCTCGCATCGTCGCTTGATGAAGGATGCCATCTGTGTAGCAAACGGCTCCCCAATCGTTGAATGACGCGGTCTTCGCGTTGCGCAAGGTGGTCGCTACGGCCTTGAAATTGGGATATGTCCCAACTGCTTTTTCTATCATCCGCCGATAGCTTTCGATATCGAGCTTCGAATGAGCCTCGTCCTGCCCTTCCACCTCCAGACCCAGACAGGCGGTGAAGTCCTCTTCGTTGCCGATCATTACGTCGACGTATCGTGCGAGTTCGCGGTTGACCTCCTGGGCCTTCTGCTTGCCGCCGACCGCCTTCCAAAGCGATTCGCGATAGTTTAGGTCATAGGAGATGATCGTTCCGCACTCTTTGGCGATCTGCATCGCTTCGCGCGCGACTTCGGGGGTCGTTTCGGACAAAGCGCAGAAGATCCCTCCTGTATGGAACCAGCGGGCCCCCTCGGCGCCGAAGATCCGGTGCCAATCGATATCACCTGGCTTGAGCTGCGATACGGCCGTATGGCCCCGGTCGGAACAGCCGAGCGCGGCGCGTACGCCGAAACCCGATTCTGTGAAGTTGAGTCCGTTCCGGACCGTCCGCCCGACGCCGTCGTACTTGACCCATTTCACGTGCGATTGGTCGACGCCGCCCTGATAAATGAGGTCCTGAACGAGGCGGCCGACCGGATTGTCCGCAAGGGCCGTGACGATCGCCGTTTGGAGTCCGAAGCACCGCTTCAGGCCTCGCGCGACGTTGTACTCGCCCCCGCCCTCCCAGACCTGGAAGTTCCTCGTTGTGTGGATCCGTTTGTCGCCCGGATCCAGCCGCAGCATCACCTCACCGAGACTGACAAGATCCCAGCGACAATTCTCCTTTGATTTGATTTCCATACGTTTCCCCTCAACGCCCGAGCCAACCGCCGTCAACGGCGAGGACGTGACCGTGGATGTAATCGCTCGCTGCCGATGACAAGAACACGACAGCTCCGGCGAGGTCAGAGGCCTCGCCCCATCTCCCGGCAGGGATCCGTTCGATGATCTGGCGGTTTCGTGTCGCGTCCGCCCGCAAGGCGGCGGTGTTCTTCGTTACCATATAGCCCGGTGCGATCGCATTGACGTTCACATTCAACTTTGCCCATTCGTTTGCGAGCGCCCTCGTCAACCCGGCGATACCGGACTTAGACGCGGTGTACGCCGGAACGGTTATCCCGCCCTGAAATGAAAGCAGCGAAGCGATGTTGACGATCTTGCCGCCGCCGTTCGCGATCATGATCCGTCCCACACTCCGGCTAAGCCGGAAGACCGACGAGAGATTGACCTCGATGACGGTGTCCCAATCCTCGTCCGTGAAGTCGACCGCCGCGGCGCGGCGTATCATCCCGGCGTTGTTGATCAGTATGTCGATCCGTCCGAACCGCGCGACGACCTCGTCAACGAGATTCCGCGCCGCATTTCGGTCTGCTAGGTCGGCGGCGAATGGAGCGGCCCGGCGACCGAGCGCTGTAACGGCGCTGACCGTCGCATCGGCGTTTCCGGCCGCGCTCGCGTGACACGCGACATCCGCGCCCGCATCGGCGAGCGCGGTCGCGATCGCGGCGCCGAGTCCCGTCGAAGCGCCCGTCACCAAGGCGGTCTTGCCTTCCAATCTGAAACGATCGATTATCATCTGGCTTTTCGATACTCGCCGGAATTCTCGAGGGCTTTCATTTCCTCGACGCTTCGAGGCCAGACCCGCCGGTCGCATACTCAGGCTGAACGTTCACGACGCCAAACTGGCGGTCCTCGATCTCGCGGTTAGCGGCCATCATCCACAGGAAATTGATGGATCCGCCGGGCGCGGCAACGTTCGGATGGTAACCCTCCGGCATCACGACGACGTCACCTTCACGGACGACCTCGACAAGTTCCGGCGCGTCGAGGTCCGTATAGACCATTTGAAGTCCCCACTGCGGCGCGGGCATATCGATATAGAGATAAGCTTCTTCGAGCATCCTCGCGTGCTCGTGGGGCGGAAAGGACGTCCAATTGCCGTCCGAAGAGAACGTCACTCCGGCCATTATCCGGCCGGCCTGAACGTTCTTGCCCAGCAGAATGTTCAGATCGCGCTCGGTCGGCGGCTTTCCCGCGATGAAGTGAAGCGAAGGGTTCTTCCGAACCTCGCTGAAAGAGACGAATTGGACGGCGAACCTGTTGCTAACTTCGGCTGATATCTCGGCGATGTCACAATTACCGCCCGACGGCGCAACCGTGACAGACGAGTCGCGGGGAATGTAGAGCGCATCGTACCGTCCGAGTGCATAATCCATTCCATCGACTACGATCTTCGCAACGCCGTTGAGACAGATCAGACCGATCTCACGACCACCGCTTTCGAATGCGATGCCGCCATCGGCCTGATCGAGGATGATGCGGCCGTACGACAGGTGGCGCGTTGCGGAGTTTTCCGGCGACACGGCGACATAGCGGCCCTTCTTCAGGTGCGTGCCCTTGATGACGCAGGTCTCACGCTCGATCTTCTTCAGTTCGATCTCTTTGCTCATAAACTCAATTCAAACCGCCCGGCGGCTCTCGGTCGATGCCAAGCCCGGCGGAAAATCGGCCGCTACAATGAAACGGTCTGCTCGGCCCAGAACTGGAACTCGCGATGGCGGTTCACTTCAGCCTTTGCCGGGACATCGCCGCCGGCGACAAGCCGCAGATGTTCGAGAAGCCTCTCACCGACCTCTTCGATGCTCTCCGTGCCTTCTATGATGTTGCCGGCCGAGATGTCGATGTCGCCGGCCATCCGCTCGAACACTCCGTTGTTCGAGGCGAGCTTGATGACCGGAGCGATCGCGTTGCCAATCGTCGTTCCGCGCCCGGTCGTAAAGATGACGGCCGTCGCCCCGGCTGCGACAAGAGCTGGTGTCGATTCCTGATCGTAACCCGGTCCCTGCATCAGATTGACGCCGCGCCGCTTCGGCCTATCGGCATACTCGATGCAGTCTTCGATCCTCGTCGTGCCGGCCTTGGCGATCGCACCGAGGCTCTTTATTGTGATGTTCAGCAATCCACCCTTGATGTTCCCGGAACTCGGATTCTGGTTCAGAACGGCGCCGAATCGCGATGCGTAAGTTTTGAACCAATCGACCATCGCATAGATCTTCTTGCCGGTCGCGTAGTCACGCGCCCGGTGCGCTAGAATATGCTCGGCACCGCAAAACTCGGGCACCTCGGTCAGGATGACGGTACCGCCCGAGCGAACGAGCAGATCCGCGGTGTACCCTAGCGCCGGGTTTGCCGAGATCCCGGAGAAACCGTCCGAACCGCCGCATTTGACGCCGAGAATGAGTTCGCTGATCGGGAACTCTTCGCGTTTGGCCTTGTTGACCTCGGGAAGCATCTCGGCGACGTACTCGAGCCCTTTCGCGATCGCGGCCTGCGTCCCGCCGACGTCCTGGATCCCGATCTTGAAAAGCGGCTTGTCGATCGGCTTCTCGCGCCTCGTAAGGTATCGTTCGACAAATCCCATATTCGTCTTCTCGCAGCCGAGGTCGATCAGGACGACACCGCCAACGTTCGGATGATCCGCGTAGTTCGAGAGGACACGCATCATCACCTCGAGGTTCGAGCCGTCCTGGCATCCGCAGCCTTTGTTGTGCGGTATTGCAACAACTCCGTCGACGTTGGGGAACTTCTCGCGGCTGTAATGCAAGAACTCCGACATCATCGCAATCTGGGACGCCTCGTGGCTGGCGCACATCGAGGTCGGAACAACCAGAACCCAGTTGCGCGTACCGACTCTCCCGTCCGAGCGCCTGAATCCCGTAAATCGGGCGACGTTCTCGGGCGGAAAGTAGTTGGGCGGCGGCGAGACGATATCGACCGGCAGATCACGCACGACCGGGACGGTATCGGACATATTCGCGTGCGTCACCTGGTGGCCAACCGGAATTCCGAGACTTGTCCCGATCGGCTGACCGTATTGCTTGACGTAGTCGCCCGCAGGTATGCTCGAGATCGCGAACCTGTGGCCGGGCGGAATCTCGTGGACAACGACGATCTCCGATCCGTCCGGCAACGAGACGCGCAAACCGGGCCCCGTCAGTCGTTTGACGACCGCCACGTTGTCGTCAGGATTGACGATTATCGCGTAGTCGCTGATTTTCACGCAGCTCTGTGTTCCGGTATCAGGCATATTCGTTTCACTCATTACGATAACAAATCCGGCAGTACGAACGAGCTCACGTTTGGATGGAGCCTGAGCCAGAGGCCCGGATTCTCGTCGCACTGCGCCGCGAGTTCCACCGGGTCCTCGGCGAGATTCGTCTCGAGAAACCGCTTGAAGCTGGGAATCTTACCCGGTGCGGTCGATGCATCGACAATCGATTGCACGATCTTTCGTGCTCCAAGGATCGCCGCCGGCCCGAGCGTCAGTATATGCGTCGCGCGGCGGCACTCCGCTTCGTCATCATCCGAAACCGTGCTGCCGCCCGCCTTGAATTTTCTGATGTGGTGGCCAAGTATGCTCTCGGAGACGGGAATGATGCCCGCCCAATCGCCGGCGTGCGCACCGGCGCCGGGCTTTATGTAGCAAACGTGAGAAGCGGCATCGGCCTCAGGACCGAACCCGAGGAAGAAGATATCGATTCCACCGAGTTCTCGTATCCGCGCGACGTAATGCTTCATATGTGATTTGAGATCGCCATTGTCCGTTCGGATCGGCGTGAAGCTCTTGATCTTGCTGAAGAACACCGGACCCAGAAGCCGCTCGAAATCCCGGACGAAACTGAGCGAGTTCTTCATCCCGAGCGGCGCGAGGGCATCTTGGGTGAAAACGTGAAGCCGGGCGAGAAGACGATCGATCTCTCCGGCTTCGGCAAGAGTCCTGATTCGTCGGTACATCGCCTGCGCACCGCGACCGCCCAAAAGCACGATCACGATCTCGCGGTCAGTGCTATCGGCGTAGCACGCAAGTTCGCGGAACATGGCCTCCCCGACAGTTTCCTCGTCGGTTAGCACGGAATACGGGAATGGTCCGGGAACTCGGGGCGTGGGCAGATCGATCGCTGTTCCGATCCAAACATTTCCACCGTTCGCGCGGGCGACCGGTTCGGAATGTTCCACTTGCTGGGCCGTTCTTTCCTTCATTGAAGAAGTATCATAATTGGTTTAACCAATTGTTTGCAAGCGTCATTTTGACTTTTGGCCTTGGATTACTCGAAATCGTCATCATTTTTCTCTTGGATGCCTATCAAATCGACTTGACAACGCAACGTAGTGTGATGGAAACTTACAGCGTTTCAATCCAACTGGTATTACCTTTTATCTTTAGTCGGTAAGTATTGGTTATGAGCTACGCGAAATTTGACCTTCAAGGGCGGACCGCCGTCGTGATCGGCGGAACGTCCGGAATCGGCCGTGCGATAGCCGACGGGTTCGCGGAGGCGGGCGCGGACGTCGTTTGCAGTTCCCGTCGACCGCAACAGGTCGCGGCGACCGCCAATGAACTCGAGGCACGTGGTTGCCGGACACTGCGGGTGACGTCGGATGTTTCTGACCGCGAATCGCTTGAGAACCTCCTGCGCGAGACCGTAGCCGCCTTCGGCAAGGTCGATATTCTCGTCAACTGCGCCGGTCGCACAAAACGTGCCCCGACCATCGACTATCCGGAGGAAGACTGGAACGCGATCATCGAAACGAACCTTACCGGCACGCTCCGGGCCTGCCAGGTCTTCGGAAGACATTTTTTGGCAAACGGCTACGGCCGTATCATCAACATCGCTTCGCTCTCGACCTTCGTTGCGCTTTACGAGGTCGCCGCGTATTCGGCGTCGAAGGCGGCCGTCGCGAGTCTGACGAAATCGCTTGCGATCGAATGGGCAAAACACGGCGTCAACGTCAACGCCATCGCCCCGGGAGTGTTCAAAACCGACCTGAACCGTGAACTTCTTGAGTCGACCGAACGCGGCAAGGAGTTTCAGGTCCGAACCCCGATGGGGCGATTCGGCGCGGTCGAGGAACTTGCCGGCGCGGCTGTGTTCCTTGCGTCCGAGGCGGCAAGTTTCGTTACCGGTGAGATCCTCGTGGTCGACGGCGGCTTCCTTGCATCCGGCGTGAATCAGTGAATTCCGAGGCGGAAATCTTGATCAAGACCTCTCGCCTTCGCGAGATGCTCGCGCGCGCCGGCGCTTCGGGAGTCCTTTTGAACGCTCGCCACAACTTCGCCTGGCTGAGCGGTGGCCGCAACACGATCAACCGGATGACCGACGGCGGTTCGGGTATGCTGTTCGTCAACGCCGACGGCGAACGTTTCCTGCTCGCGAACAGCATCGAGATCGACCGACTGATGGCAGAAGAGGTGCCGGCCGGGCTGTTCGAGCCCGTTTCCTTCGATTGGCGGGATGAAAGGGCCGGACCGGATCACCTCATACGCGCCTGCCGGTCGCTTGGAGCCGATCCGGCGAATATTCTGGCCGATCTTCCGGTGATGCCGGGCATCCGGTCGGCCGAGTTCCTGATTGCAACGTGTCGCTTCTCGCTTACCGATTTCGAGATCGAGCGATACCGCGAGCTTGGCGCGACGGCTTCGGCCGCCATCGAAAGGGTTTTTGGAGCGATCGAACCGGGGATGACCGAGAACGCGATCGCCGCGGCAACGGAGGCAGAATTCACGCGCGTCGGACTCTCCCTTCCGGTACTGCTTGTCGGCGCCGACGATCGGCTTGCCGGCTACAGGCATCCGGTCCCTTCAGAAAACCGTTGGCGCAAAGCCCTGATGGTGGTTGTCTGCGCCAAACGCGGCGGACTAATCGTCAACCTCTCGCGAATCGCCCATGTGAGGCCGGTTCCGACGGAACTGGCCGACCGCACGCGTGCGGCCCGGAGGATATTCGAGGAGATCTGCGCGGCGACGCGTCCCGGAATGACGGGCTCCGAGCTCTACGGCGTTTTGGCGGAAAGCTATCGGCGGGAAGGGTGTGCCGCGGAGATCGCAAAACATCATCAGGGCGGGGCTACCGGCTACAAGCCCCGCGACTGGGTCGCGCATCCGGCGTCGAACGAGGTCGTGCAAGCGAACCAGGCGTTCGCCTGGAATCCATCGCTGACCGGCACGAAGGTTGAAGAAACGATGATCGTTTCGGATGTCGGACAGGAGTTTGTCACCGGCGGCGATCTTGCGGAGATACGAGAATTCTAGTTGCGGCGCAGAGGCGCCGGAAAAGAACGTCAGGAGAGACCTATGACCGAATCAAGCGGCACTCGCAGTGTGGGACATTTCAGATGGGTGATCTGCGCGCTTCTGTTTTTCGCGGCGACCGTAAACTACATCGACCGGCAAGTAATCGGCATTCTGAAACCGACCCTGGCCGCGGAGTTCGGGTGGACCGAGATCGATTACGGCTGGATCGTGTTCTCGTTCCAAACGGCCTATGCGATCGGCCTGCTCGTGGTCGGCGGCCTGATGGACAGGCTCGGAACCAAAAAGGGATTCTCGTTCTCGATCGTCGTCTGGAGCGTCGCCGCGATGGCCCACGCCTGGGCACTCGGGATCGGCATGCTGCTGCTGCCGGTATTTACTCCGATCATCAATGCCGTCGTCGGCGGAGTCAATGCGGTCATCACGCGGCTCGGTTTCGCGGAATGGTCGATCGTTCTGACGGCGTCCGTTGTCGGGTTCATGATCGCGCGGTTCGCACTCGGCCTCGGAGAAGCCGGCAATTTTCCGGCGTCCATCAAGACCGTGGCCGAATGGTTCCCAAGAAAGGAACGCGCGCTCGCGACCGGGATCTTCAACGCCGGAACCAACGTCGGCGCGCTTGCGACGCCGCTTCTGGTCCCGGTAATCGTGGCCTATTGGGGATGGTACGAGGCGTTTATCATCACCGGCTTGATAGGCTTCGTCTGGCTTGCATTCTGGCTGGTTATTTACAAGCGCCCCGAAGAACATCCGCGGCTTTCGAAGGAGGAACTCGAATTTATCCAGTCGGATCCGGCCGAACCGGTCGTCAAGGTCCCCTGGAAAAGGCTTTTCCCGCACCGTCAGACCTGGGCGTTCGCCATCGGGAAGTTCCTCACCGACCCGATCTGGTGGGTCTACCTTTTCTGGCTGCCGGACTTTCTCAACAAACAACACGGACTTGACCTCAAGAACTTCGGACTCCCGCTCGCGGTGATCTACATCATTGCCGACGTCGGCAGCGTCGGCGGCGGCTACATCTCATCGGCGATGATCAAGCGCGGCTGGTCCATCAACCGGTCGAGAAAAACGGCGATGCTCATTTGCGCGCTCGCGGTCGTGCCGATCGTCTTCGCTTCGATCACGTCCAATCTCTGGGTCGCCGTCCTTCTGATCGGGATCGCGGCCGCGGCGCACCAAGGCTGGTCAGCGAACATCTTCACGACGGCTTCGGATATGTTCCCGAAACAAGCCGTCGGATCGGTCGTCGGCATCGGCGGGATGGCCGGCGCCGTCGGCGGAATGTTCATCGCGAAGATCGTGGCGTACATTCTCGACACGACCGGAAGCTATGTTCCGATCTTCGCGCTGGCCGCCTCTGCCTATCTCGTCGCGCTGTTGGTGATACACGTTCTCGCGCCGAAGCTGGAACCGGCGAAACTCGAGATCGAAACCTCAAACTGACGGAGCAAGCTATGCGGAAAGCTGTCCATATTCTTCTCGTCTCGGCACTCTGCACGATCCTCGTTCCGGCGCAATCTGTGTCGAAGGTATGGCGGGCCGACAACGGCGACGGCACATATCGCAATCCGATCCTGTTTGCGGATTATTCGGATCCTGACGCGATCCGTGTCGGGGACGATTTCTATCTGATTGCTTCGAGCTTCAACGCGGTCCCGGGCATTCCGGTCCTCCATTCACGGGACCTCGTCAACTGGAACCTGATCAACCACGTTTTCAGCGCGCAGAGGCCACTCGAGGTGTTCGCGAAACCGATCCACGGCGGCGGCGTCTGGGCCCCCGCGATACGCTTTCACGCGGGCGAGTTCTTCATTTTCTATCCGGATCCCGATTTCGGGATCTATATGACGAAGGCAAGAGACCCGGCGGGAACTTGGTCCGAACCCGTCCTCGTCAAGGCGGGCAAAGGCTTGATCGATCCGTGTCCCCTTTGGGACGACGATGGTAAAGCGTATCTCGTGAGCGCATTCGCCGGAAGCCGCGCCGGGATCAAGTCGATCCTAACAGTCACACCGATGGAGCCTGGCGGCACGAGGCTTGTCGCCGATCCGGTCGTTGTCTTCGACGGACACGACGACCATCCTACGGTTGAAGGCCCGAAGTTCTACAAACGTAACGGCTATTACTACATATTTGCGCCGGCGGGCGGGGTTGCGACGGGCTGGCAACTCGTATTGCGATCGAAGAACGTGTTCGGCCCTTACGAGGAAAAGACCGTCCTTTCGCAAGGGCGCACCGCGATAAACGGACCGCACCAGGGGGCGTGGGTCGCGACCCAAACCGGAGAGGACTGGTTCATCCATTTTCAAGACCGCGGCGCGTACGGGCGCATCGTTCATCTTCAACCGATGACCTGGAAGAATGGTTTTCCGGTAATCGGCGTCGATTCGGACGGCGACGGTACCGGCGAGCCTGTCCTGAGCTACCGTAAGCCGAGCGTCGGCAAAACCTATCCATTCGCGACACCGCCGGACTCGGATGAGTTTGGTGGAAACCGTCTCGGCCTTCAGTGGCAATGGAGCGCGAACCCAGGACCAACGTGGGCATTTCCTTTCCCGTCGAAGGGCGCGTTGCGGATGAACTCGGTCGAGGTTCAACCGGGTCGCCGAAACCTCTGGAACTCGCCCAACCTTTTGCTTCAGAAGTTCCCCGCAGAACGTTTCACGGCGACTGCGAGAATCACGATGTCGCCGCGCGTCGATGGCGAGCGCTTCGGTCTGCTTGTTATGGGAATGGACTACGCGTATCTTGGCCTCAGTTTCAAGAACCGCAAGTTGTTCGTTTCAAGAGCGACGGCGATCGACGCGGAGAAGAATCCGGCAGAGACCGAAACGATGCCCGCGGAGTTCGGCTCCAAGGTCGCCTTTCTCCGCGTCTCGGTCGAACCCGGCTCGATCTGCCGCTTTTCCTACAGTACCGACGGGAGTTCGTTCACGATCGCCGGCGAACCGTTCAAGGCACGCGAGGGGCGTTGGATCGGTGCCAAGATCGGGTTCTTCTTTGACCGGCCTGCGACTTTCAACGACTCCGGGACGGTCGACATCGATTGGATCAGATTTGAACCGGGTGAATAGGAGCGTGGGAGCACGAGACGGCGAACGGTTAACTGTTCTCGTCAATCCCTTCCGACTGCTGGGCCGCGCGCGTGTGGAGCAAGTGATCACGCATCGCGATTCCGGCGGCTTCGGGATCGTGCGCACGGATAGCGCGGTAGATCTGGCGGTGCATCTCGGCTGATTCCTTGAGATCCAGAGCCCGATGCACGGTCTTGCTTCGAATCTCGAAAAGTATGGTCGCAACCATGTTCATCAGAGCGGTCAAGATCCGGTTCCCCGATGCCGCGGCGATTGTCTGATGAAACCGCATATCGTGGACGAGATACTCTTCGGGTTGCTCGAGCGAGGCAAACATCTCCGCAACCTCCTCGGCAAGCGTCGCGAGTTGGTCCCCGGTCGCCCTTTTAGCAGCCAGTTCGGCAACCGCCATCTCGAGCGCAATTCGCGTCTCGAACATCTCATCAGAGCTGAATCCGTGCAACGACGCCATCAAACGCAACGGGTTCGTGTCGAGCATCGGCGACGCGTCGGCCTCGGCGACAAATGTGCCGGCGCCTTGTCGCGAATGGAAAACGCCGATCGCCGCCAACGTTCGGATTCCGGCACGCAAGGTCGGGCGAGAAACCCCTAATTGTCGAGCCAGGTCGCGTTCCGGCGGAAGACGGTCACCCGGGCGGAGATCACCGGCATGGATCATTTCGCGCAGTCTTCTGACCACTTCCTCGGATGTCGTCAGTTGGCGCTCGCTCGTGCTGGTTACCGGCATGTCGTCTTTTTCCCTTTGTTCGTCGATCATTAGAATACCCCAAGAGCCCAATGATGGCGAACTTCATACCTATTTGACGGGCTTGATCGGATCCTCGAAGACTTTTATCAAGATCAGCGTGAACTTCTTCCCGGGAGCGTTCACTCGGTGGTGCGGCGTTCCTCTCGGCACAACGATAAGGTCGCCCTTTCTTATCGTGAACGTCATCCCTCCAACAATTCCATCGCCTCTCCACTCGCCGGGGGACGCCTCGCGCGGGTTCTGCAGCTCGCCTCCGAGCGTCAGCTGCGCCGATCCTTCGAGAACGTAATAGACGTCGTCCGAGGCGTCGTGGACCTCGGCTAGCGCCGCGGACTTCTTCGCGTCGTACTGGATGGCGACCCTGACCTCCATCCCTTCTCCGCCGATCAGTTCTTCGGTCTTGCTGACGGTCTCTTTGATCCTGATGTCCTTTTCGATCGAGCGCAATTCGGACTGGATAGCGGCCACGTCCTGTTTCGTCTTGACGACGTACGGCTTGATCGCCTTCGACGGCTTTCGCACCTGGGCCGCAACGCCCGAGACGCCGATCAAGCCAATCACGAGAAGTGCTGTCAAACTGTTCATAAATTTAAGGTTAACATCGAAAGAGCGATCACCGCTCCACTTCATTTGACACGCTTCGCCCGCGCCAGGAGCCATCCAGCGAGCTCGCGGGCAGCACGGTTGTTGTCGTAGATACCCTTCATCTTCCGCCCGTCGACATACTCGTTGTAAAGCCAGGGGTCGCCGACGGCGAGAACGGCTCCTCTTCCGAAATCGACGCGGAGCATCACGACGTCATCGCCGCTCTTGAGTACCGGAAATCCTCGCCCGGGTTTGATCGTCGATATCTCTTTCAGATACAAGTTCCGGGCAGACGGGAACAGCGGGTTCCCGTCCGTGACCGTGACCAGGCCCATCTCGAACTTATCGTTCTGAACGCGGTTCTTTGAATCCTTGTTGAACTCAAATCCGAATCTACCCGCGAGCCGGTTCCAGCGGTCGAATTCGCAATTGCCGAAATCGTTGCCGAACATCATCAGCACGCCGCCCTTCCGTACCCATGCCGCGATCGTGTCGATGTCCGCGTCGGCGATCAGATTTGGTTTCGGAGTCTCTTTTTCGGTATCCGGGTCGACGATTATGTAGACGGCCGCGTTTTTCAGATTCGTCGCTGTCGGGCGCTCGGACAAGGTCGAGAGCGCGGCCCCGTAAGACTTGAAGTGCTCGCCAAGCGCATAGAATCCTGGATGCCCTTTCTCGTACCACTTGTAATGCCAGACGCTGCCGTCGGGCCTTACTTCGTGGTTATAGAAATCGTCGAGCACGACTGTCTTTCCTGCGCCGGACCTTCCCTGTTCGAGATTCTCCATCTCGATCGCCGCCATAACGGCGGGCCCGAGCCCCTTGACGTCGTTCGTGCGGAGCTTCTCGGACATGTAGTAGTCGAAGCTGCCATCGCGGTACGGATTCCCGCCAAGCCCCGAAACCGAGACCGTTCCTTCCCAGTCTAGAAATCCGTCGGGCCGCTCCTTGATGAATTCCTTCTTGATTCCTTCCCAGCCTTTTCTCGCGGTCTCAAGGTACTTCGCCGGCAAGTTCCCTTGGCGCACTCCTTTCGTCAAGGCGTAAACGAACATCGCCGAACACGACGATTCGCGGTAGTTCTTTCCCTTTCCCGGCAGGTCGATGATGTCCCACCAAACGCCCGATCTATCCTGGTACTTCGCGATCGCCTCGGCTTCGCGGCCAAGGATTGCCACAAGCTCGGCGCGCCGAGGATTGTTCCGCGGGAAATGGTCGAGGACGTCGACCAGCGCGATCGCGTACCATCCCATCGCACGCCCCCAGACGTGAGGACTCAGCCCGGTCGTCTTGTCGGCCCATTTCTGCTGTCTCGACTCGTCCCAACCGTGGTAGAGCAACCCGGTTTTCGAATCTCGGGCGTGCTTTTCCATCCAGACGAACTGGTTCGCGATGTCATTCCAATTGTCCTCGTTCCAGACCTCGGAATACTCGGCGTAAAAGGGCTGGCCCATATAAAGCCCGTCGAGCCACATCTGCCACGGATAGATCTTCTTGTGCCAAAAACCGCCCTCGTTCGTTCGCGGATGGGTCTTGAGTTGGGAACGGATCAAATCAGCGGCCTTTCTGTACCGTTCATCGCCCGTGACGCGCCAGAGCGTCAGTACCGCGCGGCCCGGTGTGACGTGGTCGATGTTGTACTCTTCGAGATCGTATCCGCGGAGTTTTCCGTCGTTGTCGAACCAGAAATCCATGCCGCGCTTGATGAAGTCGAAATACTTCGGGTCGCCGGTCTGATACCAGACCTGCTCGACGGCCTTCAGCTGAACGCCCTGCTCGTAGGTCCAGCTGCGCGGGATTCCGATCGGTGTTCCGTCGTCTTCGAGCCAAACGCGTTCCATCAGCGTGTACGCGAGCCGCTCCGAAAGCGGCTGACGCTGGCCGCAGATCACGACAGTCGCCGATAGGACAACTGCGATACAGAGGAGTTTCTTAATGATTGAAGTCTTCATATCCGATCTAATTCAGCCGTTTTCTTAGCTTTAGCTTGGCTTCCCGGATTCCCTCGACCACCAGCGTGGCCACTTCTTTCGCCCCCTTCGGCGAGAAATGCGTGTTGTCGTCTATACCGTTCGGATAGTTGGGGTGTTCGCCTTTCGCGAGGATCAGGAACAAATGCTTCGATTCTTCCACCCCGAGTTGAACTATCAGCTTCTCCGTCTCGCGGTGAGCGTCGATCAGCGCGACCTTCGATTCCCGCGCCACGCTTCGAACGATATCCGGATACTCGCCGTGCGTGTCGAAAAACCTGCCCTGAGCGTCAAATCGACGCCGCATCACGGGCGTCAGCAAAACGGGGATCGCCTTTCGCTCCCTGACTTCGGTTACGAATCGAACAAGGTTCCTTCGAAACTCGTCCGGCGGAGTGTAGCGCTCGCCTTTATCCCTCGACGCATCGTTATGACCGAATTGGATGAAGACATAGTCTCCTTTCGTCAGATCGTCGACGATCGCCTCCCAGCGGCCTTCGGATATGAAACTCTTCGTGCTCCGGCCATTCATCGCGCGGTTTTCGATGATGACGGAACCGGGCTTGAAGAAACCCGCGAACATCTCCCCCCAACCGGTCTCCGGCCGACGGTCGGCGGCCTTGACCGCCATCGTCGAATCGCCGGCAAGAAAGATCGTTAACTTCCTGGCGCTTGCGACCGATGCCGACGTAAGGACGGTCGCTGCCAAAAGGACCATTACGGCTATTTTCCGTTTCATTACCCTTTGCCCTCAAGCAGGCCTTTGCTCTGGTCGTACCCCCCCCCGGAGCGGGCTCGCAACCGGACCGCGGGCCTCGCCAATCTGCTCCTCGTGGACAGCCTAACGGCGAGCGTCTTCTGGCCGTCGAACCATATCGCGTCGGTTATGTCGAATGTTGTGCGATCGAAGGCTCTCAACCATTCCCCGCCCGACCGCGATGTCCGCCGGGCGGACCGAGATCAGAACCGAGTTCACCAACCGCATAATAAACCTCGTCCGGAGTAAAGCACCACGATTTGTGCAT
Organism: uncultured Blastocatellaceae bacterium; assembly: GCA_964487505.1. GTDB lineage: Bacteria > Acidobacteriota > Blastocatellia > Pyrinomonadales > Pyrinomonadaceae > JAFDVJ01. The sequence goes on along the minus strand of CAZARD010000013.1, from coordinate 18,426 downwards.
CCGGCGATCGGTCGGATCCGAGCCGGAACCCGACGCTTCGCATTGTCACTCGCAACGGAAGGCTCAGTTGAGTTTGTCGACTATCTTACCCGCGATCCGAACATTCTCAAGCTTCAAGCCCCTGACGTTCCTTACTATTGATTCCTTCGCCAACGTATCAAAAGTGCAATCCTTTAATGTGACATCGTACAGCGGTGCGTTGTCTAGTCCCTGAAGATCGACCGCGCGGTTGCCGCTGGTGCATTTCAGATTCTCGACGACGTAGTTCCTGACGACCGGAACAAACGCGCCCTTCGCTCCTTCCTCGTAGTTGAAATCGATCTCAACCACGGCCCTCGAAACCTGTCCGACCGTGATGTTGCGGAAGTACATGTTTTCAAGCACGCCGCCGCGCGAGGCGTTGTTCTTCACGCGCAGTGCGGTCCAGAGATCGGCGCTGTCGAGACGGTTGTTTTCGCCGAAAACATTGCGGACGCCGCCGGAGATCTCGCTTCCTATGGTGATCCCGCCGTGTCCGTCCTTCATGACGCAGTTCCGGATGATGATGTTCTCGCTGGGGACGTTTATCCGCCGGCCGTCGTTGTTGCGGCCGGACTTGATCGCGATGCAGTCGTCGCCAGTGTCGAAGTAGCAGTCCTCGATAAGCACGTCGCGGCACGATTCGGGATCGCATCCGTCGTTGTTCGGGCCGTGCGTCGATATCCGCAATCCCCGGATCGTGACGTTTTGGCAAAGAACCGGATGAACTTCCCACATCGGCGAGTCGATGATCGTGACTCCCTCGATCAGAACGTTCCGGCACTTGTACGGCTGGATGAACTGCGGTCTCAGATAATGGCCCTCACCGAAAACGCGTTCCGCGACCGGAACGTCTTTGTCCATCATCTCATAGAGCCTGGCGCGCGCCGCTTTTTGGCTGATGACATCGGGGTTCCCGCCGTATCGCGGATTGCCGTGCCATTTCCAAAAGAACGATTCGCCTTGCCCATCGAGCGTGCCGGAGCCCGTCACCGCGATATTCGTCTGTTCGTACGCGTATATCAGAGGTGAAAGATGCATCAGTTCCATGCCTTCCCATCGGGTATGGACGATCGGAAGGTAGTCCTTGGGATCGGTCGAGAACTTGATCGTCGCGCCCTTCTGAAGATGCAGGTTCACGTTCGATTTGAGGTGTATCGCCCCGGTCAGCCAATCGCCTGCAGGAACAACGACACGGCCGCCGCCTTTTGCGTGGCACATCTCGATCGCCTTTCTGATCGCCGCGGTGTTCAGGGTCGTACCGTCGCCGACGGCTCCGAACCGGTCGATACGGAAATCCCGTTTCCGAAACTTCGGCGCACGAATCCGCGCCAGTATCCGCGGATACTCCGTTTTCCAAGGGTCCGGCTCGCGGACCTGAGCGAATGCCGTCCGCCCAAGCGCTGATCCGACCGTCGCCGCGGCCAGCAATTCGATGAAATCCCTTCGATTCATAGTCCTATCTTCTATCGCGTTCTTGATTCTTGACCCAGGCCGGGTAATCCTTGTCCAGCAATGCGCGTGCCCAGTTCCCGTACCAAGCGTATCCATTGCGCCGCTCGGGTTCGATCTCTATGACATCATAGTGGATCGCCGAATCGCGTCCGACGAAGATCGGCCGCATCGTGCGTAGCTCGTAAAACCTTGCCCAGAGCCCAACTGCGCTTTCGTCGCGTATGAGTTGCCGGTCGCCGTTGACGCTCTCCCAGCGGAATCCGCGGATCTCGTATTTTCGATACCATTTAACCGCCGATTCGACAGCCTCGACAACATCGGCCGAAGGTTTCTTCACACCCATCAGGAAGCGGACGATGCCAACCGATTCGCCTGCCGTCAAACACGGCGGTTCGAACTTCCGGGCCCACACGGGTTCGAACGTGACCTCATCGTATTGCGGCGCCCAAACGGTGCGGATTCCGTTGTCTACCAACTGCAGTTTGAGTATCAGCCGCACCCCACGGGCGACCGCCTCCGCCGCGCGGCCGCGCCGCGGCTCGTCGACGAACGGGAAGTCGGAACTTTGCCCGGAAACCGCGCGCAGTATGTTCAGCGCCCCGATCATCGCGTCATCATTGAACGTTATGTGCCGCGAATAGTCTTTGCGCAACGGATAGAACTGGGGAAAACCGCCGTTGTCGTACTGCATTCCGATAAGGAAATCCAACCCTTTCAGGAAAGCGTCGATGTGTTTTTGATGGTTTGCGGGCGGTGTCGGCTTCTGCCGGCTCCCGGAAATGACCCTTGCGAGAAACGCGAGTTGCGAATGGGTGGTGCCATTGTCGATCGTAGTATCTCGAACATCGCGGGCCGCCGCCAGGGCTTTTCGCTCGGCCTCGGTCAGGACGCGCGCCATATCCAGATTCTTTTCCCACCCGCCGTTCGCGCTCTGGTAGAGCACGACCTGATCCGCGATGCGCGCCGCCTCGTCGGTCTGATACCAAAGAGGCGGCTGCTTAAGAACGTCGCCCCAAGCAATCGGTCGCCACTCCGGCGGAATGCGCTCGACGAACTCGTCTTTCGATGACGAAGGATCCCAGCCATCCTTTCCGCGCAGAAACGACTCGGGAAGGAAGCTTCGGACCTGTTCCGCCGTCAGATTCTTCGCCCAGACCGCACGTTTCGCCATTTCTGAACCTGGGCCGATCGAGCCTGACTCTCCAAAGAATGCCGTCGATTCGTTCGCCGGATTCCCCCAGTTGTTCCAACCCTCGGGCCGGATGTGAGCGCCGATCTCGCAATCGATGAAAACCGCCCGCCCGTACGCACGCCAAGGCCTCGCGAGGTATACGGACCGTGCGTCGGGGGACGCGGTCAACCTCGATCCTAGGAAAACGAAACCGGACGGCTCGTCCGCCGCGAAACGCATCGGCGCCGCGATGTATCCGTCGCCCTTGGAACGTATCTCGCAGTCCTTGAAGACTGCCGCCGCCTGTCCGAAGATGAAGTCGACATTGCCTTCGATGTAACAATTCTCAAAGAATTGGCGCCCGTTCTTGGCGTAAAGCGTGTCCTGCCAGCCGATGAACCGACAGTTCCTGAATATCGACCGGTCCGCATCGGAGAGCACCGCGACGGCCTGACTGCCGGGCTGTCCGGATTTGTATTTGAAGGAGTTCTCGAAGGTAATGTTCGACGCACGAAAATCGTGTCCCGCAACGTAGAATGCAAAGGCGGCCGAGGTTGTTCCGGCACGTGCGTTGTTGATGTCGAAAGACAGCACCGTTTTGCCAGCGCCATCACCGATCAGTTCGACGTATGGCTTGTTCGCGGGAATGTTGATCTGCTCAAAATACGTTCCGGCGCGGATCCGGATCGTGATGCGGCGCCGGTTGTTTTCCGGCACCTTGGCGATCGCCTCGGCCACCGTCCGTACGTCGCCCGATCCGTCAGCGGCGACAACGATGTCACCTGACGCTGCCCGCGCGACCGCGCACGTCAGAAGTAACGTCCCAAAAACGATTGTCCGTCTGACCATTTGGCGTAAAAGGACGCGCCACGAAGCCCGCAAGGCTCATCAGGCTTCGTGACGTATCGTCCAGTACCGATCCGAGGTCTGGATCGATTAGAAAGTGAACCTCGCTCCGATCTGAATGTCGCGCGGCGGCTGACGCGTCGGGCCGTTGGTAAAACCGAACCTGCCCAGATTGCTGGCGCCGGGTGTCGTCAGGTTCGGGGTGTTGCTCGGATTCAGGTTTGGAGCGCTGAAATACGGGTTGTTCAGTGCGTTGATCGCCTCGACCCGAAGCTGGACCTTCATTCCCTCGCGAATCCGGAAATTCTTCGACATTCCGATGTTGAAGTTCAGAAAGCGCTGATTGCGGAGTCGGCCGGTCGTCAGCGGGAAATAACGGAGCGTGTTGCCGCTGCCGATGTTTGTCGTTCCGAGCCCGATCGACGCCGGCGCCGAGGCTCCGTTGAAAACGAAACCCGCCGGATAGAAACCGGTGATATCGAAAGCCGGAACATCGACGCCGTAGCGAAGTCCCTGTTCGTTCCTTTTGCCTAGACGGCTCTTCAAAAGCCACGGACTAACCGCCTGAGGATCATAATAAACGTTGCCGAAGACAAGCGGTTCGCCGGACTGCCATTCGTAATTCGACTGGAACTGCCATCCGCCGATGATCGCGTCAAGCCATCGGTTCCAGTCCTTTCCGAACGCGCGGCCGCGACCAATTGGAAGTTCGTAAACGGCCGAAGCGGTGATACGGTGCGGACGTTCTGTCGGAGAAACCTGTTCGGTCAGACTCGTATCCTGCGGATTCAAGTAGCCGGTGCTTTCGTGCTCTCTCGAGAAAGTGTACGAAGCGTTGAGAGAAAGACCCTGTGTAAATCGCTTGACGGCCTGGAACTGGATCGCGGCGTAAGTGCTGGAGCCGTTGTACTCCGACAGGGCAACGTTGCCGAACTGAGGAAACGGCGTGAGAAGATTTCGGCGGGCGATCGTTGCCGCGTTATAGGTCGCGTTGCTCGGCACGAGTCCGCGAAACGGATTTGAAACCGACGCGCCAAGAAAAGTCGAAACCGTTGAGTTGAACTCCAGCCCGGAATTCAGGTACTGAACCGGGATGTTGTTGATCGAGCGGTTGACCGCCAGGTCGTAACCTCGAGAATAGATGAAGTTCGCTTCAAGGCCGATTCCGAACCGAACCTCGCGCTGCGCGCCGACGATGAGCCGCCAGAACTGAGCGTTCTTCCTTTGATTAGACAGAACAGTCAGATCGCGACCGATGAACGTCGCGAGCCCGAGGCTCGAACCCGGCGAGTCGGCGACGCCGCCCGGGAACGGGTTGTTCAGATCCGCGATGAACGTCAGACCGTTGTTTGTCGACGGCGTGAAAAGGGTCGGCGTCGAGAACCCGGCCTGATTGACGGCCGTGATCTGAAACGGCGCCGCAAAGATACCAAATCCCGCACGGACCACCGTCTTGTCGTCGAGCGCATACGAGATACCGAATCTCGGCTGCCAGTTGTTCTTGTCGGGTCTCTGGTTGGCGTCGCTGCTTCCTGACGCGAACAGCAGACCGCCCGCGAGGTTCTGGAAGGCATCGATCGGCACGCTCGCCGGCACGCTCGCATTGTAGTTCGCAACCGCTGCGGCCCGTAGCGGGTTGGCGGACAACGTATCGAACCCGGTGACGATCCGACCCTGAGCCTCCGTCACGCCGGTTTCAAATTCATAGCGAAGTCCCCAGTTTATCGACAGTTTCGGATTCACCCGCCAGTCGTCCTGAATGAAGAAGCCGTGGTATGTCGACTTGACATCGTATACGCTCGGATTATCGATCAAGCTCGATGACGTGTTGGCAGTCGGGATGCCCAGCAGGAACGCCGCAAGATCCCGTCCGTACGCGCTACGCAGTGCGGAACTCGTATTCGAGGCCTGAACCGTGTACGTTCCATCGAATTGAAAGCGGCCCGACCTGAAGCCGTTGGTTTCGTTCTTTTCCTTCAATAATCTGAAATCATACCCGTAGCGGAAGATGTGGTTGCCCATGATCTGCGTCAGCGTCGGCTGTACGGAGAACAGGTTGAACGGGCGAAACAGTCCCTCATTATAATCGGAGCGGTTCGACCCGATCGCGTTCGGGATCGTAGCCGTCGTGAAGCTCGCAAAGTCAAACCGTGGGATCACGGTCGAGCCGCGGAAAGACGTCAGCGCCGCCTGCGAAAACCCCAACGTCGACGGTGCAATCGGATTCGCCGGCCGTCGTTCCTGCGAGAAGAGGTTGTAGCTCGAACGTACGTTGAAGATCAGGCTCGAGGAAAGCGTTGCCGTGTAGTCAATGTTTCCGCCCTTGTTGACGCGATATTCAAATCCGCGGGTCGGCGAATCGGGCTGGCCCATCCAGTTGTAGCGGTCTTCCGAGCTCTTACTGTAATAGTACTTGCCGAAAATCTTGTGGTTGCCGTTGAAATTGTGATCGACCTTTCCGAGAAATGACTGATACGGCCGGATCAGGTTCATGTTCGACGCATACGAACCGATGCCGTTGACGACCGGCAGATTCGGCAACGGAAACAGGTTGAGGTAGCGCTGAGCCACTCCATTAATACGGGCCGAGGGGATCACATTGCCGCTGAACGGGGTTCGGCAGACAGTGTTGAGGGTGCCCGTCGTTCCGCAGGTCGTGTTGCCGAGAAAGGCGGTCGCGGGATCGTAGATGACCGTCGACGGAAGGATCTCGGAGAAGTCTCCGATGCGCTGCAGTGCGGTCGGAACTCTGAACGTGGTCGGTTCCGAGATATTGTCCTTCTGCTTCTCGTAAGTGAAAAGAAAGAACGTCCTGTTCTTGAAGATCGGTCCGTTGACCGAACCGCCGTAACGGAAATACTTGCGGGGTGCCTGTTCGAGTCCGAGCCGGTTGTTGAAGAAGTTGTTCGCGGTCCGGCTCTTGTCGCGGTTGTAATAGTAGGCCGAACCGTGAAACTTGTTGGTTCCGCTCTTGAGTGCGACGTTGACCGTCGATCCGGCGGTGAAACCGTTCTGGGCGTCGAAACTGTTGGTCTGGACCTTGAATTCCTGAACCGCATCGGAAGGCGGCGTGAATGCGACCTGGCCGGAAAACGCCAGATTCGGTGAACCGTCCAAGTTGATCTGATTGCCGCCCGCTCCATTCGTCCTGAAAGATGCGAGGTTGCCGTTCGCGGTTGGCCCAGTGAACTGTGGGTTCCCGGTATAAACGACTCCGGGCGCCTGTGTCACGAGCGTCAGCACCGCACCCTCGGGCAACGGCAATTCCTCGACCTGCCGGTTGCTGATCACGGTTCCGGTGGTTACCGATCCTCTTTCGACCAACGCGTCGTTGGCGATAATGTTGACCTCCGTTTGCGTTCCGATCTCCAACTGGAAGTCGACCGTCACGCGATCATCGACGTTGAGCTCGATGTTCTCGCGGACGGATTGCTTAAAGCCCGTCTGCGTCACCGCGACCTTGTACTTCCCGGGGACGAGAAACGGAACCGTAAAATTGCCGTCGTTGTTCGTCGTCACCGTGCTGCTGACGTTCGTCGCCACATTCGTAACGACGACGGTCGCACCGACGACACTGGCGCCGTTCGGGTCTTTAACTTCGCCGGTGATCGTCGCGCGGAACTCCTGCCCCAACGCTCCAACCGCCAACACCAAAATGAATGCCACGGCGACGACCGCGCCGACCATACGGATTCCACCAGTTTTCATTACTCTTGTTCCTCTCTTTCTGAAAATCGCCGTTTATGATGCACGAGCAAAGGATAACTGCCCCATTTAGACGAAAACATCATAATTGGTGATACCAATTAATGCAAGTTGCAATCCAACATTTTCGATTGAGAACTGTTTACAGACGGTCCTGATTACCTATTGCTCCACTATAACAAAGGTTTCGCTGAACTCTTTGAAACTTTGCGTGGCTCGCAGTTCAACACTAACGCTTTACCAACAGTACTCGATTTCCATCACAGGTAAAACCAATTATTATGAGGCCGATCGCAATTCGCCGAGAATTCGGCGCTTTCGGCAGAAGCGCCGGCTGAGCACTTTCCCGCGGGCTTCGCAAAGCCCAATGAAAGTCGATGATCGTCACCCGAAGAGCCGACCCGGGCAATTCGAACTTCCCTCGTGGATGCTGAGGCCGCCCTAGTGCGCACGCTTTCACAAAGTGGAGCTAGCCGTGGGTTCAAGCTTTACTTGACGTTGCTTTCAAGAGTAAACTTGGACAATCCGTTATCCGACAAGGCTATATGATCGGTTCGAAGATCAATCAATACCTAATCAAAGAGAAGATCGGCGCGGGCGGGCAGGGGACGGTTTACAAGGCGCTCGATACAAAGCTCAATCGAACCGTCGTCATTAAGATCCTTCCCCCGGAACTTACCGCGAAAACCGCCAACTTCAAGCGCTTCGAACGCGAGGCCCAGCTCTGTTCACAACTCGACCACCCCAACATCTGCACGATCTACGATTTCCACGAGGCCGACGGCGTTTTTTACATCGCGATGCAGTACATCGAGGGCAAGAACGTCCGGCAACTGGTCGCCGGGCGTCCGCTCGAAATGCGCAGCGCGCTTTCGATCGCCGTGCAGGTTTGCGACGCGCTCGCGTTCTCGCATTCGCGGGGCATCATCCATCGCGACATCAAGGCCGGAAACGTGATGGTCACGTCGGGCGGACAGGCGAAGATACTCGATTTCGGGCTCGCGAAACTGATCCAGGACGAGCCGGCCGGACATTTGAAGGCCTTCGACCGGTCGGAGATCACCGAGGTCGGTATCCCATACGGAACCGCCACATACGCGGCGCCCGAGCAGGCAAAGGGCGAGACGGCCGATCATCGGGCCGATATTTTTTCGACCGGCGTCCTGCTCTACGAGATGTTGACCGGAATTTGGGCGTTTCAGGGGAAAACAGTCGTCGATGTCCGTCACCAGGTGCTTCACGGGACTCCCAAGCCGCTCGCCGAGATGCGTCCCGAGCCGACACCGCCGAAGTTGCAGGAGATCATCGACAAGGCCCTCGCCAAGAATCCGCGGGACCGGTACCAGAAGATCGCGACGATGCGCGACGACATCCGGTCGGTCCTCAACGAGATATCGGGAATGCCCGTTATGCAAAATGACACGTTCGCGCCGCGCCACATCGAGAACAATGTGATGAAGCGCGCTTGGAACTGGATCACCGGCAAGGCCGGCACCGAAACCTCGATGACCGGACGAACTTCATCTGTCTCGAACCCGCCGTCGTTCGCGCCGGAGATCACGCTGACCGCGACCGGGACCGAGAAAAAGAGCGTCGCGATCCTTCCGTTCAAGAACCTGAGCCGCGATCCGGCCTCGAATTTCTACGAGTTCTCGCTCGCCGACGCCGTCATCACCGAGCTCGCGCAGATCAAATCGCTGATCGTTAGGCCGAGTTCGGTGATTGCCAAATATCAGGGCGAGGACATCGATCCGCGCGAGGCCGGCGAGGAATTGAATGTCAATGCCGTGCTGACCGCGGGGTTCCTGCGATCCGGCGACCGCCTGCGGGTGACCGCCCAATTGCTCGACGTTTCGACCGGCGAGATTCTTTGGAGCGACCGGATCGATGCGCAGGGCAGCGATATCCTGCAGCTCCAGGACATGATCGCGCAACGGATCCTCGATGGCCTGCGGCTCGAACTGTCGGAAAAGGAGCAGGAGAAACTGGGACGGCGGCCGACCGACAACGCCGAGGCGTGGGAAGAATATCTGCGCGGTCGCGACAATTTCGGTCGTTTCATCTTCCGTACAGTCTCGAACGAGGACTGCGAGGCCGCGATCCACAATTTCAAACACGCGATCGATCTCGATCCGCATTTCGCGCTCGCGCATTCGGGGCTGGGCGCTTGCTTCGCCAACCGGTTCTTCAAAGGGTTGGGCGAGCCTGAAGATTATACGCACGCGGAAAACGCCTTCACGAAAGCGTTCTTTTACGATCCGAACGTCGTCGAAGCGAGGGTTCTGATGGTTCTGATCTATATGGCCCGCGGCGAAAAGAAAAAAGCGAGGGCCGAGATCAAGGTGTTGCAGGAGCAGTTCCCGAACGAGGCCCCGCTGTATTTCGTCAAAGGCGTGATGCACCGCCTTGACGGCGAATACGAACAGTCGCTCAAGTCATTCGATAAGCTCGGAAGGCTCGACCCGGCGGCGCGCGTCGTCGCCTCATACAATAGGGCGCGAATTTTCATCTATCAGAAGAAGTTCGAAGAGGCGATGCGTGAGATCGAACGCGGTCGGAAGTCGGAACCGAACCATCCGATGATCCGAATATTCCACGCGGCGACACTCTTTCATCGTGGCGACCGTGAGGAAGGGATCGCGATGCTCGAGCGGGTCATCAACGAGAATCCGGGAATGGACGGCATCCGCCCGTTGCTCGCGGCCTTTCTCGCCTCCGTCGGCCGGACCGATGACGCCAGAGCGCAGCTTTCAGACGCGGCGCTCGCGCTTGCGAAATCCGACCACGATATGGCGTTCTGGGTCGGCGAGGCCTATTCGCAGCTCGGGGAATTCGATCTGGCGTTCAAATGGCTGAACCGCGCGGTCAAGCTCGGAAACGAGAACAAGCCCTTCTATGAGAACGACGTCTGCCTCGAACCGGTCAGAAACGACCCGAGATTCGCCGAGTTGCTCGAGAAAATGGGGGCCGACAACGGATAGTCCGTACGAGTCACGCGTTCTCGCGTGACGCCCGTCAGCAACCAGCTCAATGACCTAGCGATCGGCGTCTCGATCTCGGATCATTCGCAAATTGAAGATCGCGAATGCCGCAACGCGATCGCTCCCGCGATCGGGTCCCCTTACTTCGTGCGGGGTTCTGCACTACAAGACCAATCGCAAATAGCGAATTGAAGATCGCGAATGCCGCAACGCGATCGCTCCCGCGATCGGGCCCCCTTAC
>CAZARD010000013.1:4120-7909 GCA_964487505.1 uncultured Blastocatellaceae bacterium | reverse complement strand
AATTGAAGATCGCGAATGCCGCAACGCGATCGCTCCCGCGATCGGGCCCCCTTACTTCGTGCGGGGTTCTGCATTGCAAGACCAATCGCAAATAGCGAACTGAAGATCGCGAATGCCGCAACGCGATCGCTCCGCGATCGGGCCCCCTTACTTCGTGCGGGGTTCTGCATTTTTTCGTTCAAGAACCAGTTCGTTGCAGCCGAGGCCGACGCCCTTGGTCTTTAGTCTGGTCAGCGTGAATCCCCGCTTCTTGTAGAATTCAAAAAGCTCGTCCGCCGAGGCGTATTCGTAGGGATACCCGCCGATCCAGTCGACAAGGTCGTACCATTTGTTCATTCCCCGGGCATTCTTGTACTGCGTCCACGACCGCAGATAGTCGAGCGGCCTGAGCGTGATCATAGCTTTCGCGAACTGCTTTAGTTCGTCAGGCAAGTAGACGGCGACGGTCATCGGAACCCGCAATAAGCGCGGGACACGGTTGTAGAGCTTTTTGATCGCCAGCCAGCGCGCCGCCTGCGAACCGGTGTCGTTGTAGATCGCGATGAACAGCTTCCCACGTTCGCCGACCGCGGTTTCGGCATTCGCGAGCGCTTCCCACATTGACCCGGTGTGGTGCAGAACGCCCCAGGAGTAAACGACATCGAAGCTCCCGAGGCTCGCGACATATCCCCGATCGAGCGCCGATCCCTGTTCTACCTTCCAATCAGGATCGTTCTCAAAATACCGGCGGCGTAGTTCGTTCGTGCAGGCGACGGAATTGGTATCAAAATCGAATGAATGAACCCGCGCGCCGAGCCGGCGCGCGGCGAGCGAGAACAGTCCGCTGCCCGACCCGATATCGAGAAAGGATCTGCCCTCAAGCGAATCAACTTCGAGCATCTCACCCAGCGATGCCTCGGCGTTCGCGATCCTTTCCTCGTCCAGCAGGGTAAGAAAATTCGCCCAATTTCGGCCGAACTCGAACCTTTCGCCAGCCGCGACTTCTCGTATGTGCTGTTCAGCTATGTCGTTCATTCTCTTGGACCTCTCGTCCCGTGCTCAAAAAGACGCCCAATACCACGCCAGTTTCACATATTCAAGCGCGACTCGGCTCAGGCCGCGGCGCGTGAGCCACCAAAAAGCACCGACATCGGAAGCCGGCGAAGCGACGCCACACTCGACGCGGCCGCCGGCAGCGCGTTCAAATGCCGCAAGCGAACGCCGCGTGTGATGCGGGCTGGTGACGATCAGCACGCGCCGCAACCCGAGCTCGCCGGCTTTCGCCGACAAGAGCAGAGCCTCGTCGCGCGTGCTTTCGACGACGCCGGGAAGAAGCGTGACGGCGCTTTCGGGAACGCCGTTCGCGATCAAGCTCCGCCGCGCGAGTTCCCAGAAGTAAGGATTACGCTGCTCGGCCTTGTCCCAGCCGCCCTGAAGCCCGTCGTCCGTCAGCAAAATGCGGGCCGACCTACCCGCCGCAAAGAGTTCGGCCGCGTAACGGGTCCGCTCGACGTAAGACGCTCCGCCGCCGAGCACGATGATCGCGTCGGGCCGATCGACCGGTTTCTCGACGATCAGAAATCCCGGAAGAAACGGCGCCGCCGCCACCCAAGAAAGAAGCGCCAACGCGACGAAAAAGAAAATTCGCTTGATTCTCATCAGATACGTCCGCCGGTGGTCGCGAGGATCGTTCTCAGTTCGTCGACCTTCGCGTCCCAACTCTCGTGCCGGACGCGGTCGCTGATCTCGGCGCGCGGTTTGGGATTTGCGAGCTGCTCCTCGATTCCGGCGATGAAATCGTCGTGATCGACGCCGACCCGGCAATCTTCCAGCACGCGGACCTCCGGTATGTCCGTCGATACGACCGGAAGCCCCGCCGCCAGGTACTCGCGCACCTTAAGGGGATTCGCGGCGAGCGTCAACTCGCTGATCTCAAACGGGTTGAGCGCGACATCGAAGCCTTTGCAGTATGCCGGAAGATCGGAGTACGGCTTTCGTCCGAGGAAATGTACGTTCGGGATCCCTTCGAGGATGCGGATCTTTTTCTCGGCATCGACGGTGACCTTTCCGATGAGCACGACCGATCCGCCCGAAAAATGTTCCGCGGTCTTTCGGATAAGCTCGAAATCCACCCAATCCGCAAGCAACCCGTGAAAGCCGATGACCGGCCGCGGCAGGTCGCGGATCTCGTCCGGGATCGCGGTCGCCGCTCCGAGCGCCTTTCGGAAATGATTCCAGTCCGTGCCGTGCCTGATGATATGCGTGTTCGGGTTGAAACGCTTCTTCGATTCGAAGAGCTTTTCGGCCGAGACGATGACCACGTCGGCGCGGCGGAAAAGATCTTCTTCGATCTCTCGCAGCCCGGCCGCGACACCCGTGAACGCCGTGTATTCGTCGACGCAGTAATAGATCAACTGGCGCTCTCCCAACTGCCCCGCAAGCAACCCGGCGGCGGGATTGAAGACTATGTTGATCGGGTCGCGGAAGCCGAGGCCGCGCATCGCCTTCTTCACCTGCCTGAGCAGGAATTTCCGGTTGAACGAACGGATCGCGGCCGATCCGTAGGCCGGTACCGCAAGCGGATTGAGGACGAAGATGTTCGGCTCGACCTCGCGGACCGGCTCGGCAAAGCTCCTCAGTTTCTTGAAGATACGCGCGACATCCTTGCCCGAGGCGGTCGGCAGACGGTTCGCGATGGCGTTTATCCAGAGGATTCGGTTGTCGCGCGACAAGACGCGCATCAGGTGGGTTTTCGACAGAGGATCGCCCGTCCAATCGTGCGAAAAGCAAATGATGTCGCAGCCAAACAGAGCTTGTGGATCTTGATGGGTCATCTCATTTCAGCCGGTCGAGGCAGGTGCGCAGATAGTATTTCACGAGATTGTCCTTGTGCAAATACCGGTCGAAGAAGCCAGCGGCGTTGGCGGCGATCCGCTCGCGTTCTTCGTCGTGCGTCAGGTAATGCTCGCAAAGATCGACAAGATCGGAGAAATCCTTCTTGCAATACACGATGTGATGCCGATCGACGAGCGGTGCGTTGAGCATCGTCCGATGCGGGTAGGCGATGACGCACGATCCGACGGCGAGGTAGTTGATAAGGCGAAAGCAGAAATCGCCGAGACCGGGCAAGTCGATGCAGACCTTTGACCGTGCAACCTCTTGCAGGAATTCGAGATAGTAGACCGTCTTCATTCCTCCTTCGAACGCGAATCGTTGCTGATCATTGAGGATCGCGACGGCCCGTTCGCGGATCTCGCGCGCAAAGGCAAGACCGAAACGTCCGTAGGCGTCGTGGCGAAACGATCGGCGGCGGCGAAGATCGCGAAGGTTTCCGAGATGCTGATAGAGCCGCTTGCCATCGGGCACGTATCCGCCGGGCACGACGTTGGCGAACGGATAGCCGCGCTTCGCGTACTGCATCTTGAAATAGAGATCGCAGGATTCGGCGCAATCGTCGTCGATCGTCATATAGTCGGAGTAACCGATCGCCACTCGTCGGCGACGGCCGTTGATGATCATTTCGAAACTGACCGTGCCTCGGTAGCGTTGCGGGATATCGGCGGCGAGCTCGACCGGAACGTGTTGCCGAAAACCGTACAGAAGGATATCGACCCAGTCTGACGCGGCGTCCCACTGATAGGATTCGGGCCAGCGGATCTCGACCTCGCGCAGTTCCTCCGACGCGATCGCCCAGTCGGGATTATCAATCTCGGGCCGGTGGCCAAAGTAGTTGAGGTACATCTCAACGCCGGTCTTTTTTAATTGGGAAAGCATTTCCATTTCGGATTTTGGATTTGGGATTTTGGATTT
>CAZARD010000013.1:0-4020 GCA_964487505.1 uncultured Blastocatellaceae bacterium | reverse complement strand
TTTTTAATTGGGAAAGCATTTCCATTTCGGATTTTGGATTTGGGATTTTGGATTTCTGATTTTGGATTTGGGTGACTTGACGTAGCGGATTGGCTATTTGAAGATTCAGCTCTTTTGTTGAGTTTCAAACTGCGACGCAATCCAAAATCTAAAATCCAGAATCGGCAGATTCACCGTCGAAGAAGCGCCTCTGCCATATCTCGAAGTTGACGAGCGCCCAAAGGCGTTCGTCGTGATTCTCCCCGGCGTTGTGGCGCCGGACAAGGTCTGCGACGAATCCGTGGTCGAACATCCCGCGCTTTTGGGCGCGTTCGCCGAGGACGAATTCGTCGATGATGTGCCGGAACGGTCCTCGGAACCAGTTGCCGACCGGGACCGGAAAGCCCATCTTCGGCCGATGAAGGATCTCATCCGGCAAGATCCCCTTCATCGCTTCCTTCAACAGGAACTTCGTCGTCCCGCTGCGGAGCTTCATATTGACCGGCATCCGGGCCGATAGCTCGGCGAGCCGGTGGTCTAGGAACGGGACGCGCGATTCGATCGAGGCCGCCATCGACATCTGGTCCTGCTTCATCAGCAGCTCGTGAAGATACGTTTTCGAATCGACGTACAAGAGCTTGTCGAGAGTTTCGGTCGCGTCGCATTTGGCGAGCCAGCGCTTCTGAAGCAAATACGGGTCCGAATCGTCGATGCGCGCCTTTGTTTCGGCCGAGAAAAGACGCGATTGCATCTCGCGCCCGAAAACCGCGAAATTGTCCAGGAAAAGACTTCCGATATCCGCGTCGCGAGTCAAAAAGGTGCGGCTCAGCTTCCCGCCGATCCGCGAGGCGCCGGCGCGGACCGCGGAACGAACGAAAGCGGGCGCGACGGACTCGTAGCGTTCCCCAAGTTCGAGCATCCGGAGCGCTTTCGCGTATCGACCGTAGCCCGCGAGCATTTCGTCGCTGCCTTCGCCCGTGAGCACAACCTTCACGTGGTCGCGGGCGAGCTTTGAAACAAAATAGAGCGGGACCGACGCGATGAACCCGATGGGCTCGTCCTCGTGCCAGACAAGATCGGGGAGCTTATCGAAGAACTCGTCGGGCGTGATCGTTATCTCGTGATGCTCCGTGCCGAACTCACGAGCGACGATCCGCGCGAATTCAAACTCGTTCGCCTCGCGTTCGCGGAACCCGACCGAGAACGTCTTGACAGGCGCATCGACCATCCGCGACATCATCGCCGCGATCGCCGACGAATCGATCCCGCCGGAAAGGAACATCCCGAGCGGGACATCGGCCATCAGACGCAGCCGGACCGATTCGCGGAACGTTTCTCGCCATTCATCGACGAAATCCGCATCGGCCCGCGGCCCGAATTTCGGTTCGAACTTCAGGTCCCAGTATTCCGAGATCTCGATCTCGCCGTCGCGCCAGGTCAGCGTGTGTCCGGGTAGCAGCCGCCGAACGTTTCGGAAAAGCGTTTCATCGCGCGATGTTCCGTGATTTGCGAACTGATCGGGCAACGCGGCGTAGTTGATCTCGGGCCTGACCTCGCCGGATTCAAAAAGCGTTTTGATCTCGGACCCGAACGTCAGGCTTCCGTCCGGCGCGTGGTGATAATAGAGCGGCTTGACGCCGAACCGGTCGCGCGCCAGGAACAGGGACCGGTCGCGCCGGTTCCAGACGGCGAAGGCGAACATTCCGCGCAACAGATCGACACAGCGCGGGCCGTGTTCTTCGAAAAGATGCAGAATGGTTTCGGTGTCGCAGTGGGTTTTGTAGACGTGGCCCTTCGCTTCAAGTTCCGCGCGGTAGTCGGCGTGATTGTAAACCTCGCCATTGTAAACAATTACGAGCGACCCGTCCTCGTTCGTCATCGGCTGCGCGCCGTGCGAGACATCGACGATCGAAAGCCTACGATGCCCGAGTCCTACGCGCCCTTCGACGAATTGACCGGCATCGTCCGGCCCGCGATTCGCGATGATGTCGCGCATCCGCCGGACCGTTCCGGGCTCGATGGTTTTTCCGGAGCGCGTCGAATACGCGATTCCGTTGATTCCGCACATAAGTTGATTGAAAAAGGCGGGGCGGTCGGGCTAACTGCAAGCCGAGGATATTTTACAATGTTTTTGGATGTTTTGGCGAGGGATTTCTTCGAAACGATCTTTTCCCCAGGATCCGGACATGCGATGCAAGGGGCCGCGATTTCGGCGACGAGCTGCCGGCGGTAGGCGTCCGACATTCGCCTATCGTCCAAGTTTATTTGGTAATTCGCATTTTTTCGCCGTTTATCAATAGAATAAGAATCGTCCGCGGAATGATCGAAATAATGTCGCAGAAACAGAATCGGGTCAGACCCCGTTCGACGCCGGCGCAAAGGCGATCGAAATTGCGCCTCGGCCTGATCGCGGTTGGCGGAACGCTGGCCGTCGCGGCCCTGGTTGGCGTCTTTTCGGTGATGTTCGGAAGCTTTCTTTCGGACAACTACGAAACGGTTGTCATCGGCGACCGACGGATCATCAAGGTCCCCGCGGGCGGAAATCTGCAATCGGCCATCAATCGCGCCGAAAGCGGCGACATCATCCAGCTACAGGCCGGCGCCACCTACAACGAGATCAGCCTTCCGAAAAAGAACATCGCGGACTTCATCACGATCCAAAGCTCGGCCGTGGTTCAGCTTCCCGCGGACCAGAGGGTTTCGCCGGCGCAGACGGGTTCGATGGCGCGGATCACGACGCGCGGCGGCGGAAAACCGGCCGTCACGACCGAGAACGGCGCCCGTCACTACCGATTTGTAGGGATCGAGTTCGTCCCGACCGCCAAAGACTACGTCTACAATCTCCTTTATCTCGGAGCGACATCGAATCTCGTCGGCGACGTCCCGAGCGACCTCGAGTTCGACCGCTGCCTTTTCCGTTCGACGCCGAACAGCGTCACGCGGCGGGGCGTCGCCCTCAACAGCGCGAACACCGTCATCAAGAACAGCTATTTCGAAGGTTTCGCCTATCCGCAGGAGGAGACGCAGGCGGTCTGCGGCTGGACCGGAACGCGCAACGTCAAGATACTCAACAATTACATTGAGGGCGGAGCCGAAAACATAATGTTCGGCGGGTCTGATCCGGCGAGCGCCGAACTGATTCCGCAAGACATAGAAGTGCGCGGGAACCGGATCAACAAACCCGAATCGTGGCGCGGCAAAAACTCGATGAAATGCCTTTTCGAGCTCAAGAACGCGAAGCGCGTACAGTTCACTGACAACTACCTCGAGAACAACTGGCTCGGATCCGCGTTCCGCATCACCGTCCGCAATCAGGAAGGCAAGGCCACGTTCAGCACGATCGAGGATGTCGTCATCAAGAACAACATCATCCGAGGTGCGGGCGAAGGCATAAACATCCTCGGCAAGGACGACACGTACCCGAGCCGTACGCTCCGCAATCTCTCGATCTCGAACAATCTGTTTCTGGACATCGGCATCACGCCGTACGAAGGCGGCGGTTACTTCATACAGATCGCGGACGGCGAGAACGTTCTGGTGGCGAACAACACCGCCTTCAACAACGGCAATATCGTCACATTCTACGGTTCGCCGACACGAAACTTCCTGTTCCGCGACAACATCGTCGGCCACGGGAACTACGGGATCCACGGTTTGTCCGATCTACGATCGGCCGAGTCGAAGCGTATGTTCCAGAACAACGTCATCATCAACAACCGCCGCGTCGGCAGCGACGACACCTCGTTCCCGTCGGGTAATTTCTTCGTTCAGGACATCTCGAACGTCGGCTTCGTGAACCCCGCGCTGAAGAACTTCGCTCTCGCGCCGAACAGCCGCTTCAAGGGAAGATCGACATCAAAAGGCGACATCGGGGCGAACGCCGGACTGCTCCCGAGTTTCTGATGCAGGGGAGATGGCATTTGGGACCATTTCGATTTTGGATTTTGGATTTTGGATTTTGGATTTCGGATTTCGGATTTTGGATTGTTCTTGAATCTTGAATCTGGAACCTGGAACCCGGGGCAGAGGCCAATCCAAAAT